>NZ_JAYMEI010000001.1:0-399302 GCF_037029365.1 Leeuwenhoekiella sp. CH_XMU1409-2 | reverse complement strand
TGCCTGATAAGGCAAAATACCTAAGAAAAAGGGTCTTTTCTTTTGTTACTTTTCTTTGGACAAGCAAAGAAAAGTAAAGAACTTAATTAGACGTTAAGTTTACTCAAACAGAGTACCTCAGCCATATACATCGAAGAATTACGAATTGAAAAGACACAATTGAAAGCACGTGCTTTCAATTGTGTTTATGCAATCTTCAACGACGTCATAGACAACGACCCACCAACAGGTTCGTCGTTAAACAACTGTACCTCATCCTGATCGTCTTGTAAGGCCAACGCATAGATCAGCGGCAGGTAATGCTCAGGGGTGGGGATCGAAAGGTCAAAAGCAGTGCCTTGCTTTCTAAAATCGATAAGCGTTTGGTGATCGTGGGTAAGAATTGCGGTGTTCATTTTCTCGCGAGCTTCCAGTGCCCAATCATACGCATAAGGCGCGTTGAGTTTGTCCCAGGCCACGCGGCGCAGGTTGTGGATCATATTCCCGCTACCTACGATAAGCACGCCTTTGTGACGAAGTGCTGCCAGTTCTTTAGCCAGATCATAATGGTATTGCGCTGGCTGTGTATAGTCGATACTCATCTGGATCACGGCTACCATCGCATCAGGGTACATATGTTTGATCACACTCCACGAGCCGTGGTCCAATCCCCATTTATCATCCAGATGTACTTCGGTGCTTGTTACCAACTTTTGCGTTGCAAGTGCCAGTTCCGGACTGCCCGGTGCAGGGTATTGCACGTCAAACAAGGCTTGAGGGAAACCGCCAAAGTCGTGAATGGTTTGCGGGTGCTCCATCGCCGTTACAAAAGTCCCTCGCGTTTCCCAGTGTGCCGAAATACATAAAATAGCCTGTGGGCGGGTGAGTTCCTGCCCCAGTTTTCTGAATTCGGTGACAAATTGATTTTCTTCTATTGCGTTCATCGGACTCCCATGACCTAAAAACAACACCGGCATTTTTTCGGTATTGGGAAGGCTCTGGTTCCATTTTTCTAAATCTTTAAGTTTCATAGCTGCTCCTAGTATCGGCAGCATCGCTGCCATTTTTAAAAAATCCAATCGGTTCATAACCTGATTTTGAGTATACACCGTCTTAAAAGACGCGTATTTTTTACAGAACAAAGTTCAGCAATACATCCTTGTACTTCATTGAGCCTATCAGAAAAACTATTGTAAGATTAAGAAATAAGCTTGGCTTGCATCTCCTTACGGAAGGCTCCCGGTGACTCGCCGGACTTCTTTTTAAAGACATTAGAAAAATAGGCATTGTCACTGTAGCCCAGCTCGTAAGCGATCTCACTCACGGTTTTGTCGGTACTGATCAGCAGGTTTTTGGCTTCGATCAACTTGCGGGTTTCAATGATCTCTGAAACGCTTTGACCTAAAATATCCTGACAGATCAAATTGAGGTTACGGCTCGACATAAACAGCTTTTCAGCATAATACTCCACACCTACCGGGCGGTGGTAATTCTCTTCTAGAACCGCCAGAAAGTTCTTAAACGAAATATGCTTGGTGTTGTGCGCATAATCGGTTTCCGGATGTATTTTCTTGCGTTCGCCTTCCACCATCGTAAACAAGGCACTCAACAACTGACGGATAATTGCATAATCTGGAGTTTCCTGTTGCATTTCGGCAGCCATCAGTTCGCACACAGTAAGCAGTCGGTCAAAACAAGGTCCGACTTCCAGACTGAGATCGGCTTGCTTGTGATACCAGGCATACAGTTGAAAGGTGGTCTCTGCAATAAACTCACTCTTAAAACGAATCACCCAAATGGCACACTGCCCATCGACCGCTTTGGGATACACGCGGTGCACCTTGCCTTTGGTCACAAAACTCACAAAAGGCGCACGCGTGGTTACCGAGTCAAAATCTATAAAATGCTCGAGCGCACCGGCACTGCCTATCATCAACTCTTCGTAGGAATGCGTATGCGGCTCGTTGGGAGTTGCAGCAATACGCGCGGCCTCGTAGGCGTCTACCTGATAAATTTTAAAAAGTTCTTGCATTCCCGGGTTTTTATCAAAGTTACGCAATACCGGCCTACGAAACTCCTTTACAAAATGCGTAACTTAAGCGCTTTAAATTCAGTATTATGAAGCCTTTTCTTTATGTGATCTTGCTGTGTATGGCTTTTCCGCTTTGCGCACAACAAACCCCGACAGACAAAACTTACAGCTTTGAAGATTGTGTGACTACCTATTCTGAAGAGCAGGCGCAGGAAACTAAAGTGGGGCATCAATTCTGGTTTGCCGATAAGGAATTTACCGATGGAAGAACGATCAAGATGAGTGTGGTAGAGCCGGGTAAATCCACGCATGCGCCACATCAACATCCTCAAGACGAGTTCTTCTTTGTATTGGAAGGCACTGCGGAATTCTATCTGGATGGAAAAACAGTAGAAGTAGGCCCATACACCAGCTTGTACTGCCCGTCAAACAGTATGCATGGTATCAGCAATGCAGGGGATACGCAGCTGAAGTATCTCGTAATGCAGAAATACGAGCAATAGATACCTTGGGCGGTGCCAATAAAAAAAACGGTCTAAGCACAGAAGAACTGAACTTAGACCGTTTAGAAAAGCAAACTTACCTCAGGGTAGGCCCAAGAGGCATTAATTGCAATTTCGAGGCATCCCAATAGCTATCGGGATGGAGTATAAAACCCTCTGGCGGTGCCAGTTTTAGAATCTATACGTGATCTTTCCTCTTAAATAAAATGGCGTTCCCGGTGTAAAGTGAATTTCTTCAACCGGTGCCGGTTCGTTAAACAAGCGACTTTCGGTTGCAAACTGCGTTTCATTCCACGAGGTATCCAGCAGGTTTTCTACGATAACGCCTAGCGTCCAGTTCTCGATCGTATAGTTCAGGTTAAAATCGGTTACAAAATAGCCTTCCGCAACGATGGAGTTGTCTTCATTGGCTGCACGATCGCCCAACCAGCGGTAGCCTAAAGATCCCGAAAACCCGGAAAGATTATCTACACTCAAACCACCCGCGGAAGTAAACTTAGGCGCCAACGGAATGTTATCTTCCCCATCTGCTTCTTCAGTGCTTCGGGCGTGGGTATAATTGGCATCTGCAAACACATACAACCAATCGTTTAACTGATAGCGCGCACCGGCTTCTACTCCCATTCGGCGGGTTTTTCCGCTAGGTTCAACAATTCCGGCATCGCCTACATACACAAATTCCTGATCCAGAAACAGCGTCCATAGTGTAGCATTCAATGCCAGTCGCGGCATCGGCTTGATGATCGTTCCCAAGTCTGCACTATAGGCTGCAGGTAGAATTTCTTCTCCACCATTTGCCACCACCACGCGTGTATCGTTAGAATGGAAACCAATACCCGTCTTGAGGAACAGCTGCCAGTTTTGAGACGGTGCAAATACGGTGTTAAACTTAGGACTGAATGCCACTTTGCTTTCGCTCTGATTGTCGTAGGTCTCGGTGAGTTTGTTGTAATAATCAAACTTAAAATAGTCGAGACGCACCGCCGGATTGAAGGTGAACTTCCCGGTTTTAAATTCGGTATTCAAAAACGCAAAAGCGTTGAGTTCGTCTACATCTCCCAGTGCCAACGGCTCAAGAACCGTCTGCCTGTTTAGGGTGTGCGATAACGAAACATCGTCTATGTTGTCGTATCTAAATCCTACACCCGCCTGATAATCTAAACGGGTTTCACCCAATGCGATGTGTTTGCGCTCATAGGTACTCTGCAAGCCTGCGATAAAGCGTTCTTCTTTTTGCTTGATCTGATCGCCGTTGATGGGATCTTCTAAAAAGAAGGTGAAGTTAGAATACAACTCAAAGTCATACTTAGAAAGATAGGCATTGGTCTTCAATACGGCATTGTGCTCCAAGTTTTTCAAGTGCTGAAGCGTAAGATTGCTACGGCTCGTCTGCCCGCCTTCGGTATCGTCAATCGCACCAAATCTGCTGATCAACCCCTGATCTACGGCACGCTGTGGAATTTGTCCTGAAGCGTCCCACTTGCTTTGAAAATGCGAAGCCGTCAAAGTGATCTTGTCTTTGTTTGCATCGGTATAGGTGTATTTCCCTAAAACGTTGATGCGGTTGAAGTCTTGCGGACTCTCAAAAGGACCGTCGGTCAGGTACATTTCTGAAGCCAGATACGCCGAGTGGTTTTGCTCATCGATCAGGCTGAACATTCCTGTAAGACGCGAAGTATTGAACTGCCCCGCTTCAAGCGACAGGCTGCTCGCATCTAAGCTTTCTTTAAGTCTAAGATCAACATAACCTGCGGTATTGAAATTCCCTTTATCTGCATAATACGCGCCTTTTCCAAAGTCGATGTTGTCAATAGTTTCCGGGATCACAAAATGCAAGTCGGCATAACCCTGACCGTGTGCGTGAGAGACCATATTCACCGGCATCCCGTCAACGCTGATCGCCACATCAGTACCGTGGTCTACATCAAAGCCACGCAAAAAGATCTGCTCGGCTTTACCGCCCCCGGCGTGCTGACCTATGAAGAGTCCGGGTACTTTGCGCAAGATCTCTTGTGAAGATTTAACGGGATTCAGCTTGAGGTCTACAGCCACCACACTGCTCAGGCTGTTCACTTCAGAAGTAAGCAACACCTGATCTAGTGAAGTGCTGGCTTCAGCCAGGCTGATGTTTATTCCATTGCGTTTGTTAACCACCAAATGCTGTGTCGCAAAGCCCAGGCGGGAAAAAGCAATAGAATCGCTGACGGCTACCGAAGAAAGCACAAAGCTTCCATTGGCATTGGTGTGGGTGTGTTTTCCGTTATTGAGGTTATAGATGTTTACGTTTTCAAGCGCTTGACCGGCTTGAGTGGTTACGGTTCCTGTTAGGTTTTGTGCAGAAAGAGACGCACAGAACAACAGCAACACGATATATATGTTTTTCATAAAAGTGTTTATAAGAATAGTGATTAGGTACCGTAAAGGCAACAAAATCGCATTGCACAACTTTATAGCTACGGCACCTCAACGTGAACCTGAATGCTATTGCATCAGGTTTTAAAAAATGTGATTTGAGCTATTCTTAAACTTCGGGAGGCGGTACCGGTTGCAATACAGGCAAAGCGTTGTGTATTGCTGTCCTACGATCAAATTGACGTTTTATGAAGTGTTGCACAACCACAGGGGATGCTACCGCATATTCAAAGCGCAGGTGCTTATCCACCTTTTTGGGAGTAGGCTTTTCTTTTTCTTGTTCCTTTTTGAGATCGTCTTCAAAAGGCTCGAGTACTTGCTTGATGTATTCTAAAGTGCGATGATCGTGACCGGCCTCGGCAAGGAGTTCTTCGGCAGAAAAAAAATCGTGTTGATGTTCGCTTTGCGTGATGTGATCAAACTCGTGTTCCAGGTCGTGAGCGGCCTCTAACACGAATTGATGCAGTGGCGCCAAAATATAGAGTAAGGCCAGCAGGGCTGTACCACAGCTAAGCAAAATTGATCTAAGCATACTCTTGTTCATAAACCTTAGGCAAACGCCGACAAAGCTAAAACCCTTAGTGCGATTTATCTTAGGAAACCTATTAATTTTTAGAGCGGCTTTAATGCCATAAACTACCTAAAGCATCATGTTTAAAATCACTGATTAACCCGTCGTTACAACTACTACTGAAAACTTGAGACCTTCTTTATTTTAATTTTTCAAGCACACGCTCGGGATAATCGGTGATGATGGCATCTACTTTAAGCGCAATTACCGCATCAATATCTTCCGGTTCGTTGACCGTCCACGGAATGACTTTTAAACCGTCTTTATGAATTTGCGCGACTTCAGCAGTATCTAGTAATTTAAAGTACGGACTGTAGATCTCAGGTTGAAAACTCAGCTTGGTTTTGTTTTCGGCATAGGTGTTTTCACCAACCAAATACGCCAGTTCGATCTCAGGATACTTGGTATGTACCACTTCTAATATCGCCGGATCAAAAGACTGAAGATTGATGTGTTCTTCCATCTGTTTTTCCTGAATTACGCCCATCACCAGATCTACAAAAGCTTCTGGTTGGGGTTGAAACACATCGTATTCTTCAGGTACTGATTTGATCTCGATGTTGAACTTTACGGGTTTCAACCCTTCCTCCTTAATGCTTGCAGCAACCGTATCAAAAACTTCGCTCAGTAAAGGTTTGTAGGTTTTCATTTTTTGCTGCTGTGAAAAGCGCACATTTCCTTTAGAACCGCCGTCAAACTGTTTGATCTCGGCGTAGTCCATTTGGTACAGGTTATATTCCTTTTCCTTATCCTGCGGAATCGAATCCCCTTCCGGCGTGAGCATATACAAAGGAAGCATCACCGGCTCATGACTTACCACCACCTGCTGATCTTTAGAGATCACCACATCCAATTCTAATACATCAACGCCTTTGCGCAAGGCGC
Source organism: Leeuwenhoekiella sp. CH_XMU1409-2 (assembly GCF_037029365.1). Taxonomy (NCBI): domain Bacteria; kingdom Pseudomonadati; phylum Bacteroidota; class Flavobacteriia; order Flavobacteriales; family Flavobacteriaceae; genus Leeuwenhoekiella; species Leeuwenhoekiella sp. CH_XMU1409-2. The sequence goes on along the minus strand of NZ_JAYMEI010000001.1, from coordinate 392,920 downwards.
CTAAAAACGCAGGTATCGAATTCTCCGGTAAATTACCGCGTTCGCCTCTGTGCCCCTGCACCTGAATATTTAAACGATCTTTTTGTGGTGTATGCATCACTTTTGATTCTTCAGATTTTGATTTGCAGCTGAACAAAGTCGCTACTACAAGACCTGCTAAAAGTAAGGTTTTCATAAGCGCTAAGGTAATTGTTATTTGGGATTACGAGCAAAATGTTCCCTTCGGTGCTTTGCCTTCGAGAATCCTTCCAAAAAAACAATAAAGCCTTAAGCTATGCTACTTCTACAGGTTAGCATTGGGTTAAGAATTGTAAAGGCAATTTAAAGTCAAACCTACCTACTCTATTTCAACTTCATGGATATTGGGAGTCCCGCCGCTGGCTTCATTCGAAATAAACAAACGACCTTCCGGACTAAAAGTGATGCCTTCAGGTTGCGCAAAATCATCTTCATCCAACTCGTAAACCTTTTTGATGGCGTAGGTTGTATCGAGAATAATAAGTTTAGGATTCACCCCTTCTAAAATATACAGTTCTCCGGTTTTAGGATGAACCGCCAGATCTGAAGGTCTAAACGTACGATAGCTTTTATGCTTCTCAAACTTTTTAAACGCCTTGTCTTTCATCGCAATCGGAGCGACCAAGTCGGGCAACATCATATGCTTTTTAAGATCAAATGCATAAATCCCTTTGATATCTTCGTCGTTGGGATCCAAATCTTTTGGTGCAAAAAGCAAGCGATGGTTTTTGGGGTCAACCGCCAGGGTTTCAATATTATTTTTGTGTGACATCGCTGACTGATAGGTTTTAGTCTCTGGATGCGTTGCTGCATAATCAAGCACTTCAAACAGCAAGCCGTCACTGCGCATTACATAAGCATCTTTACCCACCACGGCAACACCTTCATAATCGCCATCATCGCCAAATTCAATAATGCGTTCGATGCGCTTTTCGGCTAGATCATAGATATAGATCAAACCAGACTCATCTTCTATTGCTGCCAGTTTTTGATCTCCAATCCAAGAAAGTCCGGACACCTCCTCAAGCGCATCAGGAAGTTCCCAGGTCGTTATGATATGGACCGGATTCTTTTTTTTGAAATACTGGTCATTATTTCCCACAAAAGCGTGCAGAATTATAATCGCGATCAAGGTACTTGTGTTAAGAAAGTTGGTCATAAAACAATTTTATTAAGAAGGGAGAAAGCGATCTGGTTACCACTTTTCCTAGGTAAAGTTCGTAAGCTTAGCTCTCAATTCTCTTAAAAGGGTGCAAATCTTAAACCTGCATCCTTAGAATTATAAAAACAAGGGTATTTATGGCCATTGCTAACAAGATTGACAAGATGTGTGGTAATTATTTCATTTTTGATAAAAATCTTAAAACGAATGCGTTAAAGCTTTAGCGGCACTACACTCTTGTTTAGATTTGTAATCCGAAGTTAATCAGAACGAATATTTGTGAAAAGCCTCGCTTATTTTTTACGACATAACTTCAAGACGGTTAGTTTTGGCTGGGTGCTCACCTTTCTGTCCAGTTTTGGGCAAACCTTCTTGATCTCGCTCTACGTTCCTGAGATCATCAAAACCTTTTCTATTTCTGAAGGAACCTTTGGAAGCATTTACGCTTTGGGCACTGTGATCGCCTCTGTAGTGCTGATCACCGTAGGGCATACCATAGATCACAAACCGGTAAAGCTTGTGGTTTTTTTCAATTTCCTGGGGTTGATCCTCTCGTGTTTACTGCTTAGTTTTTCTACGTATCACATCAGTTTACTTATTCTAGCAATGATAGGCTTGCGCCTGACCGGTCAAGGGATGTTGAGCCATATCAGTCAGACGGTGATGTCCCGCTATTATGGCCCTAACCGGGGTAAAGCTTTAAGCGTTGCTGCTTTAGGATTCCCGATGGGAGAGGCTATTTTTCCTATTTGTATCACCACGCTTATCGTGACCTATGGTTTTGAAGTTGCGGCCCAAGCCAGTGCGGGATTTTTGATCTTATACCTGTTTTTACTCTCCTTTAGAGATTTGAGCTACTTTGACCAGGAGAGCCAAGTGGCTGAAAAACCTTCGTTAAAACTACTCGCTAAAGATTTTGGCGGACTCATCAAAGACCGGCGTTTTGGGATATTGATGCCTTCTACATTTATGCTGAGTTTTACTTCAACCGCGGTATTTCTATACCAATATACCTTTGTTGAAGAAAAAGGATGGTCGGTTTCTCTGTATGCCGCGTTTTTTACTGGTTATGCGATCACACGCTTTGTGATGTCAGTCATAGGCGGACTATGGGTAGACAAGTTTACTGCCAAAAAGCTCTATCGCTTTTTTTTAATTCCACAGGCTTTGGGATTATTGCCATTTGCGTTTATGGATAGCATTCTGGGAGCCTTGATCTTTTTAATTATGACCGGAATAACCACCGGAGTCGCAGGTACTGTAAAATCTGCTGTTTTAGCTGAAGTTTACGGAACTCAAAAACTAGGAGCGGTGAATAGCTTATTCTCCATGTCGATGATCCTGAGCACCGCAGCGGCACCCCTATTGATCGGTTTTTTGATCGACCAAGGCGTAGCTTTTCCGTACTTAATCCTTACGCTTTTTGGTTTATTACTTCTTGCTATTCTCAATTCGCAACGCCTGGGTAGTGTTCCTCCGGCAACCGCATAGATCGATCAAGGACCTCCAGACAAGCTTTGCCGTATTAAAGCCTTTGGCGATGCCATTAAAGAAGCGCTAAAAAGTGTACCACGTTTTTACATTTTAATAATTTTACCATCTGATACTGAAATTGGTGATTGCACTACGTACACGTGTTGTGTCGAAAATAACCCCTCAGGCATATTTAAAATACCTAAGCGTAGTTCTAAAATCAATCGATATCGTTATCCTTCAGTCTTTAAAAAATGCTTTTGAAACAACTACATAAATTCGCTTTACTCCTTGCTTTAGTTTTACTAAACAATGCCGGTTTTGCTCAAAATTTTCTTCCGCCGGTAACCAATTACAGCAGTAAAACCTATAATGCTGCAAGTCAAAACTGGGGGCTCAGCACCGACGACAACGGTACACTTTACGCCGCTAATAATGAGGGTTTACTCCGCTTTGACGGACAACGCTGGGAGGTGTTTACCTTGCCTAATAAAACAGCCATTCGCTCGGTCTTTTGCGTTAATGACCGCATTTACACCGGCTCCTATGAAGAATTTGGTTATTGGACCGAGGACGCTTATGGCAGCCTCCAATACACTTCTTTATCTAATCTTATAACGACCAGCTTTGCTAATGAAGAGTTTTGGCAAATCACGCTGTGGCAAGGCGCTGTAGTTTTTCGGTCGTTTGGTAATCTGTATTTATACAACGGTAACAGCATCACGACCCACAAACCTAAAACCATCATCACAGCGCTTCATATTGAAGAAAATCGCTTGTTTATAGGCTCTAATTATGGGGAGATTTTTGAATTTACAGACGATACTTTTAGTTCCTTTGCAGAAAATACACTCAACGAAAGCTCCATAATCGAGTTGAGCACCTATGAAGAAGCGCTGCTCGCCGGAACACGCCGCCAGGGTATTTTTGCGCTCCAAAACGGAACCTTCACTTCTTGGGGTACGCCCGAATTAAAAGCCTTTTTAGAAGTAAATGAACTCAATAAAATTCAACCGGTTTCTGAAGAACTGGTGATCATTGGTACGGTTAAAGGCGGGATACTCTATTACAATCCCAAAACAGGTTCTTTAAAGAATCATTTTAGGCAAAATGGTTTGCAAAACAATACCGTGCTCTCCCTTCACAGAGACGAACAAAAAGTGTGGATAGGTCTCGACAATGGGATCGATGTGGTGTTACCCGATACGCCTATTCAATACCTTCTGGACAATACGGGGCAACTGGGAGCGGTCTATGATCTCGCGACATTTAAAGGAAGTTTATACGCGGGAAGTAACACTGGATTGCATAAAGTCACTCAGGAGGGAATCTTTTTTATTCCCGGCTCTCAAGGGCAGGTATGGAGCCTGACTAAGGTTGAAGATCGCCTGTTTGTAAACCATAATCTTGGTTTGTTTGAACTTAAGAATGATGCCTTAACACTGATTTCTGGCATATCAGGAAGCTATAGCCTTACCGCAATTCCGCAGACTAACTCTTTCTTTAACAACACCTATAACGGCATCAAACAATACGACCTCCAAGCCAACGGACTATCCAATCAAGCGCTGTTTGATGGCGGTGGTGCACCGGTAGAAAATGTGATTTTTGAAGATCAAAACTACTTTTGGGCTTCACATCCTTACAAAGGTTTTTACAGAGCACAACTCAACCTCAACGAGCAACGTATTGAAACTAAAGAACAGTATACGGAGCACGAAGCACTTGCAGCCTATAAGACGGAAATTCACAAAGTGGAAGGTGAAATTGCATTTTATAATGCCGGAAGCTGGTACCGCTACAACAGCATTAGCGATGACCTTGAAGAATTTACTGATTTAAAACCTTATACCTCGTATGCCTTACTCAGCAATCAAGACAATAGTTACTGGTTTAAAAACCGTAATGGTAACGGACTGATTTATACCGACTTTAAAAGCGACAGCATTTTTATTGATGAACCTCTGCTTGAAGCGCGCATCATTAAGAATTATGAGAAAATCATCAAGCGTAACGATAGTATTTTCTACATCACGCTTAACGAAGGATTTGCAAAGCTCAATCTATCCCAATTGCAACGCAACAATACCGCGCTAGAATTGAGTCAGCCTTTACTCAATGGCTTCACAACTAAGCAAGAGTCACTTGCCTTGTCCGGTCCCTTTGAGATCCCTTACAAAGAAGCTGCACAGATCGAACTTGCGATCGCAGCACCGCAACTGCATAATCCTAAATTTTATTACACACTTTCTAACGGTTTGAAAGGCCAATCAGACGGTAGCTTGAGTTTTCAAAATTTACAGGCAGGAAACTACACCTTAAAGATTTGGCCTGAACTTGATGGCACACGCGGCGAGCAACCACTAGTGGTCAGTTTCCTGATCAAACGGCCTTGGTTCTTATCAAACCTTATGATCGTGATTTATGTATTGCTGCTATTTGGTGTCGTTTTTATCGTAGCCTTTATCAACAAGCGTAAGCTCAACAAGCATCGCAAAGAACTCGAAGAACGCCTGATCAAAGAACAGGAACGCAAGAACCAAATCGCTGAGCGCAACTCCTTACTCGAAGAAATAAACACCAAGCGTAAAGAACTTGCTAATACCACCTATCTGGCTGCAAAACGCAATAGTAGTTTGATAGATATAAAAAATGATCTGGAAGCTGTAAAGGATAAAAGTGACAATCAGAAGAAAGTGAATTCTATTCAAAATAAGATCAATCATATCATTGATGCAAAAGACAATTGGAAAGTATTTGAGACTACGTTCAAAGAAATTAATAATGATTTCTTTCAGCAATTATTAGAAGACCACCCTACGTTGAGTTCGAAGGATCTAAAACTATGTGCGTATTTAAAAATGAATTTAAGCACTAAAGAAATCGCTCCGTTGATGGCAATTTCTGTTCGTGGAGTAGAGATTCACCGTTACCGATTACGTAAAAAACTAGACTTGAAGAGTGGTAAGAATTTATCAAAATATCTTATTAAAAATTATTAAATTCTCATACTTCAATAATCAATTTTAGTGATTTATACTTTCTCATTACTACATCAAAGGCTTTTACGAAAACGTTATAACTCAAAATATCAAACCACAAACTACTGTTTTACAGCTCATTGTTACTTTTTAACAGTTTGATGTATTTGTTATGTACCTATATTAACTTATTGTGATGCTATATTCACCCAAAATTCACATAAAACAAACTCAAACTTTAGTGTATGAAACTTAAAATAACCCTTCTGTTTCTTTTGTCGCTGATCACCTTAGGAGTGCAAGCGCAGGAGACAAAAACAGTTACCGGTACAGTACGCGATACCCGTGATGTACCGCTTCCGGGAGCAGAACTAAAAGTCGTTGACAAAAACGAATATGCTGTTACCGATTTTGACGGAAACTACTCCTTAGAAGTTGTCGTAGGAGATCAAGTACGCATCACGTATTTAGGATTCCAGACGCAAACGTTTTCTATTACTAATGACGATGTATATAACATCGCGTTGCAAGATGAGTCTAGCGAATTAGACGAAGTTGTGGTAGTAGGTTATGGTAACCAGAAAAAATCTGATATCACCGGTGCGATCGTTTCTGTTGATAACGAAGAGATTACCAAGCAGCCCGCTACTTCCGCATTAACCTCTGTTCAAGGTAAAGTTGCCGGTGTAAATATTATCGCAAACGATGCACCCGGTTCTACGCCTACGGTTTTGATGCGTGGTTTAGGTACTGCAGAAGGTGGTAGATCGCCGCTTTATATTGTAGACGGTCAACCTTTATCTGACATCACAAGCATCAACCCTAACGATATCGAGTCTATCGACTTCCTTAAGGGTGCTTCTTATGCTAACATTTACGGGATACGTGCAGCAAACGGGGTTATTTTGATTACTACTAAACGAGGTAAACAAGGCAAAACCACGTTTAACTTTGAGTCGTATTACGGTGCAAAAACCATTTTGAATCCGGTAAAAATGGCAAATGCAGCACAGTACACGCAATACTTTAATGAAGAAAGTGCTGCAAACGGTGGTTTCTTGCTTCAGCAAAACCAGCGTTACGATACAGATTGGTATGACGAACTCTTACAAACCGGTACGATCAACAACAATAGTTTTTCGGTTTCCGGAGCGGGAGAAAGCATCGACTATTTCTTAAGCTACAACCTGTATCAGGAAAAAGGTATTTTAGAAGGTCAGCAATACAATCGTGGTACGATACGCAGTAACAACACCTATCACCTGTTCAATGACCGTCTTCGTTTTGTACAAAACTTAAACGTGGCGTATACTAACGAAACACCAAAACCCTTTGGAGCTTTCAGTACGGCATATCGCCAGTCTCCTTTGGTTCCTGTACGTTATGACAATGGGCTTTTTGGGCAATCTTTTGTTAATCAAACTACCGGAGTTGTAGATTTTAACACACAACCGGGAGAAACTCTAGGTCGTTTAAATTCACACGGAAACCCGGTTTCTCAAGTATATTATCAAGATCAGCAGATCAATACAACCAGTCTTCAGGGACAAATTGCTGCAGAACTTGACATTACAGATGATTTAATGTTGACTACCCGTTTTGGTGCGACAAAATATTATGCAACCAGCAAGAGCTTTACAGATATTAGAAGTCAGTGGTTAAATGCCGACCCTAACCGAACCGAAGCATTTTTTGATGCACAACGTGTGCCTAATGACGATGGTGTGGTTTCTACAGAATATGCAAACAACTCTTACACGATTAGACGTACAGAATCTTATCGTTGGAATATTGAAAGTTTCCTTACCTATGACAAGTCTTTTGACAAGCACAACTTGAGCGCAACCGTAGGAATCAGCCGTGAGAACTATCAAGGTGGAGAATTTACAGAGTCTCAGGCTTACGATGTAGAGGCTGATCCTAATCTGCGTAATTTCAACTTGAGAACAAGCCAGTTGTTTAATGACAACGTAGATGGCGATACGTATCAAAGCACCAATCTACAATCTTATTTTGGTCGTGTAGAATACAACTACGATCAGCGCTACTATGTACGTGCAGTATTAAGACGTGATGGTACTAGTGATTTTGCTACCGGAGACAACAACTTCTTTGGGTACTTCCCGGCGGTAAGTTTAGGTTGGACGATGACTAACGAAGCTTTTATGGAAGACAACGGCGTGTTAGACAACCTGAAATTGTTTGCAGGTTGGGGTAAATTGGGTAACCAGGCGATTCCATTTAACGTGCAGTCGATCAACGCAGGATCAGGAAGCCGAAACACCAACTATGTATTTGGACCTACTCAAAGCTTAATTGTAGGTGCTGCTTTAGGAACACCGGCAATCCCACTTTCTTGGGAGGTGACTGAAGAATTTGAAGCTGGTTTTGACTTTGCTTTATTCAACAGAAAACTTTCAGGTACGATCGATTACTATAGCCGTTTAAATACTAACGCTATTTTAAATGTGCGTCCGTTATTAAACTCAGAATTCAGCAGCAACTTCTTTGATGAAGCTGCAGAGATCTCAAACTCAGGTTTTGAATTCTTAGTTAACTGGAGAGATCAGATAGGTTCTGACTTTACATATAACATTGGTGTTAACCTTTCTACAAATAAAAACCGCGTACAAAATGTGAGACCTGCTTATGACGGTGCCATTGGTGGTAGTTTAGGTAACGGTCGTATCACAAAACGTCTTGCTGAAGGCCAGCCTATTTTTGCCTGGTGGATGTATGAAGCAGACGGCGTATGGCAAACACAAGAAGAGATCGACAACAACACTTCTTTAGGTAGTGCTGCTCCAGGTCACTTGCGTTATGTAGATCAAAATGATGATGGTGTTATTGATGACCGTGATAAAAAATATTTCGGTTCTTATATTCCTACGTATAACTACGGGATCAATATAGGTGCTAACTACAAAAACTTTGACTTAAGTGTTTCTGGTTTTGGTGTAGGCGGTAACAAGGTTTATAACGGACTTTACAGCACAAGACTAGGTGGAGAAAATATTTCTGAAGACATCTTTAACAAAAGATGGACAGGACCAGGCTCTACTAACGTGAATCCCGGAGCAGATCGTGATGTTGAAGCTTCTTCGTATTACCTAGAAGATGGTTCTTACTTTAGAATCAACAACATTACCGTAGGATACACATTACCTGAAATCTCTTCATTTGTAAGCAGTGCACGCGTGTATGTAACGCTTCAAAACCCATTTATGTTTACAGATTATTCAGGATTTACTCCAGAACTAAATCAAAATGGAGACCCTACAAATACAACGGGTATCGAGCTTTCAGCATATCCTAACACTCGTTCGTTCATTGTTGGAGCAAACTTCAAATTATAAAAAACAAAGCACTATGAAATTTATATATAAAACACTCGTATTAAGCCTTTTTACCGGGCTTGTCTTTAGCAGTTGTGATGACTTTGTTGAAGATGTAGATATTGTAGATCCTGTCGCCGAAGATGGTGAAGACTATTTACCGGTTGAATTTCTTACTTCAGTCTATGGGATGCATACCGATTTTTCTTATGCATTCTCTTATCTGGGAATCACCGAAATCATTTCTGACAATTCAGATAAAGGAAGTTCGCCTACCGATTCTGGGGCAGACAAGCGCGTATTAGACGATTTGACTTTTACTTCTTCGTCTGGTTCGGTAACTGCAATGTGGACGCAGTGGTATAAAACTGTGGGGCGCGCATCTCAAGCTATTGATATCGCGCAAAACTATGAAGGGCAAACTCAGGTTCCTAGCTCTAGAGTTGTAGGAGAAGCTAAATTTTTAAGAGCGCTGAACTATTTCTGGTTAGTACGTTCGTTTGGAGCAATTCCTATTCAGGAAATTGACCTTGTAGAGCGTGCACCGGTTGACGAAGTATACGCGTATATCGAGCAAGATTTATTGGATGCGATTGACGCGCTTCCCTTAAAAAATGACTACGCGACCGAAGATTTAGGTCGTGCAACCAGAGGTGCTGCTCAGGGTTTATTGGCTAAGGTGTATTTATACCAAGAACGCTGGCAAGATGCCGCAGATATGGCAAACAATGTGATCACGTCTAACCAATACAGTCTTGATCCTGATTATGCGAATATCTGGAGAGAAACCGGTGAAAACGGTCCTGGTTCTTTATTTGAAATCCAAGCGCGTGGAGAAATTCCTCAGCACGGAGTGCAACAATATTCTCAAACCCAAGGTGCCCGTGGTACCGGTGGTTGGGGATGGGGTTTCAACACACCTTCTCAAAATCTAGAAGATGCGTTTAACGCAGCAGGTGATGACATTCGTCGTGATGCAACCATCATTTTTGCCGGCGAGACCCTTTTTGACGGTCGTGAAGTAAATGCCGGTGTAGAAAATCCACGTTATAACGAGAAGGCCTATTCTTCTTCAAATGCAGGTCAAAGTGACGGTGATAAAAACATCAGAGTTTTACGCTACGCGGAAGTACTCCTTATTCGTGCTGAAGCATTAAACGAACTTGGACAAACCAGCGCAGCTTTGGCACCGCTTAACCAAGTAAGAACACGTGTTTCTTTACCGGCTGTAACGTCTACAGATCAAGGAACTGTACGCCAAGCGATCTGGACAGAACGTCGCCTGGAGTTAGCTATGGAGCACGACCGCTGGTTTGATTTAAATCGTACCGGTCAGGCTCAAGCAGCAATGGCAGCAGACGGAAAAACCTTTGTAACCGGAAAACACGAGTTGTTCCCAATTCCAAACAACCAATTGGTTCAAACTCCAGAGATGACTCAGAATCCTGGGTACTAAACACATTAAAGAAGCTTTATGCGTTTTATTTTAATTGTAGTGGTTCTTGCAACACTCGTTGCTTGTAAGAATCAAAATACTGCGGAAGAAAACCGGGAAGTGGCTGCCACCACTTCCCCAGCTTCCACAGAAGAAGACCAACTTCTTGACGAAGTTCAAAAACAGACCATCAGTTACTTTTGGGAAGGTGCCAATACAGATTCAGGCTTAGCGCCAGAGCGTATTCATATGGACGGCATCTACCCTTCTGATGATAAAAATGTAGTCACCATAGGTGGAACCGGTTTTGGCCTGATGGCTCTCGTTGCCGGAGCAAAACGTGGGTTTATCCCGAAGGATTCGGCTTTTGCCCGCTTTCAGAAAATGGTTGATTTTTTAGATAATGCAGATCGTTTTCACGGGGCTTGGCCACATTGGCTGGACGGCACCACAGGGAAAGTAAAACCTTTCAGTAAAAATGATGATGGTGGAGATCTTGTTGAAACCGCTTTTTTGGTTCAAGGTTTACTTAGCGTTGCAGAATATTATAAAGACGGTTCTGAAGAAGAGCAGGCTCTCGCAGCGCAAATTCAGCGTATGTGGGAAGAAGTAGAATGGGATTGGTACACGCAAGGCGAAGACGTGCTGTACTGGCATTGGTCCCCTAATGTAGGCTGGGAAATGAATTTTCCCGTAGGTGGTTATAACGAAGCTTTGGTGATGTATGTTCTTGCTGCTGCTTCTCCTACCCACCCTATTTCAAAAGAAGTTTATGAAAAGGGCTGGGCTGTTGATGGTCAGATCGCAAAAGATACCACAATGTACGGTTTGCGTACGGTGCTTAATCATTACGAACACAATGACGACGCTCCGGTAGGTCCTTTATTTTGGGCACATTACAGCTACTTAGGTCTTAATCCAAAAGGATTAACAGATCAATTTGGTGACTATTGGAAACTGAATGTCAATCACGCAAAAATTCAATATGAATATGCAGTAGAAAATCCTAAAGGTTTTAAAGGCTACGGTCCTGAGCTTTGGGGAATGACATCTAGTTATTCTATGAAGGGTTATGCCGGTCACCGCCCGGGGAATGACCTCGGTGTGATCTCACCCACCGCCGCATTATCGTCTATGCCTTACACCCCTAAAGAAAGCAAGGCTTTTTTAGAGCATTTGTACTCCGATCTGGATTCTCTTGTAGGAACTTATGGCCCTTACGATGCGTTTAGCCTTGAAGAAGATTGGTATTTACCGCGCTATCTGGCGATTGACCAAGGACCAATTCCTGTGATGATCGAGAATTACCGAAGCGGATTACTGTGGGATCTGTTTATGAACAATGAAGACGTCCTTAACGGATTGAGAAAATTAGGCTTTTCAAGCCCTTATTTAAAAACCGAAGAAGATTAAGTATTCTATTTACATAGCGCTAACACTAGCACTACTTGGGTGTTCCAGCGACAGCGGCGATGCTGTCGCTGAACTTCCTGAGGAAACTCCCGAGGAAGGCAATGGCGGTGAAAACCCCACACCTGAACCGGAGTTGACCGATGACGAATTATTAGACCTCACTCAAGAAGAAACCTTTAAGTATTTCTGGGATTTTGCTAACGCGGAATCGGGTGGTGCGCGAGAGCGTTACCTTCCGGCTAATCCTGGTCAGGATCAAAATATTGTCACTACCGGCGGAACCGGCTTCGGAATGATGGCGATCTTGGTGGGTATAGAACGCGGTTTTATCTCCAGAACCGAAGGCTTTAACCGACTTACAACGCTCCTTGACTTTCTGGAACACGCAGATCGTTTTCACGGTGCCTGGCCACACTGGCTTAACGGAAGCACCGGTGAAGTGATTCCGTTTTCAGATTTAGATGATGGGGCAGATTTAGTTGAAACTGCATTTCTTGCTCAAGGATTGATCACCGTGGGTGAATATTTTAAATCTGGCTCGAGCGACGAGCAAGCCTTGGCCACACAGGCTTTTGATCTGGTTTCCGCAGTAGAATGGGACTGGTTTACGCAAGGCGAAAATGTGCTTTACTGGCATTGGAGCCCCGATAATGACTTTGCGATCAACCTAAAATTACAAGGCTATAACGAGACGCTCATCACCTACATACTGGCTGCAGCTTCACAAAACTTCAGTATTGAACCTGAAGTTTATAAGGAAGGCTGGGCACAAAATGGAGGTATCGCCTCTTCGGCAAACGCATATGGATATCCACTTGAAGTAAAACACTCGGGAGCAGAGCAAACCGGCGGCCCGTTATTTTGGGCGCATTATTCTTATTTGGGCTTAAATCCGTTCGGGCTTTCTGATGCTTATGTAAACTATGAGACCGCAACCGTTAATCACGCATTAAGCAACTACGCCTATTGCGTTCAAAATCCTTTAGGATGGCGCGATTATGGTCAGGATTTGTGGGGATTAACCGCAAGCTACACCCTAAATGCAGACGGAAGTTTAGGCTACAAAGCGCATCGCCCGGGTGATGACACCGGCGTGATTTCACCTACTGCTGCATTGAGTTCATTTCCATATACACCACAAGAATCGATGGCAGCCTTACGCAGTTTTTATGATCTTGAAAATATACTGCTAGGACCTGCCGGCTTTTATGATGCTTTTAGTCCGCAACAAAATTATACCGTAGCCGAAGCGTATCTGGCAATAGATCAAGGCCCGATAATTGTAATGATCGAGAATTACCGCAGTGGCCTGCTTTGGCGTCTCTTTATGCAGAATGAAAGCGTACAAGCGGGATTAGATAAACTCAATTTTAACTACACCATACCTCAATAATATGAAAACCTTATTTTCTATATTCTTTTTGCTTTTCACCACTACATTGGCTTTAGCACAAGACAGCTTTGAACAAGCAGTATATCACAGTGAAGGAGACAGTTTGCAATACCGCATTCAGTATCCTTTAAACTACGATCAAACTAAAAAATATCCTTTGGTTTTGTTCTTACACGGTGCGGGGGAGCGCGGGTCAGACAACCAATCACAGCTTACACACGGGTCTGCATTGTTTGCAAATCCCGGAATGCGCAATGCCTTTCCTGCGATTGTGATCTTTCCGCAGTGTCCTAAGGATTCATACTGGGCCAATGTAGATGTTGACCGCAGCAATTATCCTATTGGGATCACCTTTCACCCAGATCAAAAACCTACGCCGCATTTAAAAATGGCCGGCGAACTCGTTTCTTCTTTTATTGAAGAAGGAAAAGTAGATACTTCACGCGTGTACATTGCCGGACTCTCCATGGGCGGAATGGGAACCTATGAAATGGTGCAACGCCACCCCGACACCTTTGCTGCTGCGATCGCTATTTGTGGTGCCGGCAGTACAGAACCTGTTGAAAATTATGCTTTAAAAACCCCGTTTTGGGTGATTCACGGTGCCGATGATAATGTGGTAAAACCTACTTACAGTTTACAAATGGCAACCGCGATGCTTGAAGCCGGTGCAAAACCACGTGTTACGGTTTACGAGCACGCCAATCATAACAGTTGGGATCCTGCTTTTGCAGAGCCTGACTTTCTCCAGTGGCTTTTCAGTCATACCAAAAACTAAAATACACACAAAGACAAAATTGCAACCCAAATGAAAAATAGACTCTCAAAACTCATTCTTGCTGCCGTTATTCTTATCGGCATGCAAACTTTCGCTCAGGAAGCCCAACCTATTCCTGAAGTTGAAGCCTTGCTAAAAAAAATGACCTTAGAAGAAAAAATAGGTCAGCTTAATTTGCTTACGCCCGGCGGCGGTGTCGCAACCGGATCTGTAGTGAGTAAAAACGTGGAAGAAAAAATAAAAGCCGGAAATGTAGGTGGTTTATTTGGCGTGACCGGACCTGATAAAATTCGTCAGGCGCAAGAGATCGCTGTAAAAAACACCCGATTGGGAATTCCGCTTTTAATTGGTTCTGATATCATTCACGGGTACAAAACCACTTTTCCTATTCCGCTAGGATTATCCAGCAGTTGGGATATGGAATTGATCGAAAAAACCGCGCAGATCGCTGCAAAAGAAGCGACTGCAGACGGGATCAACTGGAACTTCTCTCCTATGGTTGACATTGCGCGCGACCCACGTTGGGGACGCATTTCTGAAGGTGCAGGTGAAGATCCTTATTTAGGTTCGGCGATCGCAAAAGCAATGGTAACAGGTTATCAGCAACAAGATCTTACCGAAGAAAACACGATGATCTCAACCGTAAAACATTTTGCGCTTTACGGCGCTGCCGAAGGTGGTCGCGATTACAACACCACCGATATGAGCCGTGTAAAAATGTTCAACGAATACTTGCCACCGTACAAAGCCGCGATAGACGCCGGCGCAGAAAGTGTGATGAGTTCGTTTAACGACGTAGACGGCGTTCCTGCAAGTGGAAACAAATGGTTATTAACCCATTTGCTCCGCGAGCAATGGGGCTTTGAAGGTTTTGTAGTTTCAGATTACACCTCTGTAAATGAAATGATCGCTCACGGATTGGGTGATTTACAAGCCGTTTCTGCGCTTTCCATCAATGCCGGTTTAGATATGGATATGGTAGGCGAAGGCTTCTTAACTACGCTTAAAAAATCGGTTGACGAAGGCAAAGTTTCTGAAGCCACCATCACCAACGCATGCCGTCGTATTTTGGAGGCAAAATACAAGCTTGGTCTTTTTGACGATCCTTATAAATATTCAGACAGTAAGCGTCCAGAGCGTGATATTCTCACCGCAGCAAATAAAGAAATTGCGCGTGATGCAGCCCGCAAATCTTTTGTGTTGTTGAAGAATGAAAACAAGACGCTTCCGCTAGACAAAACGGCCAAGATTGCCTTGATTGGTCCTTTGGCTAACAATAAAAACAATATGTTAGGGACTTGGGCTCCTACCGGTGACCCACAGCTTTCAACACCTATTTTTGAAGGTTTAAAAAATGTGGCTCCTAATGCTGAGATCAGCTATACAAAAGGTGCTAATATTTCTAATGATACCGCTTACGCGAAAAAAATAAATGTATTTGGCCCGCGTATTGAAATTTCAGAAGCAACTCCTGAAACACTACTTGAAGAAGCACTTCAGAATGCTGAAACTGCAGATGTGGTAGTTGCTGTTGTAGGGGAAGCTACCGAAATGAGCGGGGAATCTTCAAGCCGCACCGATATTACTATTCCTGAAAGTCAAAAAACCTTAATTCAAGAATTAGTAAAAATAGGCAAGCCTGTAGTTCTTGTTTTAATGAGCGGAAGACCGCTAGACATCACTGAAGAATTAGCGCTTCCGGTAAGTATTTTACAGGTTTGGCATCCGGGAATTCAAGCCGGTAATGCTGTTGCTGATGTGCTTTTTGGAGATTATAATCCTTCAGGAAAATTAACAGCCAGCTGGCCACAAAATGTAGGTCAGATTCCGGTCTATCACAGTATGAAAACCACCGGACGTCCTGCGCCATCTGCTGAGTTCTTAAAGTTCAAATCGCAATATTTAGACACGCCAAATGCTCCTGCGCTTGCTTTTGGTTACGGATTAAGCTACACCACTTTTGAGTACAGCAATTTAAAATTGAGTTCAAAAAGCATCGGGCAAAATGAAGACGTTACCGTGATGGTTGATGTAACCAATACCGGAGCTTACGACGGTACCGAAGTAGTACAACTCTATATTCACGATGTGGTACGTAGCATTACGCCACCTATGCGCACCTTAAAAGGATTTCAAAAAGTGTCTTTAAAGCAAGGAGAGACCAAAACCGTTGAACTAACTTTAAAAGCAGAAGACTTAAAATTCTATAACGGTTCGCTTGAATTTATTTCAGAACCCGGAGAATTTGAAGTTTTTGTAGGCGGAGACAGTAATGCCTCGCTTAAAGAAACCTTTATTTTAAACTAATTTTTAGCCAGATGAAACGCCAGATCAGTATTCTATTTGTTTTCTTTTTTATCACTCTTGTCGCGCAAGCACAGGAAAAATTTGTCGGACAAGTCTATGCCGATCTGGTTAAATCTACACATACCTACAGCGACACGCTTAAGCTGGATTTTTATACTGCAAAGCAAGCTGAAAAGGACAGTGACCGACCACTAATCATACTCGTTCACGGTGGTGGTTTTAGCGGTGGAAAACGCGACAATCCGATGGAGGTTGAGTTTTCTCAAACGCTAGCCAGAAAGGGATATGCGGTGGCTTCTATGAGTTATAATCTTACCCGAAAAGGCAAAGCCACCGGTTTTGGATGTGCGTGTCCTGCTTCAGAGAAAATGGACACCTTTAAGCAAACCACCGCAGATATTTTAAAAGCGATCGCCTATTTAAAATCGAATACTGAATTCCTTTTTGATGCTGAAAAGATCATTCTTGCAGGCAGCAGTGCCGGTGCTGAAGGGATTTTAAACACGGCTTATATGGCCAATCATCCCGACTTTAAAGATCTGGGAGCATATCCTAAAATTGCAGCTGTGGTTTCTCTTGCGGGCGCGGTTGTAGATGCACGTTACATCACCAAAGAAAATGCTGTACCCGGGTTTTTCATTCACGGAGACGCAGACAATTTGGTACCGTATAACAGTCAGCCGCATCACTTTTGCGCACCGGATACTCCTGGGTTTCTTCCGCTGGATGGAGATGCTTTTATAGCAGCTCGATTAAAAGATCTGGATGCCTCCTACACCCTACTTACGGCGCCTCAGGGTAATCATGACTGGGCAAATCTGGGTTATGCTTTTGTAAATGAAATCGCCACATTCATCAATGCGGTGGTCAATGAAAATCAAATGATTCAGCATGAAGAGCGTGTTGAAAAAAAATAATTTTATGAAAAAGCTTCTTTCGATACTTCTAATAATTTCGGCATTTTATTCCTGTAAAACCGAAACAAAAAACACTGAAATCACTGAAGCAAAACCAGAAAAACCTAACATTATTTTCATCATGTCTGATGACCACGCGTTTCAGGCAATAAGCGCATACGGGCATCCGGTGAGTCAGTTGGCACCTACTCCCAACATTGATCGAATCGCTCAAAACGGAATGCGCATGGATCGGGCCTATGTTACCAATTCCATTTGTGGGCCGAGTCGAGCAGTGATTCTTACCGGAAAACACAGTCATATAAATGGATTTAGACAAAATGGAGATCGTTTTGATGGCGATCAACCCACGCTTCCTAAAAAACTTCAGGAATTAGGCTATACCACCGCTATTTTGGGAAAATGGCATTTACACGGCTATCCGCAAGGTTTTGATCACTGGAAAATCATCAAAGATCAGGGCAATTATTATAACCCAGATTTTATTGAAGCAGGCGACACCACACGCATTGAAGGTTACGCCACAGATATCATCACTGAAGATGCGATTAGTTGGCTTGAGCAACAACGCGACACTACAAAACCTTTTTTTATGATGGTACACCACAAAGCACCACATAGAAACTGGATGCCGGCGCTGCGTTATGCTAACAAATACGACTCGATAAACTTTCCGTTACCAGAAACCTATTTTACAGATCACGAAGGATCACAGGCTTCCAAAGAGCAATTACAGACGATTTACGAGGACATGTATGAAGGTCACGATCTTAAAATGACCAAGAAACTTGGAAGTTCTGAGTTGGCACACAATCCCTGGACTACCGATTTTGAACGCATGACGGCGGAACAACGTGCAGCTTGGGATACAGCTTATCAGGCAAAAAATGATGCGTTTCATAAAGCCGATTTGCACGGAAAAGCCTTAGCCGAATGGAAAGGACAGCGGTATTTACGCGATTATATGGCGACGATCGCGGCGGTTGATGAAGGCGTGGGGAATATTTTAGACTATCTGGAAGCCAATAATTTGGACGAAAACACCATTGTAGTGTATACTTCTGACCAAGGTTTTTATTTAGGTGAAAAAGGCTTTTTTGATAAGCGGTATATGTATGAAGAATCTTATCGTACGCCTTTATTGATTCAATATCCTAAAGCGATCAAAGCCGGAAGCCAAAGCGAAGCTCTGGTTCAAAATTTAGATTTTGCACAAACCTTTCTCGATTATGCCGAGGGTAACAACTTGGCTGCCGATATGCAAGGACAATCTTTGAGACCGGTATTAGAGCAACAAGTTGCTGATGATGATTTTAGAGAGGTGCTGTATTATCATTACTACGATTTTCCTGCCTTTCATATGGTTAAAAAGCACTACGGAATCAGCACCAAACGCTATAAGTTGATGCATTTTTATGATGACATCGACACTTGGGAATTCTATGATCTGGAAAGTGATCCACAAGAAATTCAGAATAAAATTGATGATCCTGCGTATGCCAATGTGATCGAACGCTTGCATAAAAAGCTTGATTCCGTTCAAGAAGTTTACGGCGTTACTCAAAAAGAATTTGAACAAGCTCCTGCAGCACGCGTTACTCGTGAGTATAAAAACTTTGAGCGTCTTCGTGGCACGCCGATGCAATAGTTTAATGATCTCATAACACGGCCTCAACATTTGATGGAAGCCTTTTGTTTTAATTTTCAGTTTTTAAAAAAACTAAACCCTAATGAAATCAATCTTTGCCTTTTTAAGCCTGTTCTTTTGCCTGAATCTACTCAGCGCACAAGAGGTAAGTTTAATGACTTATAATATTAGAATGGCTACCGAATCTGACGGAGCTGATGCTTGGAGCAAGCGCAAAGAATATCTTACCAGTCAAGTGTTGTTCTATGCGCCAGATGTGATGGGTGTGCAAGAGGCACTTCCCGAGCAAATGGATTATTTAGGTAAGCATCTTACCGGCTACAAGCACGTAGGTGTTGGCCGCGAAGGAAAAAATAAAGGTGAATTTTCGGCAATATTTTATAATGCAGACCGACTTAAAGTCTTGGAAGATGATACCTTCTGGCTTTCTGAAACGCCTGAAAAAATATCTACCGGTTGGGATGCGGCGCTTCCGCGTATTTGTACTTATGCACTGTTTAAAGACAAAAAATCTGGTGAAAAGTTCTATGTATTCAACACCCATTTTGATCACGTAGGTATTGAAGCGCGCAAAAATGCTTCCGCTTTGATCTTAGCAAAAATCAAAGAATTGAATCCTAAAAACTTACCTGCATTTGTAAGCGGTGATCTAAATCTGGAACCCGACAGCGCTCCTATTGCCGTATTAAAAACCGAACTTGATGACACCTATGAGTTGGCGCCCAACGGAGCTTTTGGCCCAAAAGGAACATTTAACGGTTTCAAATTTACCGAGCCGGTAACCCGAAGAATCGATTATATTTTTCAGGTAAAGAGCAACACCAGCAAGGTGCTAAAACACGCAATATTAAGTGATTCTAAAGACTTACATTATCCTTCAGACCATTTGCCGGTTTACGTTTTGATAGCCTTAAAACCTTAAATTTTTGAATTATCTAATAAAAATTCAAAAACTAATATTACTTTTGTGCTTTATTCAAGAAATTAAACCGAATACCCGATTCGGTACTTTATAAAGAAGTTGTGTTGTTTTCGGGTAACACCGAAAACTGGTTTTGTAGTGAAACCTTTGAGAAGCTTTACCTTAAATGGTGAGGCTTTTTTGTTTTCTGATATTCAGAATTGAAATATTCAAGAATCACAGTGATTTTTTAAGAATTCTGCAGCTATCGGCACGCTTTCCTTTTTCAACTATTCTGTAACTTACGGCGACTAAAATTTCAATGACTTCTCTATGAACAAAACACTACACGCCCTGCTTTTTGCTTTTATAGCCTTAGGCAGCACCGCTCTCTTTGCTCAAACCAGTGCGCTTTCGGTAGAAAAAATTATGCAAGATCCTAAATGGATGGGTACCTTTCCTGAGCGCATCAATTGGGGTCCGCAGAGTAAAACCATTTACTTCAACTACAATCCTGAAGAAAATCCTTCAGACAGTCTTTATAAAATTGAAGTTTCAAACCTTGATGAGATTCAAAAGGTAAGTCTTGCCGAGCGCAAAGCGATGACCAGCCCTTACGGCACTTGGAATCAAGACGAAACCAAAAAATTATACTCTGAAGACGGTGCACTTCTTCTTTATGATCTAAAAAAAGATACGTCTAAAGAATTGATCGACCTTGGCGGGCGATTAGGAAATCCTACCTTTTTAGCTGACGAAGCGCAAATTGCCTTTGAATATGATGACAATGCCTATGTGCTGAATACTAAAACCGGTACGCTTAAAAAATTGACCAATATTCAAAGTGGCAAAGCACGTGAGTCCCGTGAAGAAAAACTTTCTGAAAAAAACCAATGGTTAAAGGATGAGAATTTAAGCTTGTTGCAAATCGTTCGCGAGCGGGAAAAGCAAGATTCGTTGTCTAAAGCCTATCGTGAGATGACTGCAGATCCTGAACCCTACACTTTTTATCACGGTGATAAACAAGTTGCAGGATTGCAAGTGAGTCCAAAAGCTGATTTTGTCACCATTATGTTGATGGAACGCGACCGTGGCGAGAGCACAGATGTACCTAATTATGTTGATGCAAGTGGATATACCAAAAACTTACGAGCGCGTAGTAAAGTAGGTGAAGATAAAACCGAAGTCTCTTTAGCAGTTTACAACATCAAAAAAGACACGGTTTATAATGTGGACACTTCGACGCTTCCGGGAATTACAGATTTACCAGATTATACTGAGGATTATCCAGATAAAGAATGGGAAGAAAAAGAACGCGAGGTGATCGTTTCTCAAGCGATTTTTTCTGAAGATGGAAGCAAAGCCATTGTAAATGTTCGCTCTAAAGACAACAAAGACCGTTGGATCGCATTGCTGAATCTTGAAGACGGAAGTCTTGAAACCTTAGACCGTCAACGTGACGAAGCTTGGATCGCCGGTCCAGGGATTGGTTGGTCTTTTGGTGGCGGAACTTTAGGTTGGTTGCCAGACAATAAGCATATTTATTTTCAGTCTGAAGCAAGCGGGTATTCACATCTGTATTTGTTAGACGTAACTACCGGAACTAAAAAAGCGCTGACCGAAGGTGAATTTGAAGTGTTTGATCCGTTTTTATCTAATGACAAAAAATCTTGGTTTTTAACCACTTCAGAAGTTGGTCCCGGCGAGCGTCATTTTTACAAAATGCCGGTGATGGGTGGTAAAATGCAAAAGCTCACCAACCTAACCGGAAACAACGAAGTAAGCCTTTCTCCTGACGAAAAGTATATGGCGATTCGCAATTCCTTCAGCAATAAACCTTGGGAATTGTATCTTAAGAAAACCGGTTCGTCTAAAGATGCACAGCAGTTGACTTCGGGGCAATCTGAAGCTTTTCAATCTTACGATTGGCGCGTACCCGAGAACATCACCTTTAAAGCAGACGATGGCGCTATGGTGCCTGCCCGTTTGTATGTTCCTGAAGCTTCTGTAAAAAACAATGCGGCGGTGGTTTTTGTACACGGAGCCGGTTATTTACAAAATGCCCACAAATGGTGGTCAAGTTATTTTAGAGAATATATGTTTAACAATATGTTGACCGATCTGGGCTACACCGTGATCGATATTGATTATCGTGCAAGTGCCGGTTATGGTCGCGATTGGAGAACCGGAATTTATCGCCATATGGGAGGAAAAGATCTTTCTGACCAAGTTGATGGCGTTGAATATTTAGTCGAAAACTACGATATCGACCCAGAGAAGGTAGGCATCTACGGCGGAAGTTACGGTGGCTTCATCACGCTTATGGCTTTATTCAATGAACCTGAAACTTTTAAAGCAGGAGCCGCACTACGCTCGGTTACCGACTGGGCACATTACAATCATGGGTACACGGCCAATATTCTCAACGAGCCGTCTCAAGATCCTATCGCATACAAACGCTCTTCGCCTATTTATTTCGCCGAAGGCTTAGAAGGCGATCTATTAATAGAACACGGAATGGTAGATACCAATGTACATTTTCAAGATGTGGTGCGTCTCACACAGCGCTTGATCGAGTTAGGAAAAGACAATTGGGAACTCGCAGTTTATCCTGTAGAAAGTCACGGTTTTATAGAGCCCAGCAGCTGGACAGATGAATACAAACGTATTTTGAAGCTGTTTAATGAGAGTTTGCTGGCAGAGTAAAAAGGTTCTGTATAAAAATTTAAAGCCCGGTGTCGTTGATATCGGGCTTTTATTTTTAAGCCATATCGATACGTCTGTAGCGCACCTCGACAAAAACATAAACGGAATAAATGATGAATCCTACAGCAATGGCTCCTAAAATAAAATTTCCAAAAGCATATTGCATAAAAGAAAAGGCAGCTTCTTTATTGGCATTAGTAATATCTTGATCAGTATACGCCGTATCCATCAGAAGAAGTGCTGCGATACCCACGGTAAATCCTCTAGAGAAATAGCCAATTCTCCCAAAGCCAACCACCCAAATTTTAAATTTCTCCGGAATGCGATCATAGGTTATGGTCTTTGTGAAAATACCGGAAATAGCGATATAAAATTCGTTGAGCATAGCTCCAAGCATCCCAATTCCTACGCCTACGACTGCAATTTGAGCCAATCGTGTGTGCATTAATTCTTGAAATCTTAAAGAGGAAATCATATGCATTCCATCTGCAAAAAAAGCAACCTGAATTGCTTTAAAAGCTAAGAATCCATATACAAGACCACCAAAACAAAAACCTATACGCTCACCAATGCCTTTTATACCTTTACCATAACCTTCATTATCTGCAAAAGTCTCGTAGACTCTCCAAAACAAATATCCCATTAAGCTAAGCGCCCACAAAATGAGTAATGCTTTACCATATTCCTGTTTTGCCAAGACCTGCATCAAGGTAAAACTACCCGCTTTAAACCCTCCTAAACCAAAAGCTTCCATAGCGGTGATCACACCAATGGCTAAAAACAAAAGTGCTTTAGCAAAAAGACCGGAACGCGCATAAATATTTCGTTTAGAGCTCAAGTTGGTGGGAAGAATTAAGTTAGTAATCGTTAAAAGTAACAAACACAAACTGAGCCTTATGCTAAAAAGCTGTTATTTAATGAAATAAATATTTAAAACTGAAAAACCACGCCGAGTTGGTTTCCGCCAAAGGTGAGGTTCCACTCAAAATCTGATTTGCGTTGTGCGATGCCATCGTCGTTATACTTCTGGTCGTATTTTCGGTCCAGATATTTGTCAATGGCTTCTACGATAAAGGCACTCATCGCCCAACTGAGAAAAACGTCACTCGCCCAATGTGCTTCCTCATAAATTCTACTCAACCCGGGAATTAAACCTACGGCTAGAATTCCGCCTTTTACCCATTTATTATCAAACTGCTTTGCGATCGCATACGACGTGGTAAACGTCAATACTGCGTGACCTGAAGGAAACGAGCGGTACGCCGCCGAGCCGCCATTTGGTTTAAAATGATGATTACCAAAACCAGCACCCGGGCGCGCTCTACCAACCAAAGTTTTACTCAATTGCTGTAAAAATCCGGCTGCAGTTGCTGCAGAGATCATTAAAACACCCGTACGGCGCAGCTTTTCATTTTTAGTAAGCAGTCCGGTCATGTAAATAGCTCCGGTAAGTCCGTAATTATTTTGTGGTGCTCCTGCATAGCGCCCATAATCTAATAGAATATCAGGAACATCATCTTTATGCGATAAGAATGAATGGCGTATTTCATCATCCAATAAAAACAAACCGGTAGTACCGGCCGCCACGGCTCCCAAGCGTAAGAAATCATCTCCCTGCCAATGTAAAGGCCGAGAATATGCATAGCCTACTCCGGCAAATACATTACCCATATCATAGGTAAAATAATTCCAGATATTTTTTTCACTAGGAGTTTCAGGTTTATCAAAAAGTGCATTCAGTTCTTCTTCTTGAGAAAAACCTTCTAAAGTAAAAGCACAAACAAACGTAAAAATCAGGAGGAGTCTTTTTGAAATCAAGAGGGGTACATTTTAAAAAACAGGAGGCAAAAATAAGGTAAAAATATACTATGCATCAAAAGCTTAACATTGCTTAAAGAGAATATAGGTTAAGTAAGCTAGGTTGATGAAAGCTCAGCTAAAACAAAGTGCTCTCTTAAGAAAAGTATCGCAAATCATTTCTGTTTTCACCCCCATTCAAGATATCATAAATACCCTTTACACTTCTTTAAAAAGTCAATGATCTGCGCTGCTAAAATTTATTAATTAAACATTTATTTAAATTAAGTCTAAATAAGTTTTGCTATTTTAAACGCACCTAGTACATTTGCCGCGTGAACATTATTTTAATTTAATCTAAATAACAATGCGTAGTATTTTAAGCGTATTCCTCCTTGTTGGATTTTCTTTTGCAGCAACTGCACAATCCGCAAAAATCAAAGGTTCTGTAACCACAACAACTAACACTCCACTATCTGGAGCAACCATCGAACTTTCTCAAACTACTTTAGGAACAACAACCGACGAAAACGGGAACTTTATCCTTAGCAATATTCCTTCAGGAAATTATAGACTGATGCTTTCTTATGTAGGTTTTAAGACTAAATATGTAGATCTTTCTGTTTCAGAAAACACTACTAAAGACCTTGGAGCATTTCAGCTTGAAGAAGCACAAGAAATGCTAGGTGTCATAAGCATCAACGGAAAGAAACACAATAAATTCACCCGTGAAACCAGCGTAAGTGTTTCAAAAATGCCGCTGGCAGACATCGAAAATCCCCAAGTATACAACAGCATTACTGCGAGCCTCCTTGAAGAACAAGTGATTACCAATTTTGACGATGCTTTAAAGAACGCTCCGGGTATTGATAAATTATGGGAATCTACCGGCCGCGGAAACGACGGTGCCGGGTATTATTCTCTACGTGGCTTTGCAGTACAACCTACGCTGACCAACGGTCTGCCGGCATTGACCAATGGAAGTCCGGATCCTGCAAATATCGAAAGTATCGAAGTGATCAAAGGCCCTTCTGGAACGCTCTACGGCAGCAGTCTCATTTCGTACGGTGGCCTCATCAACATCACTACCAAAAGACCTTTTTATGACTTCGGAGGTTCTGTGTCGTATACTTCAGGAAGCTATGGTCTTAACCATGTAACTGCAGATGTAAACACCACATTAAGTAAAGAAAAGAATATTGCATTGCGTGTAAATACGGCTTATCATACACAAAACAGCTATCAGGATGCAGGCTTTAGAAAATCATTTTTCTTTGCGCCATCGCTTGCTTATCAGGTAAATGATCGCCTTTCATTTTATATCAATACCGAATTTTACAAAGGAAAGAGCACCAATCAAACCATGCTTTTCTTAGACCGCGGCGCTCAACTGCGTGTCAATACTATAGATGAGCTGGGCTATGACATCGACCGCTCTTACACGGGTAACGATCTTTATATAGAGACACCAACCTACAGTTTTCAAGGTCAGATGAACTATAAACTCAGTGATAACTGGACTTCCCAAACGGCATTCTCACGTTCTAATTCTAAATCAGACGGGTATTACTCCTACCTTTATGAAGGGACACAATACACAACTTTAGATGAAGGAATCGCTTTAAACCGCTACATCAGCAAGCAAAATTCTGAAACTATCGCTACAGATATTCAGCAGAATTTTATTGGTGATTTCAATTTAGGATCTATGCGCAACCGTATGGTAGTAGGTCTGGATTATTTAAAGACCAATGTGATCAATAACAATTCGCCCTACATCACTAACGGTGCGATTTATATAGGAAATAATCTTCAAGAATTTAATGAAGAGGTTTTGGGAATCACCGATCCCGCAAACTTTACCGACGATAGCGGTGTTCTTACGCAAGCTGGTACCGATGCTTTATTAGCCAATGGAACCATCAATCCATCAAAAACCGAACAGGAAATCTTTAGCGCTTACGCTTCAGATGTAATTAACATTTTGCCTGAACTTTCAGCAATGGCCAGTTTGCGTATAGACCGCTTTAGTAATGCAGACCACGCACAGACCGCGCTTTCGCCAAAATTTGGTGTAGTGTATCAACCTATTTTAAATAAAGTCTCGCTTTTTGCAAACTATATGAACGGCTTTAGCAACGTAGCACCTGTTGATGAAGTGACTAATGGGGTGACTACAAACCGCGCTCTGGACCCTGAGCACGCCAACCAGTTTGAAGCCGGTACCAAACTGAATCTTTTAAACGGAAGACTTAGTGCTACCTTAAGCTATTATGACATTCAGGTAAGAGACCGCGCACTTCGTGTAGATGTTGATGCAACCAACTATTTCTATACTCAAGACGGGACTCAGGAGAGTAAAGGTTTTGAAGCGAGTTTTGTCGCAAATCCTGTTGATGGTTTAAATATAGTTGCAGGCTACAGCTATAATGATAGTAAACTTACGGAAGGTGCAGCCGACTTTGTAGGGTTACGTCCTGAAAGTGCAGGACCACAAAACCTCGCAAATCTTTGGGCGAGCTACCAACTGACTTCAGGGAAATTTGAAGGATTAGGTTTTGGTTTTGGTGGAAATTATGCCAGCGAAAACAAAATTTTCAACAGAAACCTTGGAGGAGCGTTCACTCTTCCTGAGTATACAGTTGTTAATGCTTCAGTTTTTTACGGCACTCCGGATTTTCGCATCAGCTTAAAACTAGACAACATCGCAAACAAAGAATACTTTAAAGGTTGGTCTACCATCAGTCCGCAAAACCAAAGGTCTTTACTTGCCAATTTCACTTACAACTTTTAAGCATTGAATCTGATGAAAACATTAAAAATTCTTGGCTTATTCATTCTGTTGCTGCTAGCAAAACCCGCTTTTGCACATTACTTGTGGATTGAAACAGCCGCTACCGGAAAACAAAATCAAAAGCAGGAAGTACGCGTTTATTTTGGAGAATACACCTATGGTGTGATTGAAGAAGTTGCCGGCGATGCTTTTAAAGGAGTTTCAGATTTTAAACTCTGGCTGGTAGATCCTTCGGGTAAAAAAATGCAATTGAATACCACCGCAAAAGAAGATCATTTTGCTGCAGCTTTCACCCCAACTAAACCCGGCGCTTACCTCGTATATCTCGAAAACCGAAACATCGATGTTTTGGATTATACCGAATATGACTTTGGAATTTTTAAACCGGAATATCAAGCGTTTCAACAAGTGCTTGTAAATACAAAAACTCCGCTTGAAGTAAAAAAACATACTGAAGGGCTTGTCATTAAAGAGGTAAGCAATACTGCCGATGCGGTGAAGCTACAGGTTTTTTATAAGGGCAAACCGCTTACTGAAGCAGAAGCTACTTTATCTATGTTAGACCTGTGGACCAAAAAGCTCACCACAGATCAATCAGGCTATCTGAGCTTTAAAAAGCCTTTTGACACCAAGTATATTTTAGAAATAACACATAACGAGCAGGTTCCCGGAAAGTTTAAAGGGAACGCCTATGAGTTTATCTGGCATTGCGCCACCTATTGCAACTTTTAAGTCTATGATCTATCTAGCCTTTTTACTCCTTTTTACTGGTTTTTACACCCTCTACTCCACTTCTGAAAAGATGCAGAGCAAGCAAAAAAACCATATTGATCAAGGCTTATTTAAGTTGAGCAACACAGCAGTCAAAATTTGCGGTCTCGTACTGCTTATTTTGGCTTTTGGGTTGTTTATTCTGGTGTTAGGGCCGGCAACGGGTATTTTTGTAGGTGTAGTAAGCTTGATGACTTTAGCAAGTCTCATTGTGATTTTGGTACCTTTAAATCTCTTTAAGTCCTAGCCTATGCCGGCGAATAAAAAATACCTTACTACCTCAAAATGGCAGCGCTTTGGTAAAATCACTGCCGGAATTTTAGGAGGTTATCTCGTTGCTCAGACCGCGCATCTGGCTTTGGCCAGTTATGTTGATCACGTAGTGGTTTTGATCACCTCAACCTTTAGTTTATTTATCGTTTGGGCTGCGCTGATCATTCTTGCTTTTCTAGCTAAAAGTCCGTGGAAAATCTGGCTGCTTTATCTTGGAATAAGTTTGCTCTTTTCTGTTCTAATCTATTTTGCTCCACCGCTTAACACGCTTTCATAATCTATGGGAAAACGCGTCTATAACATTTTGTTTAATCTGCATACGGTGAGTGGCATTGTCATAAGTGTCGCTTTGTACGTTATCTTTTTTGCAGGCTCTTTTTCATTTTTTAGAGATGAAATCGTTGCCTGGGAACGTAATGAACAGGCCCAAAATGCAGATAACCTGCCTAACGAGATAGACCGTATTCTGAAGCACCTTGACAGTACCTATAGCTTAGACGGTAGAGACATCAATCTAAAAACCTATTACGCCGAGCGTGCGATCGCAGTAAATCTAAGTGCTTCTCAAGACAGCCTTGCTCCTGAAAAGGCAAAGCAAGCCGCTTTTTTTTATATCGATCCGGTTGATCTTAAAGAACAATCCTATGTTGACGCCTATAGCCTGGGAGAATTTTTATACCGCCTGCACTTTTTTGCTCAAATATATTATCCTGTAGGCTATTACCTTTCGGGCTTTGTGGCGTTTTTCTTTTTGTTTGCCATCATCACAGGTGTCTTGGTTCATTGGAAAAAGATCGTGTCTAACTTTTACACCTTCAGACCCTGGACCAAACTCAAAACCTTATGGACAGACGCACATACCGCCTTGGGAATTATCGGCTTGCCCTTTCAATTCATTCTCGCGGTTACCGGAGCTTTCTTTATGCTGAAAGCTCTATTGGTTGCGCCCAGCGTGCTCGCTTTATATAACGGAGATCAAAACCAACTTTATGAAGATCTTGAATTCAACAAACCTACTTACGCTTTTGCGCACGACAGGCTTACAAACCTTCCCGAGCTTGATGCCTATATAAAACAAACGCAAAGCGAATGGACCGACTTTAATCTTAATGAACTCACGATCAATAATTATGCTGATGCCAATATGCAGATCACACTCAATGGACAGCTGGATTATGCTACAACGTTTAATGGTATAGGAAGTATAAAATTTGAACCTGCAACAGGCAACACCAGCATTCTTAAAGATCCTTATCAACCGGCTTCGTATTTAGATGCAGTAAAAAACGTGACTTACAGGCTGCACTTCGGAGATTATGGTGGTTATTTTCTAAGGATCATCTCTTTTATTTTAGGGATTATCTCTTGTGTGGTGATCATTTCGGGCGTGCTCATTTGGTTGATCGCAAGAGACCGTAAAAACCTCCCGGAGCATAAGCGCCGTTTTTACAACAAAGTTGCTCGTGTTTATATGGCTATTTGCCTAAGTATGTATCCGGTCACCGCATTATCGTTTATTGCCGTAAAGGTAAATCCTGCAGGTCAAGCTTTCTTATACTGGTTTTATTTTATCAGTTGGTTGATATTCAGCATATATCTTATCTGGCGGAAAGATCTTAAATATATGAGCAATTTCTGCTTGCTTTCAGGAAGTATTTTAGGCGTTTTGATCCCTATATTCAACGGAATTATAAGCGATGCCTGGTTTTGGAATTCCTTTGCACAAGGAGACGTCCAAATTGCTTTTGTAGATGTTTTTTGGCTTGTGCTCTCTATGCTTAGTTTTTTCGCCTATGCGAAATCTAAACCTTCTAATCTTATAAATAATTAAACCCAAAAGTTCCCTGAGTTACCTGAATCGTTGACTCTCCCTGAGCGGTAAAAGAAAAAGTTCCTCCTATAGAACCTTCTTGGGTATTGTGTGAAGTGATCGTGACCGTACCCGATTCAACAAGGGTTTCAAAACCACTATAATAAGCTGCTTGATAAGAACTTTCTACCGTAAAATCGGTTAGCGGATAGGTTCCTTTTTCAACATTACGAGGAAATCGAAGTCGAATGTTGGCGGTGTTATTTGCGCCGGTTCCTGTTATAAAATCAGGCCCCGCCGAAGCACTTACGCTAGGAGGAGTAAAGCCTATTCCATTAATTCTGCAAAAGAAAGAACTGCTCACAACCGGGTCTAAAACAGGTGGAACAGGTTCTACGTAGAAAGGCACCTTATAAAACAACCCTCTAGAAAAATATACTTCGGTAGTGTCTACAGGGGAAACCGCTCTAAATTTAAACGTACCGGTATACATACTGTCTGCAGCACGCTCAACGATCACTTCTCCTTCTCCGTCAAAACCAGTGGTAAATAACTTTCCATTGCTATTGGTAAATTGTGCTTCGGCAGCGCTCGTGGGTCCCAGCCGAAAATTGCCTTCGCCATAATTAGGAAGCATCAATTGTACACTTTGCGTCCCCAAACTACCATAAACATAGACCTGCCCGGCTTCGTTTTGCTCATAACGCATTCCGTTTGCCTTAAAGAAAACAGTATCTCTTATCCCTTGAAAGGCAGGTGTGTTAAACGTAACATCGTCTGAACAAGAATAGAGCATCAGCAGACTTAGAACGACTAAAATGTATTTTTTCATAGCAAGAATTACATTAGGCACCCAAATTTATGATAATAACAGTCAAAAACATGTTGACAGCCAGAAATTTGTGGTATATTTGCGCCCTCATTTAGAGAAGCTACTTAGAATGTCTTCATTTTAAGATAGTTATTTATAAATTATAACCGGGGTCGGGTACCCCAAAAATTAATTTTTATGCCAGTAAAAATCAGATTACAGAGACACGGTAAAAAAGGAAAACCTTTTTACTGGGTTGTAGCGGCAGATGCACGCGCAAAACGTGATGGTAAATTCTTAGCAAAATTAGGAGTTTACAATCCTACCAAAAATCCTGCGACTATTGATATAGACGTAGATTCTTCAGTAAAATGGTTGCAGAACGGGGCTCAGCCTACAGAAACTGCAAAACGTTTACTTTCTTACACAGGTGTTTTACTTAAAAATCACTTGGCTGGTGGTGTGCGTAAAGGTGCATTAACCGAAGAGCAAGCAGAAGAAAAATTCAATGCTTGGGCTGAAGAAAAAGCTTCTAAAGTTGAAGCTAAAAAAGAAGGTCTTACTAAGGCTGAGGAAAAAGCACGTCAAGAGGCTTTAGCTGCAGAAAAAGCAGTTAACGAAGCTCGTATTGCAGCTGCTCAACCTGAAGAAGAAGTAGCTGAAGAGGCTGCTCCTGAAGCAGAAGCTACTACCGAAGAAGCTCCTGCTGCTGAAGAAAGCAACGAAGAAGAGGCTAAGTAAATCTTATCACGATGCGCAAAGAAGAATGTTTCTATCTGGGCAAAATCGTGCGAAAATTTAGCTTTAAGGGCGAGTTACTAGCAAAGCTAGACACAGACGAACCCGAAATGTATGAAGAATTGGAATCAGTATTTGTCGAATTTAACGGCAATCTGGTTCCTTTTTTTATACAATCGTGCCAACTGCACAAGTCTACTTTATTACGCATAGATTTTGAAGATGTCAATACCGAAGAAGATGCAGAAGACCTTGTAAATGCTGAGCTCTATCTACCGCTTTCTATGCTTCCGGAACTCGAAGGCAATAAATTTTATTACCACGAGATCATTGGCTTTAAAGTAAACGACATTTATTTTGGCGAAGTAGGCACCATCACAGGGGTAAATGACAACACTGCACAAGCCCTTTTTGAAATTGACCACAACGGTAAAGAAGTGCTTATCCCAATAAATGACGACTTCATCAAAAAAGTAGACCGAAGCTCTAAAACCATTACTCTAGATACGCCCGAAGGACTTATCGCAATATATCTGTAACGTTTCCTAAATTCTGGTACTTATACTAAAAGTACTTCGACATGAATGGAAGTTTAGATCAGTTTAAAGCAACTTTACAAAGACGACGCGAACGCTCCGAAAAACATAGCGGACATCGCAAAAATCTTTCTGACTATAAAACGCGTGATTCTGGTTTTAAATTTGATTCTAAAAAATTAAAGCCCTCCGAATTGAAAAAATTCCGCGAGACTTTAAAAATTCAAAAGCAAAATCACCTCTTAAAGCAATGGGCAATTTTTATAGCTTGTTGCATTGTTGTTATCCTTATCGTTATCATATTTAATCTCTAAATTCGTTTCACAAAAAATGCGTGAGAGATAGTAGCAAAAGCCTACATTCTAATACTAAGTTTTAAGAAACCTTACTTTGTCAAAACCTTTCAAATTCAAACAATTTACCGTCAAGCAAGATCGCTGCGCGATGAAAATTGGTACCGATGGTGTTTTGCTAGGCGCTTGGACACCTGTAGCTCAAAATCCGTTTTCGATACTTGATATTGGCACCGGAACCGGAGTAATTGCATTGATGCTGGCACAACGCTGCGATGCAGAACTTGTAGACGCGCTAGAGCTTGATGAAGATGCCTATGAGCAAGCTGCAGAAAATTTTGAAGCCTCACCTTGGGGTGATCGCCTGTTTTGTTATCACGCACACTTGTATGAATTTGCAACTGAAATAGAAGACACCTACGACTTAATCACCTGTAATCCTCCATTCTTTGAAGGAAACGCTCAACAAGCAGAGCAGCAAGGTTCAGCCCGCGAACAGGCACGTTTTGAAGAATCTATGCCATTTGAACTGCTTGTAGCTTCGGTAAATCAATTACTCAATCCTGACGGAATATTCAGTGTAGTTATTCCTTTTAATCGTGAGCAAGAATTTATTGATCTCGCTGCACGTGGCAATTTATTTCCGCAGAAAATAACCCGCGTTAAAGGAAACGCTCAGGTCGAAGCAAAACGCTCCTTGCTGCTTTTCAGCAGAACACAAACCATTCCGCAAAAAGACGAATTGATTATTGAAATTTCACGTCACCACTACACCGAAGCCTATCAGGAATTGGTTAAAGATTTTTATTTAAAAATGTAAGCTGCCCTATGCTATTGAAAATTTAAAAGAATTTTTTCTGATGCTTTAGCAAAATGCTAAATTTAGAGGATTGCAAAACACAATCTTTAACGCATTAATAATTCAGCAGTTCTCTGTTTTTCAATAAGCACCTTATGAAACCCGATCTTTTTGAAGCTCCCGATTATTACAACCTTGATGATCTTTTAACCGAAGAGCACAAACTCGTGCGAAGCGCTGCTCGTGATTGGGTAAAACGCGATGTTTCTCCTATCATCGAGGAAGCGGCTCAAAAAGCTGAATTCCCAAAGGAAATCATCAAAGGACTTGCTGAAATTGGTGCTTTTGGCCCGTATATTCCTGAAGAATATGGTGGCGCCGGCTTAGATCAAATAAGCTACGGACTCATCATGCAGGAAATCGAGCGTGGTGATAGTGGCGTGCGTTCTACAGCTTCGGTACAGTCGTCGCTGGTAATGTATCCTATTTTTAAATTTGGTACCGAAGCGCAACGAAAAAAGTACTTACCCAAACTTGCCAGCGGTGAATTTATGGGGTGTTTTGGCCTTACGGAACCTGACCACGGTTCCAATCCCGGCGGGATGGTAACCCATTTTAAAGATAAGGGCGATCATTATCTTTTGAACGGAGCAAAAATGTGGATCTCAAATGCTCCGTTTGCAAATATTGCTGTGGTATGGGCTAAAGATGAAAACGGAAGAATACACGGTTTGATCGTCGAGCGCGGGATGGAAGGTTTTTCTACGCCTACCACACACAACAAATGGTCGTTGCGAGCAAGTGCTACCGGCGAGCTTATTTTTGACAATGTGAAAATCCCTAAAGAAAACCTGCTCCCTAATAAATCTGGCCTTGGCGCTCCATTGATGTGTTTAGATTCGGCACGTTTTGGGATCGCTTGGGGTGCTATTGGCGCAGCGATGGATTGCTACGACACGGCACTACGCTATGCAAAAGAGCGAGAACAATTCAACAAACCCATTGGCGCTTTTCAGCTTCAGCAAAAGAAATTAGCAGAAATGATCACCGAGATTACCAAAGCCCAACTGCTCGCCTGGCGTTTGGGAGCGCTTAGAAATGAAGATAAAGCGACTTCAGCCCAAATCTCCATGGCAAAACGAAACAACGTAGAAATGGCGCTAAAAATCGCTCGTGAAGCCAGACAAATTTTAGGCGGGATGGGCATCACCGGCGAGTATAGTATCATGCGCCATATGATGAATTTAGAAAGTGTAGTCACCTACGAAGGTACACACGACATTCATCTACTCATCACCGGTATGGACATTACCGGTCTCAATGCATTTAAATAATAGTGTTATAAGGATTATCAAGGGTTAAAATAGCATAGAGTCAAATTGATTTTTTTAATTTTGCAAAAAATTGTTTGATGATTAAGTATATCAATAAGGCGATCGCTCCCTATCAGGACGAACTTTTAAATCACACCCTTTATAAGAAATTGCGTACCCCGGCTGATTTGCAATCGTTTATGCAACATCACGTTTTTGCCGTTTGGGATTTTATGTCGCTGCTTAAAGCATTGCAATTTGATTTAACCAAAGTTTCTACGCCGTGGTATCCTATCGGAAATCCGGAGATTCGCTACTTGATCAACGAGATCGTACTTGCCGAAGAAACAGACATCAATATGGATGGCAAGCGCCAAAGCCATTTTGAGATGTATCTTGATGCGATGAAAAAATCGGACGCTTCTTTAGAACAGATCAACAGCTTTTTAAACCATATCACGCACGGCACCGACATCTTTCTAGTTATTGCCGTAAGTGACATTCCTGAAAGTGTTAAAGAATTTCTTCGCTTTACTTTTGAGATTATTGCCGAAGGAAAACCACACAAGATCGCTGCTGCTTTTACCTTTGGTCGCGAAGATCTAATCCCGGATATGTTCAGTAAAATTATTGCTGAAATACAGGCGAACTTTCCAAAACAAGACTTGAGTTTATTCAAATACTATTTTGATCGCCATATCGAATTGGATGGTGACGAGCACGGACCGATGGCGCTTAAAATGATCGAAGAGCTCTGCGGGACTGATTCGCTTAAATGGGAAGAAGTTAAGCACACAGCTGTTGAAGCTCTACGCCGACGCATCATTCTTTGGAGCGGAATCGAACAGGAAATTACAGACAAAATTACTGCCTAGCATTTGATTTTAGCTTTAGTTGTATCTTTAGCTAAAAGCAGAAATGTCTTCTACCCACCGTTTTGATCGTGCTTTTGCTAATGCACCGGTAATCCCGTTTTCAGACGAGAGTAAGTTTATCTTGTTTAGCGACTGCCATCGCGGTGATAATAGCGGTGCAGATGATTTTGCAAACAACCGAAATATCTATTTTCACGCGCTGAAGCATTATTACCAAAACGGGTTTACCTATTGCGAACTTGGAGATGGAGATGAACTTTGGGAAAACCTCTCGTTTGATATTCTTTTTGAATCCCATAAAAATGTCTACGGTCTTATGCAACAGTTTTATGCTGAAGGACGCCTGCATTTGATTTGGGGAAATCACGATATGGTTTATAAAAACCAGCATTATGTAGAAAAGCATCTTCATAAATTCTTTGACCGAAAAACAGACAGCGACCAACCTCTTTTTCCGGGAATTAAAGTACACGAAGGAATCATTCTCAAGCACAAAGAAACCAACCAAGAGCTCTTTTTATGTCACGGGCATCAAGCCGACTGGATGAATTATGTAGCCTGGCGTTTTAATCGCTTTATGGTGCGTGTTTTGTGGCGTCCTTTACAAGGAGCAGGAATTTCAGACCCTACGAGTCCGGCGAAGAATTATCAGGAACTCATAAAAGTAGAACGCCGTACAAAAAAATGGATCACGCAACGCAACAATCAGTTTACGATCACGGGGCATACCCACCGGCCAAGATTTCCAGAACCGGGGGATATTGCGTATTTTAATGACGGAAGCTGTGTACACCCGCGCAGCATCACCGGTCTGGAAATTGAAAACGGAGCGATCACCCTCATCAAATGGCAAATTGCCACAACCGATGAAGGCTTTTTAAGAATCATACGCATTCCGCTGGAAGGACCTCAAAAACTAATAGATTATAGAACGAAATAGAACATGCTAAAAACCCTACTTCACCCTTTACGACTCTTACTCATTTTAATAACCTTGGGCTGTGGCACTTCAGATGAAAGTGGTACTATAGTTGAAGAATTTCCAGTAGATCAATCTGAAGCTGATTATTCCTATTTAGCCTTAGGCGACAGTTATACGATCGGAGAAAGCGTTTGCTCAACCTGCAGGTTTCCTATTCAGCTTGAAGAAGCCTTAGCAACACAAACACAAGGTACTATTGAAACCGACATTATCGCCACTACAGGATGGCGCACAGATGACCTTATCAATGCAATAAATAATGAGAATCCTGCTAACACCTACGATTTGGTCACCTTACTCATAGGCGTAAACAATCAATATCAGGGAAGAAGTTTCAGTCAATATGAGACTGAATTCCCTCAATTATTAATGACCGCAATCAATCTTGCTCAAGGAGACAAAGACCGTGTGCTTGTAGTTTCAATACCTGATTATGCCTATACTCCTTTTGGACAAAACAGCGGTAACGCTGAAACAATTTCAGAAGAGATCGATGCGTATAATGCTTATGCCAGAGCAATTTCAGAACAACAAGGCATACGTTTTGTAAACATTACAGACATCACCAGAAGAGGTGTTGCTGAACCTAACCTTGTAGCCTCAGACGGCCTACATCCTTCTGAAGACGCTTATGCCGAGTTTGTAGCGCGCTTGTTACCATTTGCTTTCAATATCTTAAAAAGCGAGTAATAAAACTTTGACTTTATTCAAGCAAACTAGCTCAGAATAATAGATCCTTTGGTGGTGCCAATAAAAACGCCCTTGATCACAAGACCAAGGGCGTTTTTAATGAATCATTTGTTAGCTTAACTCTCTGGTGCCAATTTCACTTCTAACCCGTTAAGGTCTGGAGTAATAGGAATTTGACATCCCAAGCGGCTATTTTCTTCTACGTTAAATGCTTCAGAAAGCATCGCTTCTTCATCATAACTCATCTCATTAAGTTTATGGTCAGAAACTACGTAGCACTGGCAGGAAGCGCACATGGCCATTCCGCCACAGGTTCCTTCAACAGGAAGCTCATACATTTTACAAACTTCCATCAAGTTTAAATTCATATCTGTAGGTGCCTCAAGTGCGTGAGCCACTCCTTCTCGGTCAATAACGGTTATGGTAACATCTTGCATAATTGCTGTATTTGAACCTGCAAAATTAATAAAAATCCAGTTTTCAGAAGCTTAAAATCCTACTGTTTTACTAGGATTATTTTAAACATCACAAATGCGTATGCCTTCTTTTAGGGCAGCGATCTTATCGGGATAGGTAGGAATAAATTCCTGAGCTACAAAACCGGTATAACCCGTGTCTTTGATCGCTCGCATTATCGCAGGATAATTAAGCTCTTGCACTTCGGTAATTTCATTTCGTCCAGGAACTCCGCCGGTATGATAATGCGCAAAATATTGATTATAATCCTGAATGGTGCGTATCACATCACCTTCCATAATTTGCATATGGTAAATATCATACAACAGCTTAAAATGTTCTGAGCCCAAGCGCTCGCAAAGCGCCACACCCCAAGGTGTATTATCGCATTGATAATCGGCGTGATCGATCTTACTGTTAAGCAGTTCCATAATGAGCACGACATTTTTTTCTTCAGCTTGTTTTACGAGAGGCGCCAGACCTTCAGCACAATTAGCCAAACCTTCTTCTTCGCTCAACTCCCTTTTATTTCCAGAAAATACGATCACATTCTTAATTCCCGCTTCACTTGCCTGATCGATAAGCCTAGCATATTTCTCTTGCAACTCTTTATGATTTGCGGGATCATTAAACCCGTTAGTAATACTTGCGAAACTCTCGGTAGCAACGGCACACTCCAAACCGTATTTAGCAGCGGTCTCCCACTCTTCAGGCTTTAATAAGTCAATCCCTTTAAGGCCTAAGTCAGCTGCATCTTTAGCAAACACATCTAACGGAAAGGAGTTGTAACACCAATAGCAAGCAGAATGATTGATATTGCCCTTAAGCGCTTGCTCTTCTTCAGCAGCGACTTGCTCATATTCCTCACTGGTTTCTTTACAACTCAACGCAGAAAGGCCTAAACTGACACCTCCCGTCGTTAATGCAATATTTTTCAATGCGTTTCTACGGCTTTTTGAATGACTCATTATAATAATTATTAAAATAAACAGTTAAATATACTATTTAAATGTAAATCTTACGCTTAAAATATTGGCACTGCCAATGGGTTTAATACTCCGAGAGTTGGGTCGAAATTGAAAATTCAATACCAAACTATGCCTGATGGACCTGCCTGCGATGGTTATACTCAAAAAAAAAAGCTGAACGGGATTTCCGCTCAGCTTTTTTTATAGAATTATTTAAAAGGAAGCTTTACGCTTCTATATTGATCACACGTTCGATTTGTGGTGCGTGTTTTTTGATAGTCATTTCCACACCACTTTTGAGCGTCATTTGATTAACACTGCAGCCCACACAAGCACCTTCTAACTGCACTTTTACAGTAGTACCATCTTCAATACTCAACAAGGCGATATCGCCACCGTCACTTTGCAAAAAAGGACGAATCTCTTCTAAAGCTGCTTCAACTTTGCCTTTTAATTCTGTATCTGTCATAATCTATTTTTTAACGGCGGCACAGCCTGCCATAGTTGTAATCTTAACAGCCTCTGTAGGAGGTAAGTTGTCATTACGTTTTACAAGTTCTTCAACACTATTGCGCGTCATAGTCTCAAACGCTTCAGACAATATGGTGTCATCTTGCAAAGCAGCAGGACGTCCCACATCACCGGCCTCTCGTATACTTTGTACCAAAGGTACTTGCGCTAACAAACGCACATTTAAATCTTCGGCTAAATTACGAGCACCTTCTTTGCCAAATATATAGTATTTATTCTCAGGTAGCTCTTCTGGAGTAAACCAAGCCATATTTTCTACGATTCCTAACACAGGAACGTTGATACTTTCTTGCTGAAACATCGCTACTCCTTTTTTAGCATCGGCTAAAGCCACGTTTTGCGGAGTACTAACCACCACAGCTCCGGTAAGCGGCATCGCTTGTACGATACTCAAGTGAATATCACCGGTTCCCGGAGGAAGGTCTACTAAAAGAAAATCAAGTTCGCCCCAAGCTGCATCAAAGATCATCTGGTTAAGTGCTTTTGACGCCATTGGCCCGCGCCAAACCACAGCTTGATCTGGTTTTGTAAAGAAGCCTATTGATAAAACTTTTACGCCGTAGCTTTCTACCGGTTTCATCTTCTGCTTCCCGTCAACTTTTACTGAAAGCGGTTTCTCATCCTGTACGTCAAACATAATCGGGATAGAAGGCCCGTAAATATCTGCATCAAGAATTCCCACTTTAAAGCCCATTTTCTGAAGGCTCACAGCAAGGTTAGCAGTAATCGTAGATTTACCTACACCTCCCTTACCAGAGGCTACTGCTATAATATTTTGAATTCCCGGAATAGGTTTTCCTTTGATCTCGTTAACCTGTTTTTTCTCGGGTGCATCTACACGTACGTTTACTTTAACCTGCGCCTTTTGATGAACTTCGGCATGAATCGCCTTCATAATCTCAACTTCAGTCTTCTTTTTGGCTTGTAAACTCGGGTTTTTGATCGTGATATCAACGATAACCTCATCTCCAAAAGTCACTACATTTGTTACCGCGCCACTGGTTACCATATCCTCACCTTCTCCCGGCGCACTTATGGTTTTAAGCGCATTAAGTATTGCTTGTTTTTCTAACTTCACGTTGTCTTACTTAGATTGATTCTAAAGGTGCAAATATAGGCTGAAAACTTCAGAACTCGAAAGAGTTATTTGTTATCTACCTATTGAAAATACTGATGTACCCTTCAGGATTTTAACCTTATAATTTCAGTTGAATTTATTGGTCGGTTGAAGCGTCAAAACCTATCATCTCAACCGGGTCCCAAAAATGTTTATCAAAATCTTGAAGCTTGTCTTCTACAACTGTATGCCCTTCACTCTCGAGCAGTTGCTGCATTAAATGTGTTCCGGGAAAATGATGTTTTCCTGTTAAAAGTCCGTTACGATTAAGCACTCTATGCGCCGGCACATCTTCCATCTCAGAAGCGCCATTCATCGCATAACCCACCATACGCGCACTTCGAGGAGCTCCTAAACATTTGGCAATAGCGCCATACGAAGTGACCTTTCCGTAAGGGATCTGCCGAGCAACGGCATATACTTTTTGAAAGAAATTAAGCGTTTCAGGTTTTGGCATAAAGCATACGTATAAGCGTGAGAATTACCAATACGATCATCAGCGCAGCCATAAAATAATTAGAATACTTGGCAAAATTGCGCGGTTCATTTTGAATTCGGTTAAAACCTACCACATAAAGATACAATGCTGTGAAGGTTCCTGAAGCTGCTGCAAGCGTGAACAAACCTATTTCTAACCAACCATTATTATTAACACTGGTAATATTGAACGCCGCACTCAACGCACAGAAATATGGAATAGGCAACACATTAATCACTGCTACAAAAACACCTTTTGCAAAACTGCGACGACCACTATGCTTAGGGATTTTAACCTCTTTGACCTTGTTCTTTTTAGCAGCGATGAAGAAATAGACCGCCAGTATCCCAAAGATCACAATACCCGTGCGCAACAACGTATTTCTAACCACAGGATGACTAAAAATATAACGCGCCAATAACACCGCAACAAAAGCCTGTAACAAAACAACGATCGAAGCTCCTATCGCAACAAGCACTCCATTACGCATCCCGCGATGTACACAGGTTTTTGCTACAGACATATTTACCAAACCCGGTGGCAATACCCCAAGGAACGCAGCAAAATAGGTGATAAAGAAGAGCTTTGTTATTTCCAAAAGTACTTAGTTGATCTTGAATTTTATATAGGTAATGGGTTTCCCTTTTTCAAGATACTGTTTTTCATAAAAAGTCTGAATACCAACCACTTCCTGTGGCGCCTCGTGATTGATATAAATATTATGATGCGCATATAAGATCTCGTGCCCTAAACCTTCTAAAAGGCCCAAAGTATACCCGTGCATATACTCACTGTCGGTTTTTAAATGCATCAGACCATCAGGCTTTAAAATAGCTTTATAGCGTGCTAAAAACTCCGGATTGGTCATACGATGCTTGGTACGCTTATATTTGATCTGAGGATCGGGAAACGTGATCCAGATCTCAGAGATTTCATTTTCGGCAAAAGCTTTATCAACCAGCTCTATCTGGGTACGTAGAAAACCTGCGTTGGAAATACCTTCTTCTAAAGCGGTTTTAGCTCCACGCCAAAAACGAGCTCCTTTAATGTCTATGCCCAGAAAGTTCTTTTCAGGAAACCGCTGTGCCAACCCCACAGTGTATTCTCCTTTGCCACAACCCAGCTCAAGAACGATAGGCTTATCATTTTTAAAGAAATCCCTATTCCAATTTCCTTTTAACGGAAATTCCTGATCGGTCAATTCTTCCCGCTTCGGCTGAATGACATTGCTAAAAGTTTCGTTTTCGCGAAAGCGTTTTAATTTATTTTTACTTCCCAACTGCTGTGTGCTCTTTTTCCTTTTGCGGAGGTTATTGCTGAAGGTATTCTAAAACGAACCTGAATTCAAATACCTTTTAAAAAATCGGCTCAAATATACGGGTACTCTTACAAATGCGCGGCTAATAAATTATCATAATGCAACCTAACATACACATAACATTTCTAAATCCCCGTAAAGCACTACAAAACAGTTATTTAAAAACTTTGATTTAATATACTAAACCGTAATTTTAATAGTTTGATAATCTAGCTGAAACATTTAGTTATCAGGTATGTTACACTTTTGTATTGATGAAAATTCATAAAACCATACTTGTTGCTCCGCTTAACTGGGGACTTGGGCATGCTACCCGAAGCATACCCATAATTTATGCGCTTCTCGCCGACGGTTTTGAGGTGATCATAGCAAGCGACGGTATGGCGTTAACCTTACTTCAAAAGGAGTTTCCGCAGTTAGAAGGTATTGAATTGCCTTCTTACAAGATCGAATATGCTAAAAAAGGCAAGCGTTTTAAATGGAAAATGCTTTTGCGCAGTCCCAAAGTCCTAAAAGCTATTCGTCAAGAACGCGAGCAACTCAAAGAATTGGTGAAAAACAAGAAGATCGATGGCGTGATCTCTGATAACCGATTAGGCTTGTATCATACTGAAATTCCAACGGTTTTTATCACACATCAACTTCAGGTCTTAAGCGGAAGCACCACCCGTTTAACTTCTGCGATGCATCGCAGTTACATCAAAAAATTTGATGAATGCTGGGTACCTGATTTTGCAGATGATGCTAACCTTAGCGGAAAATTGGGTCATCCTAAAAAATTTGA
The DNA here is from genome assembly GCF_037029365.1 of Leeuwenhoekiella sp. CH_XMU1409-2. Classification (NCBI taxonomy): domain Bacteria; kingdom Pseudomonadati; phylum Bacteroidota; class Flavobacteriia; order Flavobacteriales; family Flavobacteriaceae; genus Leeuwenhoekiella; species Leeuwenhoekiella sp. CH_XMU1409-2. Next base: position 350,319 of record NZ_JAYMEI010000001.1, on the reverse strand, counting down.
GATCCCGGTAAAATATATCGGTGCGTTATCGCGGCTTGAGCAGAAAGAAACCGCGTCTAGCTACGATATTATGGTGTTGCTAAGCGGTCCTGAACCGCAACGTACCGAGCTTGAAGAAATTTTGATGCACGAGTTGAAACACTACAAAGGGCAAGTACTATTCGTGCGCGGTGTCGTGGAAGCAGAGCAAAAAGTCACCCGTAAAGAGCAAGTTAAAATTGTGAACTTTATGGAAACTGAAGATTTACAAAACGCAATTTGCTCAAGCGATCTTGTCATTTGCCGCTCGGGTTACACCACCATTATGGATCTCTTTAAACTAGGCAAAAAAGCCTTTTTTATACCTACGCCCGGGCAAACTGAACAAGAATATCTCGCCAAGCGCTTACACTCTATGGGGATTGTTCCTTATAAGGATCAGGAAAAATTCAGTTTAAAAGATTTGAGTAAAGTCAAAGTTTTTACCGGTTTTGAACCTTTACTCAACCAAAGACGTTTTGGGGAGGGGAGCTTCGGGGAGCTCTTCGGCCTTTTCAAGGGTGAACGAAAACTCAGATCCCACTCCAAAGTCGCTTTCAACATAAATCTTTTCGTCATGGGCTTCAATAATGTGCTTGACGATAGAGAGCCCAAGTCCTGAACCACCTTCACGACGCGAACCACTTTTATCAACACGGTAAAAACGCTCAAACAAGCGTGGTATATGTTCAGACGCGATTCCTTCACCATTATCTGTAACGCGCACGATCACTTTATTTTGAATTAGGTTTTCTATAGAAATCTCTGTGGTACCGTCTTGTTTTCCATATTTTACTGAGTTCACGATAAGGTTAGTCAACAACTGCTGAATACGCTCGCGATCTGCATTGACCATAATGGGATAATCATACTCCATATCTGTGGTGAGCGTGATATTCTTCTTAGCAGCTTCCATCTCCAGAAGTTCGAAGGTGTCTTTTACCAACTCGACCATATCAAAATATTCATAGCGAATATTAAGATCTCCCACTTCGAGTTTGGCGATCATATCCAGGTCGTTAACGAGATAGACCAGACGCTCAATAGAAGCTCCTGCACGCTTTAAGTATTTTTTACGCACCGATTTATCTTTCATCGCCCCATCAAGTAAGGTGAGAATATAGCCTTGCGCAGTAAATAAAGGCGTTTTGAGTTCGTGAGCCACATTACCCATAAACTCCTTTCGGTATTCTTCTCTAATTTTAAGCGATTCGATCTCGAGCTTTTTACTCGCCGCAAAGCGTTCTACTTCCTTAGTAAGGCTAGACATATCTGTGGTGATCTGGCCGCGGCGTAACGAGGTTACATCGAGTAGCGTAACATCATCATAAATTTGTTTCACTCGATTGTAAATAAACCGTTCTACCCGCACTTGAATAAGCAAGAAGGATAAAGCAAAACATACCAATGCAAATAAGACAATAAACACCCAGTCTATCGCATTAGTCATATAGAAAAAAACGCTCACAAAGAGCGTTAAAGCTACCGTAATCATCAGTGATGAAAACACTGCAAAACGGTATGATTTTTTAAAATTCACTGCCATTTAAACCACAAATTTGTACCCTACGCCTTTAATGGTTTTAAATTTTTTGTCGCCTATTTTTTCACGTAGTTTTCTAATGTGTACATCGATGGTTCTACCACCTACAACTACTTCATTACCCCAAACTTTATCAAGAATATCTTCTCGCTTAAATACTTTTCCGGGTTTTGAAGCAAGTAAAGAAAGTAGTTCAAACTCCTTACGCGGGAGTACCATCTCTTTCTTGTCTTTAATGATCTTGTACTCTTCACGATTGATTACCAGATCGCCTATTTTAACCGAGCTATCACCTTCCTCTTCTTCTTTAAGACGACGTAGCAACGCCTTAACTTTACTTACCAAAACTTTAGGCTTTATAGGTTTTGTAATATAATCGTCTGCTCCGGCATCGTAACCGGCAACTTGTGAATAATCTTCACCGCGAGCCGTTAGAAAAGCAATGATCGTTTCTTCGTGGCCTGGTAATTTACGTATCTGTTCACAGGCTTCGATACCATCCATCTCAGGCATCATCACATCAAGAATGATAAGATGTGGATTATTCTTTTTTGCCGCTTTCACACCTTCTTTTCCGTTAGAAGCGGTGATGACTTGGTAGCCTTCATTACTAAGGTTATAGCCAACAATCTCAAGAATATCCGGCTCGTCGTCAACAAGCAAAATCTTAATTTCCTTTTTCTTCATAAGACTGAAAATTTAATCGAATCGTAAAGATACATTTTAATATTTGGCACGGTCATGTTAACCGCATTGGTAACATTTAAATAAACTTAACTTGCTTTAAAAATAATAAATGTTCGGCTGCTTTTTGATTTTAGATAACTTTACATTCTCTAAAATTAGGTATGCTTCCAGATTCTATATTCACTATTCAAACCCAAGATCAGTTTAAAAACCTTGCGCTGGCATCGTTTAACTATCAATGGGAGCATAACACGGTTTATCGTCGATTTTGTAATTATTTGAAGGTAGATCCTGCAACGATTACTGAGCTTGATCAAATTCCGTTTTTGCCTATTCAGTTTTTTAAAGAATTTAAAGTTGTGGCTTCAGAAGATGCCGTGCAAACGGTTTTTACCAGTAGCGGAACCACCGGCAGCATTACCAGCAAACATCACGTGACCGATCTTGATCTATACGAAAAAAGCTTTCGCGAAAGTTTTAAACTGCATTATGGCGCTATCGAAGACTATACGGTGCTTGCCTTGCTTCCATCGTACTTAGAGCGCGATGGCTCGTCACTTATTTATATGGTTGATTGCTTGATCAAAGACAGTAAAAAACCCGATAGCGGCTTTTATCTCAATGATTATAATGCGCTGAGCGAAAAATTAAAACGTCTGGATGCCGCAGGCGAAAAAGTGCTTTTAATAGGCGTTTCTTTTGCGTTGCTTGATCTGGTTGAGCTGTTTGAATTTAAGCTGAAGAATACCATTGTGATGGAAACCGGCGGTATGAAAGGCCGAAGAAAAGAATTAATACGAGAAGAGTTGCACGCCATCTTAAAAGAAGGTTTTGGTGTGGCTGAAATTCATAGCGAATATGGGATGACCGAATTGCTGTCTCAGGGCTATTCAAACGGAAACGGGATTTTTACAAATCCGCCTTGGATGCAGGTTTTTATGCGCGACACCGAAGATGCGTTAAACTATGTAGCTCCCGGAAAAACCGGCGGAATCAACGTGATCGATCTCGCCAATCACTATTCGTGTCCTTTTATAGCGACGCAAGATTTGGGTAAAAAACTTGATGAAAACCGCTTTGAAATTTTAGGCCGTTTTGATACTTCAGACATTCGCGGCTGCAACCTAATGGTTTTATAATTTTTTTAAAAAAAGATGTAAGGTAACTCCTATATAACCGACTCAATAACTGTTCATAATTGGTTGGTTAGTTAAGTTGGAAAACCCGGTTACTTGATAAGAAAGAGTGCCGGGTTTTTTATTGGTTTCACCAAAGGCACAAATAGCTCCAAAGCTTGTATCTAAATTTCTTAGATCTGAATCTGACGTTCTATCTGCTGATTTAAAGAAATAAACGTTTCGGTTCTAGAAACACCATCAATCGCCTGTACTTTTTTATTCAAAAGATGCATTAAGTGTTCGTTATTCTTACACAGGATCTTGATAAAAATTGACCAGTTTCCGGTCGTGTAATGACACTCCAAAACTTCCGGGATTTCTTCAAGCTGCTTAACAGCTTTAGGGTTGCTCATCGCCCGATCTAAATAGATTCCAATAAATGCCATCGTATTGTATCCTAAAATCTTTGGATCTATGGTGAACTTTGAACCGGTGATCAAACCCGACTTTTCTAATTTTCTGAGACGTTGGTGTATCGCAGCACCAGAGATACCGACTTGACGTGCAATCTCTAAAATGGGTTTACGCGCATCTTCCATCAGTTGGCGCAAGATTATTTTATCAATTCCGTCTATTGCTATTTGTTCATTTACAATTTTCATTACCTATAGTATTTCAACTAAAAATAGCAATTAACCCCATTACTATAAGCGTAAGCCTGTAAAAAACTTTAAATTTTTAATCATTCTGATTTATTGATGGTGCGGATTGTATCCCAAATAAGGCACTTCATATTCCTTAAAAATAATCCCGTTTTCCTCCAACTCCTCTAAAATAGGATTATAAACTTCACGCCGTATCGGCAACTGAACACCGGGAGTTGTAATCTCCTTGTTAAGTATTTTGAGCGCTGCAATGCCTACCGGCAAACCAACAGTTTTTGCCATTGCAGTATAGGTTTGATTAGCACCAACACTCACCATCGTCGCATCAATTTGTTTCTTTTTGCCATTGATCTCATAACCAAACTTATGATACATCACGATCATATCTTTGTCCGTTTCGGCAAGCGTCCATTGATCTTCAAGTATACGCTGCAGGCATTGCGCGGGTGTTGCATTTTTCAATCCTATTTTTTTGGTGTCATCAAACAGGTCAAGCTCTAACAATTTATCCCAAAGCAAATCATCCTGATCAATCTTAAGCATATGACGCAATTTGAGCTGTACAGAATCTGTGGGCGAATACGGCAAAAAGAGGTTGGTAAATTCGCGATAGCTCATCGCTTCGGTATTTTGTAAGGTATAGCTATCATCAGTCATTCCCAATTGCACAAAAAGATTCCAGGCACGAGAAAATCCTACGCGACGCATCGTACCGCGATACAGCGTCAAAATATCCTCCAAACCGTAAATGCTTCGGTATTTTAGAGAGTTTCTATTGGCATACGCTTCAAACCTTCCGTAGCCTTCCACATCAAGAAATTCAGTTCTTCTGAATAAGCGTTGATACGGAATATACTTATAAGTTCCCTCCTGAATAAATTCTGCCGCCCCGCCTTGACCGGCTAAAACGACATTTCTGGGATTCCACGTGAATTTATAATTCCAGAGATTCGTATCGCTTTCGGGAGCGACTAAACCACCACAAAAAGACTCAAATAACAGCATTTTGCCACCAGCATCTCGCACACGGTCAATCACCCGCATCGCACTCATATGATCAATTCCCGGGTCAAGACCTACTTCGTTCATAAACACCAAACCTTTCTTTTTGACCTCGTCATCAAGCTCCTTCATCGCATCACTTATATAAGAAGCGGTCACCAGATTTTTACTGAGTGCAAGGCAATCGCGCGCCACATCGATATGCAAACGCGCAGGAAGCATACTTATAACGATATCTGCTTTTGTGATTTGCTCCTTTCGGTCTTCAACATTATAGATATCTAGTGTAATGGCGTTGGCGCAATCATAGTTCCCTGCCAATGCCTGTGCCTGAGCGAGATCACGATCTGCTATAATGAGTTGTAAATTTTCAGAAGAAGCCTTATCGGCTAGATATTTTATAAGTTGCGCAGTAGATTTTCCTGCCCCTATAATTAAGATGTTTCGCATAATAAAAGCGTATTTTTGCTGTGTATAATTTAGTCATTTGATCGCGTATTTTAAATCAAAATCATGCAAAGAACACTTCTCATTACCGGTGCACTTTTAGGATTAACCGCAGTAATTTTAGGCGCTTTTGGCGCGCACGGACTCAAAGAAAGTTTAACGCCTGAAGCTATAAATTCGTTTGAAACCGGAGTGCGCTATCAAATGTATCACGCATTTTTATTATTACTTGTCGGCGGCGCATTGCCCTTATCTCAAAAAGCACAAAAAATCAGTTTTTATTTGGTTATAAGTGGCGTGTTACTCTTTAGCGGTTCGATTTATTTACTTACTACAAAACCTATAACCGGAGTTGATATTTCGGCAATTGCCTGGATTACCCCGATAGGCGGTGCTTTGCTTATTTCGGCCTGGATCGCAATCACTTATAATTTTATCAAATTACTAAAATAATTATCTTTTTTTAACTTTTTGATAATTTTAAAGCATTAGCTTTACGGCGTATTTCTAAAAATTCAATTTTATGGCTTCAACTGCCTTATTTACGAAAACGATTGCGATATCGCAATACGGAATTAAAAATGCCACAATTCATTACCAATTGCCTCCAGAAGAATTGCACCAAATCTGTGTACTTCTCGGTCAGGGAACAACCACTGACTCGGGGGCTTTGGCAATAGAAACCGGGAAATTTACCGGAAGATCTCCAAAAGACCGATTTATCGTGATTGACGAATTAACAAGAGACAAGGTCTGGTGGGGAGCTATCAACATCCCGTTTGATAAGAACAAATTTCGACAGCTACGTAACAAGATGAATACGTATTTGTCAGAACGTAAACTCTACGTGCGTGATGCATTTGCCTGCGCCGATGACCGTTACAAAATGGGCGTGCGCGTCGTAAATGAACACCCTTGGTCTAATCTTTTTGTTCACAATATGTTCTTAAGACCTTCTGAAGAGGAGCTTGATAACTTTAAAGAAGATTGGCTGGTGCTCAACGCTCCCGGATTTAAAGCAAATCCTGAAATCGACGGCACTCGGCAAGAGAATTTTGCCGTCATCAGCTTTGAAGAAAAAACCATTCTTATTGGGGGTACGGGATATACCGGCGAAATCAAGAAGAGTATTTTTTCGGTACTTAACTTTATACTTCCTACGCAGCAAAACACCTTGCCTATGCATTGCTCTGCCAATGTAGGTCAAAATGACGAAACCGCTATTTTCTTCGGTTTATCAGGAACAGGAAAAACCACCTTAAGCGCAGATCCTAACCGAAAATTAATTGGCGACGATGAACACGGCTGGACAGCAGACAATGCCATTTTCAATTTTGAAGGTGGTTGTTATGCCAAAGTGATCAACCTTTCTGAAGCTCAAGAACCCGATATTTTTAATGCGATAAAAAAAGGCGCTTTGCTCGAAAATGTGATCCTTGATAAGCAGAAACAAGTAGATTACACCAATACGTCTATAACGCCCAATACGCGCGTTAGCTACCCGATACATCATATTGAAAACATTCAAAAGCCTTCTGTGGGTAAAAACCCAAAGCATATCTTTTTCCTTACGGCAGATGCCTTTGGGGTTTTACCTCCTATTTCAAAATTAACACCAGGACAGGCAGCGTATCATTTCATTAGCGGCTACACCGCAAAGGTTGCCGGCACCGAAGCAGGAGTAAATGAACCTGTGCCATCATTTTCTGCGTGTTTTGGAGCCCCGTTTATGCCTTTACATCCTACCGAGTATGCACAAATGCTAAGTAAGAAGATGAAAGAAGCCGGCGTAAATGTTTGGCTCATCAATACAGGATGGACGGGCGGACCTTATGGCGTAGGGAAACGTATGAAATTAAAATACACGCGTGCAATGATCAACGCGGTTTTAAACAACTCTTTTGGCCCTATCGATCACGAGAATTACCATATTCATTCGGTTTTTGGAGTGGCACAACCCCGCACGTGTCCGGGAGTTCCAGATGATGTTTTGAGTCCGCGCCAAACTTGGGGTGACGATGAAGCGTATTATGAGACTGCTCACAAACTAGCAGCTTCCTTTAAAGAGAATTTCAAAAAATTTGAAGCTTTTGCAAATGACGAACTTTTAGCAGGGCAACCGCCTTTAGGCTAGAGATGACTCCATAAAAAAAGGCTCCTGATCAGGAGCCTTTTTAGTTCTTTTTGAGAGCGCGTTATTTTTTATTGACGTCGTCAATATATTTCTCCAAAGCCATCGTCATTGATGGAGTTTCTGGAGTAGGTGCTTTGATGTTCACCTTTAATCCAGCTTCTTCTACGGCTCTGATGGTAGAGTTTCCAAAAACAGCAATGCGTGTGTCGTTTTGTTTAAAATCTGGAAAATTTTCAAATAGTGATTTGATTCCGCTTGGGCTAAAGAATACTAAAATGTCATAAGTAACATCTTTAAGGTGTGACAGATCACTTACCACGGTACGGTAAAAAATACCACGATCCCAGTTCAGTTTAAGATCATTCAATACATTAGGAACCTCCGGCTTTAAAGAATCTGATGATGGAAGCAAAAACTTCTCATTCTTATACTTCTTTAAAATAGGTGACAATTCAGTAAACGTACGTTTACCTACATAAATCTTACGCTTGCGATATACCACATACTTTTGCAAATAGTAAGCTACAGCTTCACTTTGACAAAAGTACTTCAAGCTGTCTGGCACCTTAAAACGCATTTCTTCCGCTATGCGGAAAAAATTATCCACAGCATTACGGCTGGTTAGGATGATCGCTGTGTATTTACTAAGGTCAATTTTTTGATGTCTAACCTCCTTGCCTGATACACCTTCAACGTGAATAAATGGAATGAAGTCAACTTTTACCTTCTTCTTTTCCTGTAACTCAAAATAGGGGGAATTCTCAACTTTTGGTTCTGGTTGCGAAACCAAAATAGTCTTCACTTTCATAGACATTCTAAATTTGGGTTTATTTCACTCCTCATATTCAAGCTATATAAAACTAAACACCTTATATAAAATGAAGTAGGGTGCGATTTCAAGTGCGCAAAGGTACAAAATAAAATAAAACAGATTATTGTAAATCATATTTTCATACCGTCTATACGTGTTAAATAGGCTGATTACGTTAAAAATCAGAAAGATTCCCACAATGATACAAATGGTAATAAACCCGGGTTTTAACGCATATATAAATACCGCATTTACAGGAAGTAATACCAATGCAAAATAACTGCGGTAGCTCAATTTTGAAAATTGATACGTATTGAGTTCCTGCTCGCCATTAAATAAAACGCCTAGCATACGCTCTATAAAAAACTTTAAGGATACAAATACCACATAAGCCAGAACAATACGCACATAAAGCAGAAAGGAAGAAGCATCGGTCTCAACCCCCAACTCCCTAAAGATAATATAGATAAAAAGGGAGATCGAAAAGAACTGAACCGTAAAAAGAATCAGGTTAAATGGATTTTCAAAGCGAATATCCTTATTTGATTTTAAGAGGTACTTTTCATTTACCAGCAGCTCTGCAAAATCTACAAAACGGGATTCATAGATCACTTTGGCTACTGCCACAAGAACCAAGCATGCCACAAGTACTATGGTAATCCAGTCATTACTACTAAAACTGCGTTCTAAGGCTTGCAAACTCTTGATTTTTTATAGGTCCAAAATTACCATAAATACGAGAGTTTGAATAAATGCCAGAACAAATAACCTTCAAAATCTTTACATTTGCGCATAAATCATACAACGATGGCAGGTTCGCTCGTCATAATTCCTACCTATAACGAAGCCGAGAATATTGAGAAATTGGTGCGCAACATTTTTGCGCAGCAACGCGCGTTTGAAGTATTGGTGGTTGATGACAATTCACCAGACGGCACCGCCAAGCTTGTAAAAAGTTTACAAGAAGAATTTATTGGACAAATTCACCTGCTCGAGCGCCCCGGCAAAAACGGTTTGGGCACAGCCTATATCGCAGGATTTAAATGGGCATTAGAGCGTGATTATGCCTATATTTTTGAGATGGATGCAGATTTCTCGCATGCCCCTAATGACCTCATCAGGCTGTATAATGCGTGTGCAAAAGGCGGTGCAGATCTTGCTATAGGTTCAAGATACAAGACCGGAGTAAATGTGGTAAACTGGCCTATGGGACGCGTCTTAATGTCATATATCGCGTCAAAATATGTTAGATTTATAACTGGCTTAGATATTGCAGATACGACCGCAGGTTTTATTTGTTATAGACGTGAAGTGCTCGAGCAAATAACCCTTGATAAAATCAAGTTTGTAGGCTATGCTTTTCAAATTGAAATGAAATTCAAAGCGCATCTACTTGGTTTTAATATTATTGAAGTACCTGTGATATTTGTTGATCGTACCAAAGGTACCAGCAAAATGAGTACAGGTATTTTTAGTGAAGCCGTTTTTGGCGTTTTAGGAATGAAATTTAAAAGTCTGTTTAAAAGTTACGATATATAGATGGAAAAGGTACTGATCAAGGATGCGCATATCGTAAATGAAGGCACCATTGTGCGTGGCGACGTTTACATTGAACACGGAATAATTTTAGAAATAAGTCAAAATCTAAGCGTTAAAGGTCCTGACGTGCATGTTTTTGATGCTGAAGGAAAACACCTTTTACCGGGAGTTATAGATGATCAAGTGCACTTTAGAGAACCGGGGCTTACGCATAAAGCAACGATAGGTTCAGAGTCTCGCGCTGCGGTCGCCGGTGGGATCACCTCATTCATTGAGATGCCTAATACCGTCCCTCAAGCGACTACGATTGAGAAACTAGAAGATAAATTTAGTCGCGCTGCCGAAACATCGCACGCAAACTATTCATTTATGTTTGGCGGGACTAACGACAACCTTTCTGAAATCAAGAAAGTCGACAAAACAAAAGTTGCCGGCCTTAAACTCTTTTTAGGAAGTTCTACCGGAAATATGCTCGTAGATGATGAAGAGGTTTTACGAGAGATCTTTAAGAGTACAGATCTTGTCATTTCTGTTCATTGCGAAGATGAAGAAACGATCAAGAACAATCTGGAGATCTATAAAGAACGCTACGGTGATGATATTCCTATCAATATGCACCCCATTATTCGCAGTGAAGAAGCCTGTTATTTATCTTCTTCAAAAGCGATCGCTTTAGCAAAAGAAACCGGTGCGCGTTTGCATGTATTCCATCTTTCTACAGCTAAAGAAATGGAGCTTTTTGACAATAAAATTCCATTAAAAGATAAAAAGATCACCGCAGAAGTTTGTATTCACCATCTTTGGTTTTCTGATGAAGATTATGAAGACAAGCAAACCCTTATCAAATGGAATCCCGCGGTAAAGAAAAAGACCGATCGCGCTGCACTATGGGAAGCTTTGCTTGACGACCGTCTTGATGTCATCGCGACAGACCACGCGCCGCACACTTTAGAAGAAAAACAAAATGTGTACACTAAAGCGCCTAGTGGCGGACCTCTCGTACAACACGCGTTACCTGCAATGCTTGAAAAATATCACGAGGGTAAAATAAGTCTGGAGAAAATTGTTGAAAAGATGTGTCATAACCCGGCTATTCTTTTTGATGTAGAAAAACGCGGTTATATCAAACCCGGTTATTATGCAGATCTTGTTTTAGTAGACCTAAACAACCCCTGGACAGTAACTACAGATAATATTCTCTATAAATGCAAGTGGTCACCTTTTGAAGGAAACACCTTTAAATCGCGCATTTCTCACACGTTTGTAAACGGTCAACTGGCCTATAAAAACTTTAAAGTATACGATGAGAAGCATGGAAAGCGTTTAACTTTTAACCGATGATCAAAAAAGGCTACATCTTGCTTTTATTTATGCTGGCAGTACTGAGCTGTCACGATATCGAGCGCCCTCAAAAGCCCGATAATTTTATCGAGCGGGAAAAAATGACCGATATCTTATATGACATCTCCTTGTTGCGCGCGCTCAAGACCTATAGTGTTAACGATATGCGTGCTTTAGGTATAGAACCCGACTCGTTTATCTACGATAAGTACGAAATCGACAGTTTGCAACTAGCACAAAGTATCGATTATTACAGCGTAAATTTTAATGAATATATCGCGATGTGGGAAGAGGTAAGCACGCGTCTTACTGCACAACGTGACGAAATTCAGTTTAAGCAGAATGATTTGGACAGTATTCGCATTGAAGAAAGTAAACGCAGACGTGATTCTATCAAAAAAGCAAACACGCCAATGCCTGATAGACCATTAAAAACCGATTCGCTTATCGCTCCTGTGAGTAGTTAAAATGCTTTGCAACGCGCTGTAAAGTTTCTTTTATTGGCGTGTATTCAAAATCTGCAAGCTCAGCTTTTAATTTAGATGCGTCATAAACGGTCTGCGTAAAAGCAGATTTTGCGGTACTTTTAGTGAGGCGACGTCGTTTACCCAAAAGACTTAGAAACCAATCTATTTTCCAGGTGAGATCAAGTTGCCACTTTTTAAGCATTTTAGAAGGAGACTTCACTCCTAAAGCTGTAGCTGTATTTTTCAATACGGTTTCAAAAGCAAGATTATGACCAACTAAAATGAAGCGTTCATTGTGCACATCGCTTTGCATTAAAAGAATCATCGCGCGCACAACATCAATCACATCAACAAAACCTGTAGAACCGGGAACTGTAAATTTTAGTCCGTTTGCGATTTGCTTAAACATCGTGCCGCTTCCACTGTTATAATAGCCTTCTCCTAAGATTACTCCCGGGTTTACGATCACCACACCGAGGCCTTCTTGCGTACCACGCCAGACTTCCATTTCTGAAGCAAATTTTGAAATGCTATAAACACTATTTTCTTTATTGGCTTCCCAATGCGTTTCTTCAGTTATGGCTTTTACACTATCTCCCAATGCCGCTACCGAGCTCACATAACAGCATTTTTCAACCTGATGCTTTAAACACAAATTGATAATATTTGCTGTGCCTTCGACATTGTTTTTTTGAAGTTCGTCAAAACGTTTAGGATTGAAAGAAACCAGTGCGGCGCAATGGTAAACTTTAGCAACTCCGGCAAAAGCTTCGGTCAGAGCAGGAATATCGGTCACATCTGCTTGAATCCATTCAATTTGAGAAAAATCAGCCGACATGTTAGTCGCTTCAGCTTGCTTATTTTTCCATTGAAAAAGCGCTTCTACCGTTTTAATTTTAGCTTCGGTCCTATAGATCGCACGTATCTTATTTTCGCCTTGCGCAACTAATTGCCACAACAAATGCGACCCAACTAAACCGGTACCTCCCGTAACTAAAATCATAGCTACGAAGTTAGTCATATTCTTCTATTCTTGCAGCTAAGCTTTGTGCATAATATTTATATTTGCAGGCTTAGAAATGGTCACAGGTTGACCCGCTGCCGCAGTTGCAAAATTGATTTTATAAAATCCTTTTCGACAGGCAGTAGTAAGAAAAAAAGATTTTAAATCGCGCTTGGCGCGTAAACTAGCAATTATGATTACCAATTTTGTTGAAGAGCTGCAATGGCGTGGGATGATTCACGATGTGATGCCCGGGACTGAAGAACACCTTATGGAACAAATGCGATCTGCCTATGTGGGGATCGACCCAACTGCAGACTCGCTTCACATAGGTCACCTTGTAGGCGTTATGATGTTGAAACATTTTCAGGCAAGCGGCCACAGGCCTATTGCGCTTGTAGGTGGTGCCACGGGTATGATTGGCGATCCTTCAGGTAAATCTGACGAGCGTAATCTGCTTGATGAAGATACTTTGCGTCACAATCAGGAAGCTATCAAAGAGCAATTATCGCGCTTTCTTGATTTTGATTCTGATGAAGAAAACGCAGCCGTTCTTGTGAACAATTACGACTGGATGAAAGATTTTAGCTTTCTGGAGTTTATACGCGATGTGGGGAAACACATCACCGTAAACTATATGATGGCCAAAGATTCGGTTAAAAAGCGTCTATCTGCAGAATCTGCGGAAGGAATGAGTTTTACTGAGTTTACTTACCAACTCGTTCAGGGTTATGACTTTTTACACTTATATCGTGAAAAAGAGCTAACGCTGCAAATGGGCGGAAGCGACCAGTGGGGAAACATCACTACTGGAACCGAATTGGTGCGTAGAATTGGTGGTGGAAAAGCGTATGCGATGACCTGCCCGCTGATCACCAAAGCAGACGGAACAAAATTTGGAAAAACTGCCGGCGGCAATATTTGGTTAGATGCAGAACGCACTTCTCCATACAGATTTTACCAATATTGGTTGAATACCAGCGACGAGGATGCAGCAAAATACATTAAGATCTTCACCTTTTTAGGAAAAGAAGAAATAGAGAATCTTATCGCAGAGCATCAAGAAGCGCCACATCAGCGCGCCTTGCAAAAGCGTCTGGCAGAAGAAGTGACCATCAGCACACACGGCGTTGAAAATTATGAGAACGCGGTAAAAGCTTCAGAAATTCTCTTCGGAAAGTCAACAGCAGCAAACCTAAAAGCGCTTAACGAAAAAACTTTTTTAGATGTTTTTGATGGGGTTCCGCAAGCGGAAGTAAGCCGTGGTGAGATCGAAGCCGGACTCGATATGGTAAGTGCACTGGCAGAAAAAACCGGATTTTTAAAATCTAACGGGGAAGCACGACGCGCTTTAAAACAGAATTCAATTTCTGTAAATCAGGAAAAAGTAGCTGAAGATTTCACCATTACTACAGATGATTTGATCAACGACCGCTTTGTTCTTTTACAACGCGGAAAGAAGAATTACTTTGTGATTCGCATTCTAGATTAAGCTAGGATATAAATTGAAACAAAAATCCCCAAACAGCACTGCAGTTTGGGGATTTTTTGATTTTTATAAATTCAACATCTTATCTGGATCACGTCGCACGTCAAAAACATCATTGATAAGTATTGTATCTCCATCCACTATTCTATAAATAATTTTATAGTTACTTACCAGAATATAACGATACGTAAATTTTAAAGATTTGAGGTTTTCTTCAATTTGACCTGACTCCGGATGTTTCTCTAAATACTTGGAAGCACTTAAAATTTCAGTTCTTATTTTATGGGCTACACGCTTATTTACATGCTCTGCATAATACTCAAAACTTTCCTTTAAGCGATCAATTGCAAATTGAGACCAGAGAATACGCATAATTTCGTCACCACGTTTCTGATGTTTTATTTAAATCTTTCAAAGATTGTACTCGGCCTTGAGTATAATCATCTTCAGATTCATTAACACGAGATATTAAATCCTCTTTTGAAAAGCGCACACCTTCATCTTCAGAATTCAAAAGCTGTTCAATCAATTGATCTATTGAAAACTCTTCCGGAAGATGTTCTAACTGTTTTAATATTTTAGTTTTAGTCCACATTTTCAAAACTTTATAGCTTGAAGTTACACAAAAAAACCCATTCCAATTAAATGAAATGGGTTCTTAATTCTTCTAAGTTTCAAACTTATCTTCTACTTCCTAAAATCTGCAATGCGAAGTATAATAAGGTGGCTAACGAACCAATCGCAGCGACTACATACGTGCGGGCGGCCCATTTAAGTGCATCTTTAGCTCCGTCGTGTTCTCTTGGTGTCAACATATTAGCCGATTCTAACCACGCCAATGCACGGTTACTTGCATCATATTCCACAGGAAGTGTGATGAATGAAAACAAGGTTCCCATTGCAAAAAGCCCTAAACCAATGATAGCTACGGTCATCCCAAGACCAGACCCAATGATCGACATTAAAACAACCCCTCCAATAATCACAAACATCGACATACGCGACGCCACACTCACTACAGGAACCAATTTAGAACGCATGGTTAACCAACTGTAGGCCTTAGCATGTTGTACCGCGTGACCACACTCGTGTGCTGCAACAGCAGCCGCAGCGGCGTTGCGCTGATTATAAACCGGCTCACTAAGGTTAACGGTCTTTTTTGCAGGGTTATAATGGTCTGTTAACTGCCCTTGAACCGAAATTACCTTTACATCGGTAATCCCGTTATCGCTTAGCATTTTGCGCGCGATCTCGGCACCGCTCATCCCGTTTTGCAGATGTATCTGCGAGTATTCTTTAAACTTACTTTTTAATTTATTGCTTACTAGCCAACTTACCAATGCAATAGCACCAACAAGTATGTAGTAGCCCATATATCCTCCTGTTATCATGTTTTTTGAATTTTAGTGTTTTAAAACTAAAGAATAATTAGCAATAAATACGCCGAAAATCGCTTCTGCCGTTTTGACGTAACCTATAAAAATTCAGCTACAGGTTTAAAGGGCAAATCAAACGCTTGAGATATTTCCTCATATACCACTTCTCCTTTGATAATGCTCAATCCTTTCTGTAAATCCAGATGATCCTGGCAGGCTTTTTCCCAACCCTTTTCAGCAAGTTTGAGCACATACGGCAAGGTCACATTGGTTAGCGCCACGGTTGACGTATACGGCACAGCACCCGGCATATTTGCCACACAATAATGCACCACATCATCAATGATAAATACAGGATCTTCGTGTGTGGTAGGTCGTGAAGTTTCTACACAACCGCCTTGATCTACCGCCACATCTACGATCACAGTTCCCGGTCGCATATCTTTAAGCATATCTCGCGTGATCAATTTGGGCGCTTTGGCACCCGGAATTAGTACACCACCTATTATCAAATCGTGGGTTTTTATATGTCTGCGGATGTTGAACTCATTCGAAAACTCGGTAACCACGTGCGGAGGCATAATATCATTTACATAACGCAAACGCTTCATACTGATATCGAGAATGGTAACGTGTGCACCGAGACCGGCAGCCATTTTAGCGGCTTGAATCCCCACTACTCCGGCACCTAGAACAAGGACTTTTCCGGGAGTTACCCCGGGAACACCTCCCAACAATACGCCGCGCCCTTTTACCGGTTTTTCCAAATAACGCGCCCCCTGCTGAATTGCCATACGTCCCGCAACTTCACTCATTGGGGTGAGCAAGGGCAAACTGCGATCAGACTCTTCTACGGTTTCATAAGCGATACAAACGCTTTTACTTTTGAGCATCGCCTGCGTAAGCGCTTCGCTTGAAGCAAAATGAAAATAGGTAAACACGATCTGATTTTCCTTAACCAGATCATATTCCGGCTCGATAGGTTCTTTTACCTTAACGATCATTTCGGCGATGGCATACACCTCCTCGATCGTGTCAAGAATTGCTGCTCCGGCCTCTTCATAAATAGTATCGGTAAAGCCGCTGTGTTCTCCGGCCGTTTTTTGAACATACACCGTGTGCCCACGTTTGGTAAGTTCAAAAACGCCACCGGGCGTGAGTCCTACGCGGTTTTCATTGTTTTTAATTTCTTTGGGAACTCCAATAATCATAGTTTCTGGTTTAGGCAGAAAATTAAGAGTTCTCAAAAAGAAGCTTAGAAAGAATATGTCAAAAAGGAAAGGCTTATTTTGATAATATGTGAATTAACATCTCAAAATAAGCCTCTGTTTTATGAGTAGGACTGAATTTCTATCCTACAAAGTTCACGATCTTACCGGGAACCACGATCACCTTTTTCGGTTCGCGACCGCCTAAATACTCTTGTGTTTTCTCGTGCGCGCGTACTGCTTTTTCGATTTCATCTTTAGAAAGATCTAGCGGAAGTTCCATCGTAAAACGCATTTTCCCATTAAACGATATTGGATATTCTTTACTGCTTTCTACCAGATGCTTTTCATCAAAATCCGGGAAAGAGGCAGTGGCGATCGACTCGTCGTGACCGAGCAAACTCCACAATTCTTCAGCGATGTGTGGTGCGTAAGGCGAAATCAACACCGCCAATGGCTCCAGCACTTCACGGTTGTTACATTTTGCAGCAGCGAGTTCGTTAACTGCGATCATAAACGTAGAAACCGAAGTATTAAAACTGAAGTTCTCAATATCTTCCTGTACCTTCTTGATGGTTTTATGCAAGGTTTTCATCGCCTCTTTAGAAGCCGGCACATCAGAAACTTCAAAGTCACCTAGATTTCCTGCTTTATCTACCTGATGGTATAGCTTCCATAATTTTTTAAGGAAGTTATGTACTCCCGTAATTCCTGCAGTATTCCAAGGTTTTGCCTGCTCTAATGGACCTAAAAACATCTCATACATACGCAACGTATCAGCCCCGTACTCCTCACAAATATCATCGGGATTCACCACGTTGTATTTGGATTTAGACATTTTTTCGACTTCGCGACCTACTTTATAAACTCCGTTTTCAAGAACAAATTCAGCATCCTTAAATTCTGGTCTCCAGTTTTTAAATGCCTCTACATCCAACTCATCAGATGCGTTTACAAACTCCACAGGCGCGTGGATGGGTTGTACAGATAAGTCTTTCTTGCTTTGAGCGGAAATAAATTTATTTTCACCCTCAATGCGATACACAAAAGCACTAGTTCCCAAAATCATCCCCTGATTGATCAGCTTTTTGAAAGGCTCTTCCACAGGTGCAAAACCACGGTCTTTAAGGAATTTCACCCAAAAACGGCTGTACAATAAATGCCCTGTTGCGTGCTCGCTACCTCCAATATAGAGGTCCACATTTTGCCAATACTCCATCGCTTCTTCTGAGGCAAAAGCTTCGTCGCGCAGAGCTTTCTCCATATATCTGAAAAAATACCAGCTGCTTCCTGCCCAACCCGGCATCGTATTCAACTCTAAAGGAAAAACCGTCTCGTGATCGATCTTGTCATTGCTCACGACTGCATTGGCTTGGATATCCCACGCCCAAACATCGGCGCGACCTAGTGGCGGCTCGCCTTCTTCGGTAGGTAAATATTTTTCTACTTCCGGCAAGTGAATCGGTAAATGCGCTGCATCAATCATTTGAGGCATTCCATCTACATAATACACCGGGAACGGCTCTCCCCAATAACGCTGACGGCTAAACACCGCGTCGCGCAAACGGTAATTTACTTTCCCTTTTCCGGCACCTAATTTTTCTAATGCTTCAATCGCTTTTGGCAATGCTTGCTTGTATGCCAGTCCATTTAAGAAATCTGAATCTTTAAGCGGAGTTGCATCTTTTTCAGCATAGGCTTGTTCGCTGATATCGACTCCGTCAAAAATATTCTTGATCGGAATGTTGAAATGCGTTGCAAAATCCCAGTCGCGTTGATCTCCACAAGGAACCGCCATCACAGCACCGGTTCCATAACCAGCCAACACGTAGTCACCAATCCAGATCGGAATCGGCTCTTTTGTAAAGGGATGCTCGGCATACGCACCGGTAAATGCACCAGAAATGGTTTTTACATCGGCCATACGCTCGCGCTCGCTACGCTTTGCAGTAGCTTCGATATAGGCATCAACCTCAGCTTTTTGCTCTGGAGTTGTTATTTCTTTTACAAGGTCTAATTCCGGCGCTAGTGTCATAAACGTCACCCCAAAAATGGTATCGGGACGCGTGGTAAATACTGAAATAGTCTCTTCTGAATCTTTAATCTTAAACTGTACCGAGGCTCCTTTTGAACGCCCGATCCAGTTGGTTTGCGAGTCTTTAAGCGGCTGTGGCCAGTCAATATATTGCAAACCGTCTAGCAAACGCTGTGCATAAGCGCTGATACGCATACTCCACTGCGTCATTTTTTTGCGCACCACAGGATGCCCGCCACGTTCTGAAACGCCGTTCACGATCTCATCGTTTGCCAAAACCGTACCCAACGCAGGACACCAGTTTACTTCGGTTTCTGCCAGATAGGTTAATCTATATTTTAAAAGAAGTTCTTGTTTTGCTTTCGCGGAAGCGGAATTCCATTCTTCAGCGGTAAAGGTTTCAACATCCTCATCGCATACTGCATTTACCGAAGCATTTCCTTCGGCTTCAAACTTGGCGATCAGCGTGTCAATATGCTCTGCCTGGTTGGTATCGTTGTTATACCAACTTTCAAAAAGCTGAATGAAAATCCATTGTGTCCATTTGTAATATTCCGGATTTGAAGTGCGCACCTCGCGACTCCAATCGAATGAAAATCCTATTTTATCTAATTGCTCGCGGTAACGGGCAATGTTAGTTTCGGTAGTAATTGCAGGGTGTTGCCCGGTTTGAATCGCATATTGCTCTGCCGGAAGACCAAACGAATCATACCCCTGCGGATGCAACACATTAAACCCTTGATGACGCTTGTAACGCGCATAAATATCACTGGCAATATATCCCAGCGGATGCCCAACGTGCAGTCCCGCACCTGATGGATACGGAAACATATCGAGCACATAATATTTTGGCTTGTCGCTGTTATTTTTTGCCTGAAAAGTACCGTGATCACTCCAGTACTCTTGCCATTTTTCTTCTATCGCGTTAAAATCGTAGTTCATTACCGTGTATTGCTTTGCGCACTGCGCATTTTAATGAGCGGCAAATTTAACGATTTAAAAGCGATTTAAGCAGACCGGTTTTTTGGCACCGCCAAAGGGTTAAATACTCCGTCCCGAAAGCTTTCGGGATGTCACGAAATTGAAAATTTGTTCGGAACGAATGCCACGTGGGTCTGCCCTAAGGGAGTTTACTCGAGGTTTTCTAGGATCTTGCCTCTTTTTCCGTTGGCAATAAACACTCAAAGATCATCTCGTTTACCGGCACAGAAACACCTAGACGCTTTCCTTCGCGCACAATGTAGCCGTTAAAGTTGTTGAGTTCGCTGGGTTTACCCTCCATAATATCGCGTTGCGTAGAAGCAGTCACCTCTGCGCCTTGATTCTGGATCGCCTCAAATACCGATTTCATATGTTTTTCGGTAAGTGCAATTCCTTTTGCTTTGGCTACATTAAAAATCTCCTGTGCGGTGTCTTGCATCATTTTAAATAAATAAGCACTCGAACGTATTTTACCCATAGGCACACGCGTCAAACCACCAATACCGCTTATGGTACAAATGAATAGAAATTTCTTCCAGATCTCTACTTGAATATCTTTAACCAAATGCGCTGTAAAACCGGCTTCTTCAAATAATGCTTGAAGTTCTTTTGCTCGTTCAGAAAGGCTTCCGTCGAGTTCACCAAAGGTGATGCTGGGTTCAAAAGTAGGATGCTTTATTTTTCCCGGACCGTCTTTAAATGCAACTATTCTACATAAACCACCCAAAACCTGAGCATCAGGCAATACTTCAAGAATTTTTTCAGCATTAGAAGCTCCGTTTTGTAACGGCAGAAACAGCGTTTCGGCGTTCACATAAGGCTTTAAAGCTTCAATCGTCTCGGGAACCTGCCACGATTTTACTCCTAAAATCACAAGATTAGACGTTGGGATTTCGTTTAAATCGTCAGTAGCCAAATCGGGTTCAGCTACAAAATCACCTTTATAACTTGTGACTTCTAATCCGTTTTTTTGAATCGCTTCCAGGTGTTTTCCGCGAGCAATAAACGTCACGTGATTCTTAGTTTTGGTGAGTTTTCCGCCAAAATAGCCTCCAACGCCACCTATTCCGTAGATTAAAATATTCATAAACGTTTGTAATAAGAGTTTAAGCACTTCATTTTAAACCGATAACGCCAGTATTGGTGCTAAACGCGCGAATTGCTTCAGTATAAAAATACAAAATGCGCCAAGCGTGCGTTTAAGAAGCACGAACTTTAGTATTTTTGTCCACGAATCGCATTAAATTTTACGCAGCAGCATGGCATCATCCTTTGAAAAGTTTCAACGTCGCAGACTGATCTCCTCGTATTTTTCGGTGATTTTAAGTATTGCGCTGGTACTTTTCTTATTGGGATTACTGGGCCTTCTTGTGCTCAACTCTAAAAAAGTTGCCGATCATTTTAAAGAACAGATCGCATTGACGATTTATTTAAAGGATGATGCAAAAGATGTTGAGATCAAACAATTGGAAAAAACACTTGCCCTAGCCGATTACACCAAGTCGACGCAGTTTGTTTCTAAAGAAGAAGCTGCCGAAGAACACAGCAAAGAAATAGGCGAGAATTTTATGGACTTTTTGGGCTACAACCCGCTGCAAAATTCCATTGACGTCTATCTCAAAGCCGATTTTGTTGATGCGGCTCAGGTTAAAGAAATCGCAGATAATTTACTTGCTAAAGACTTTGTAGAAGAAGTAAATTATGACCAGCCTTTGATCTCGCTGCTTAACGATAACATCAAAAAAATAAGTTTGTGGGTGATGATCATCAGCGGTGTGTTTACGCTCATCGCGGTATTGCTCATCAACTCTGCGATACGTCTTTCGGTATATTCTAAGCGTTTTACGATTAAAACGATGCAAATGGTGGGCGCGACCAAGGGGTTCATTCGCCGCCCGTTTATCTGGCTGAGTATGAAATTAGGAATGGTAGGCGCAGTAATCGCACTCGCAGGAATGGCTGCGGTTTTGTATTATTTAAACCAAACCTTCCCTGAGTTAGAATTGCTGGCAGACCCTATGATTCTGGCTATTTTATTTGTAGGCGTTTTTGTAGCGAGTATGATCATCACGTGGTTTAGCACGTTTTTGGCTACTCAACGCTTTTTGAATTTAAGAACAGACGAGCTCTATTATTAGACTTGAGACATTAGATAAGAGCTTTTAGATCAACAGCTCTTTCCAAACATAATTTTTAACCCTTTTAGCATGGGAGAACAAAAACGAAAAAAGCAAAACGAACTGCACCGTAGCAGTTTTATTTTTAAGAAGAAAAACTACAAGGTGATGTTGATAGGACTTGGTGTGATCGCACTTGGTTTTATCCTGATGTCTGGCGGTGGTAGTGATGATCCTAATGTTTTCAATCCGGAAATTTACAACTGGAGACGTATACGCCTGGCGCCTGCTTTGGTTTTGATTGGTTTTGGTATTGAAGTCTATGCGATTTTACTGAATCCTGATAAGAATAAAAACACCAACTAACTTACCTACATCTAGTAAATGGATATAATCGATGCGATAATTCTCGGAATCATTCAAGGCCTTACCGAATTTTTACCGGTTTCTTCAAGCGGTCATCTTGAACTCGGAAAAGCTATTTTGGGCGACAGCACCCTGCCTGAAGAAAGCTTACTCTTTACTGTGGTTTTGCATTTTGCAACCGCTTTGAGTACGATCGTAGTTTTTAGAAAGGATATTTTTGACATTCTCAAAGGCTTGTTTCAGTTTAAATGGAATGATGAAATGCAGTTTTCTGTAAAAATCATCATCTCTATGATTCCTGCTGTGATCATCGGTTTATTTTTTGAAGAACAATTAGAAAGTCTTTTTGGCGGAAACATTCTGCTGGTAGGAATGATGCTTATCATTACCGCACTTTTACTATGGCTGGCAGATAAGGCTAAAGACACCCAAAAGCCGGTAAGTTATAGCAACGCTTTTACAATTGGTATCGCGCAAGCCATTGCCATGCTACCCGGGATTTCCAGAAGTGGTGCAACCATCTCGACTTCGGTTTTATTAGGAAATGACAAAAGTAAAGCCGCACGTTTTTCGTTTTTGATGGTGGTTCCCCTTATATTCGGAAAGATCGCAAAAGACCTGCTTAGCGGTGAGATCACAACCGAATCTGGTAATTTCACAGCACTTTCTATAGGTTTTGTTGCTGCATTCATCAGCGGACTTATCGCTTGTACCTGGATGATCAAATTGGTTAAAAAGAGTAAACTTTCTTGGTTTGCCATCTATTGCCTTATCGTAGGTATCATCGCCGTAAGTTTTGGGTATTACAACCTGTAAACCGAAGCATTACAAAAACACATTATGCAGTTTACCGAAGAATATTTTAAAGAAGGTCAGGTTTTACTTTTTGACAAGCCGCTCAATTGGACCTCATTCCAACTGGTAAACAAAGTGCGTTGGTTGATACGCAAGACCTATAAAATCAAAAAAATTAAGGTGGGTCACGCGGGTACTTTAGACCCCTTAGCTACGGGCCTGCTTATCATCTGCACCGGTAAATTCACCAAGCGTATTGAAGAATTTATGGGGCAAGAGAAAGAATATACAGGCACCATCGTGTTAGGTGCTACTACACCTTCTTATGACCTGGAAACGGAGATTGATCAAACTTTCCCTACAGCTCATTTGAATGACGAACTCATAAAAAAAACTACTGCTCAATTTACAGGAAGCATACAGCAGCAACCGCCGGTTTTTTCCGCATTGAAGAAAGACGGAAAGCGTTTGTACGAGTTTGCGCGCGCGGGTGAGAAAGTTGAAATTCCCAGCAGAACAGTTGAAGTTTCAGCCTTTGAGATCACAAGAATCGAACTTCCTGAGGTTGATTTTAGGGTGCGTTGCAGTAAAGGCACTTACATAAGATCTCTAGCTCACGATTTTGGAAAAGCATTAAATAGCGGCGGGCATCTTTCCGCTTTGCGCAGAACAAAAATTGGAGATTTTGATGTGATAGATGCCACTTCGTTAGAGGCATTTGAAGCTGCTTTACAACAAGCTGAAGCTTCAAACAATTAGTTAACAGCTCTTCCGTTTTGTTTAACAACCACGCATTCGGCGTTTTTGTATTTTTATACTGATGAAACTTTCACCTGAAGATAAAGCGATGTTGATCACCTTTAGCGGTGCCAGTATTCTTGCAGTTATCTTTTTGTTTTTTACCATCAAACCTTATGACACTTCACAAGTAGAAGAATTTATTCCGATTCCTATCATTGAAGAAGAAGTTATTGAGGAAGAACTTTTGGAGCAGACCGAAGAAGAAGTGTTACAAACACAGCAAATCACCAATCAAGCACAAAGCAGCAGTAGATTGGTACGCGAAGCCAATCGTTTCTTCAGCCAACAAGATGAACGCGACAACGCCTTAAAAAGCGATACCGAAACCGCAGATCCCTCAGAGGATTCTGATGGTGATGAGGAAGCCTTTCCCGATTACAGAGAGCGTATTGCACTCTTGCGTCAAAAACGCGCGGCACAACAATCTGCCGGCACTTCAGAAAACACAGAAGAAGTCTCAAAAGTAAACACGTCTAGCAATCGTCGCAGTACAGTAAACTATCAACTCAAAGACCGAAACGCCATCCAAATCCCTAATCCCGTTTATACCTGTGATGCAACAGGACGCGTGGTCATTAACATTCAAGTGAGTGGCGCAGGCGGCGTTTCTAAAGTTACCTTTAATAAAAATGCGTCGAGCACTTCAAACGGCTGTCTTGTAGATCAAGCCTTAGAATATGCTAAACAAGCGATTTTTAACTCCAGTAAGCGAGAATCGCAACTAGGTTCGATCAGTTTTGAGTTTCAAGGTTAAAGGCTTTTAAGATCTCAAGCAATTCTTCAACTATCGCCTGCCCTTTGTTATCGTTATACCATTTCTGGAGCGTATTGATAAACTCTGGCGTTATCGCTTCGTTTTCTGCTTTAAAATCTGTGACGAGTTGTTGCGCGGCTTTGGAGCGTGAACCCCAACTTGTTACCACCGCATTATTCTCAGGATCCTGAACGATCAACTTAGGAATTGCTTTTCCGCCATTGGTCAAAAACGCGTCCATCAATTGCGGGTGATCATCACGCAATACCAGATTAAAATTGATCGCAGGCTGAAGTTGTGCCATTTTATGCATCACCGCAACGGCTGCGGGAGCGTCGCCACACCAACTTTCGGTAAGTACTAACCAGTTTACCGGCTTTGTGTAGGCTTTTAAAGCTTCCTCCTGCTCCTGCGTAAACTTGAGCGTTTTATCCCAGCGCTTCATCCGGCGGTCATTGAGTACCGTATAATTTGATAAGGCTTCGGTTTGTGTATGTCCCGTACTTGTAAAAGCTTCGGCGTGCTTTGCAACCAGTAAGCGATAATCTGCATAGGTTAATGCATTCTTAAGCGCTTCGGTCACCAATTCTTGTCGTTCTAAGGTTGTAATAGTCATAGAACAAAAGTCGGTTTTTTATAAACCAACTTACAATCCAAAGTGCTTTGATGCGTTTTAAAAATGTATACCTTTAATTTTTAATTGGCGCCGCCAAAGGGATTAATACTCCAAGGCTCGCCCTGAAGTAATTTACTTTGAATTATGACAAAACAAAGATGTGGCTGGTGTGTGGGCGACCCGCTTTATGAGGCGTACCACGATCAAGAATGGGGCGTTCCTGTTTATGACGATCAAACGATTTTTGAGTTTTTGATTTTAGAAACTTTTCAGGCGGGTTTAAGTTGGATCACGATTTTGCGCAAGCGCGAAAACTTCCGCGAAGCACTTGATGACTTTGACTATAAAAAGATAGCGTGTTATTCTGAAGCCAAACTGGAAGCGCTGCTTCAAAACCCCGGAATCATCAGAAATAAATTAAAGGTAAAAGCTACCGTTAGCAATGCACAGGCTTTTATAGAAATTCAGGAAGAATTTGGTAGTTTTTCAAAATACATCTGGAGTTTTGTCAACCATAAGCCTGTTCAGAATTCGGTGAAAATTTACAAAGAAGCTCCGGCAACTACAGCAATAAGTGACGCGCTATCAAAAGACCTAAAAAAACGTGGTTTTAAATTTACCGGTTCGACGGTAGTCTATGCGCATATGCAAGCGACCGGAATGGTTAACGATCACGAGGTAGATTGTTTTAGATATGCTGAAGTTAAAAGCCTCGGGGTAAAACCTTGAGCGATTAGGAGAAAGTTATGCTTAGTTTGAGCACGCCAGCTTTTAGAATCGAATAAAAACTAGCCTAAGTAAGACAGAAATTCTTCTCTTGAGATTTCTTTAGCCCCCAAACTTTCAAGATGAGCGGTATACACTTGGCAGTCGATAAGCTTGTAATCCTGTTGCGTAAGTTTTTGAGCCAAAGAAATAAACGCCACTTTACTGGCATTACTCACTTTTGAAAACATGCTTTCGCCACAAAAAACCTGCTTGTCTTTTAAATTTACACCGTACAAACCACCTACGAGCTCCTCATCTTGCCACACCTCTACAGACTGGGCATAACCTAATTTATGAAGATTTAAATAAGCTTCAACCATATCGTTTGTGATCCAGGTGCCATGCTGTCCCTCGCGCTCAATCCGTTTGCAATTTAAGATCACATCAAGAAAACGGGTGTTATACGTCACCTTAAATGCTGCTTCACGCAGCACTTTACGCATTGATTTTGAAATATGAATTTCCTGAGGAATCAAAACCATTCTGGGGTCGGGCGACCACCATAAAACCGGTTGGCCATCATTATACCACGGGAATATCCCTTTAGAATAGGCGTCAACGAGTCGTGCCGAACTTAGGTCTGCCCCCACAGCAAGCAACCCGTCTTCATCTGCAAAGCGGTAATCAGGAAACGGCTGATTGGAGTTAATGAATATGATACTTTATGATTTTGATAAAAATGAATACAAAATTTTGATTAATTCCGATTTTTTACCGAAATTTATAATAACCTCTTTAAAAATTTTGTTCATCATTGCTTTTTTAGTTTAAGAATAGGTTAACCTAAAACCAATTAAAAGCTCTTGTACCAAGAGCTTTTTTTTATGCAGTAAACTAGCCTTGGAGCATTAAACCTCGATTATTAAATAAAATGAAGAACCCCCGAAACTTACTAAAAGTATCGGGGGTTTTATTCTAGTTTAACGCACTTTTTAGAAAGGCAAATCGTCGTGATCGTCATCATCAAAATCTGAAGCCGGCTCAAACTGGTCTGCTGGTGGTACCGGTGGCATTCCTGCAGATGGTGCTGCGCTTTCAAGACTTTCGATTCTCCAACCTTGTATGCTATTAAAATATTTGGTCTCTCCTTGAGGATTCACCCACTCGCGACCTCTAAGATTGATGCTTATTTTTACATTTTGCCCAATGTTAAAGTTGTTCAACAAGTCGGTCTTGTCCTGTACAAATTCAACCATTATAGGCTGTGGGTATTGTTCTTCGGTAGTTACAACAACTTCGCGCTTTCTAAAACCATTGTTCCCAAAGGTTTGTACGTCTCCAATCAATTTAATTTTTCCCTGTACTTCCATTTCTGTTGTTTTGTTTATATGATAAGCCTTTTAAAATTAGGCTAAAATTAATTTCCAGGCATCGCCCGTTCTATCTTGATTTACTAATTCTTTAATTGCTTGATGCAAGCGTTCCTGATCACCTGAGTTTACCACTTCTTTCAAGTCTTGATTTTCAGCTAAAAATACCTTTACAGCTTCGGCATCCGGTAAAGCTGCGATATTGCCCAATCTTCCCAGATCGTTTCCGCTAAGCACAGTACTCAATCGTACCGCTTCCGGCAACGCATCTACACCAACCCCAAGATTGCGCAACGGCTTGGGCACTTCAAACATGCCGTCTATAGCACGCGTGTACCAATTACCTCCCATACGCGCTACAAGATCGATTTTATGCTCATCGATTGTTTCTGCTTCGGTCAACACCTCCTTTTTGATATGAATTCTGAGCACCTCGCAAACGACAAGATTCCCGGAGCCTCCTTCGGTTCCCAAAGCGACAACCTCATTTACCTTACATTCTAATTGTACCGGAGCTTCTTTCACGCGAAAAGGTTTCACCGCTTCTGAATGCGCTTTGCTAAAACCTGCTTTGATAAACTCATCTACGCCGGCTTCATATTCTGTACTTGCCAGAGACATTTGCTGCACCATCGCATAATTCACCATATTGATCACAACTTCTCTGGTCGCAAGAATATTATCTAACGTATGCTTTGTGGTATTGTCTCTCCCCCTACGCACAGGCGAAAACACAACAATAGGCGGATTTGAACTGAACACATTAAAAAAACTATACGGCGCCAGATTGGGTTTGCCTTCAGCATCTAAAGTACTTGCAAAAGCAATAGGACGCGGCCCCACAGCAGCAGATAAAAGGCCATAAATCCTGGCATTCTCTGAAGTTTTAGGGTCTATAGAAAGTGTTTCGGTGCTCATTTGGCAAAGGTAGGCATACGATAGTATTCTTAAAACCGTTTTGAAAACAATAATTGTATTAGAAATATTTTATATTTAGTTCGAGTGCCACCTTGCATTTGCGCTTTATTCAAGACGCAGCAATAGGCTTAACCTAAACACGAGCTTCAAAGAAACGAATCCTATGAATTTTAATAAAGATCAGCGTTTTATTCGCTGGTTTATCATTTTTGCAGCGGTGGTCATTACTGCGCTTATTCTTTGGAATGTCTCCTTATTTTTTGACCAACTCAAACAGTCAGAACGGGACCGTATGGAAATTTGGGCTACGTCTATGGAAGCCTTTAACACCGAAGACATCAACCAGTATTATGCGCTAAGTCAAAAGATAAATTCAAAAAACCAATACATCCCGATAATCATTACCGATTACAAGGACAGTATTGTAAACAGCATTAACATACCCGAGAACATTCTTGAAAATCCGGCACGGTCTCAAGAATTACTGCTCGAAATGGCTGCCGAAAATGACCCCATACGCATCGATATTCTAGGTGGTGAACTCTGGTACGCCTACTACGGGCACTCTCCGGTGATCAATCAATTAAAGTTTTTCCCGGTAGTGCTGGTTATTATCGTGATCCTTTTTATCGCGGTGATCTATTTCTTCTATGCGACTTCAAAAGCTTCTGAACAAAACTCCTTATGGGCAGGAATGGCCAAAGAAACAGCGCATCAAATAGGCACGCCGCTTTCTTCGCTCGTTGGATGGACCGAAATTTTAAAGGCCGAACATGTGAATCCCGATTATATTGAAGAGATCAACAAAGACATAAACCGACTCGAAATTATTACCGGTAGATTTTCACAAATAGGAAGTATCCCAAAACTTGATCCTAAAAATATCATTACCGAAACGCAAGACGCGTTTGAATACCTGGCCAATCGCAGTTCAAAACTCATTGATTTTGAGATAGACGTCCCCCGCGGACAGCTTTTTGTGATGCTCAATAAAGAACTTTATGCCTGGAGCATTGAGAACTTGGTCAAGAATGCCATTGATGCGATGAAAGGAAAAGGTAAACTCACATTAACCATAAAACGCGACACCCGCTACGCAAAAATTTTAATTTCAGACACCGGTAAAGGAATCCCAAAAATGAACTTCAATACCATTTTTGAACCGGGTTATACAACCAAAAAACGAGGTTGGGGACTGGGCTTATCACTTACTAAACGCATTATTGAAGAATATCATGATGGCCAAGTGCGTGTGTTGCAAAGCGAACTCAACAAAGGAACAACCTTTCAAATAGCCCTAAAACTTATAGATGAATGAACGATAAGGTAAGAAATATGAACGTGAGTATACTGTCTGACAATTGGTATACGCTAAAGAAGGTTGATTTTGAATACCTCAACAATCAAAACACTTGGGAAAAGCAATCGCGCGAAGCCTATGACCGTGGCAATGGCGCGGTGGTTTTACTTTATAATCTCGAGCGGCAAACGGTAATTCTCACACGACAGTTTAGAATGCCCACGTATCTCAATAAGAATAAAGACGGCATGATGATCGAAGCCTGTGCCGGTTTGCTGGATGAAAACGATCCCAAAACCGCTATCATTAAAGAGATCGAAGAAGAAACCGGCTACCGCATCAAAACGGTTGAAAAGGTATTTGAATCCTATATGTCACCGGGATCTGTAACCGAAATTCTCCATTTCTTTATTGCAGCATATACTGAAGATCAAAAAGTATCAGAAGGTGGTGGTGCTGCCGATGAAACCGAAAATATTGAGGTTCTAGAATATAGCTTTACTGAAGCTTTAGCACTAATAAAATCGGGAGAAATCAAGGATGCCAAAACCATTATGCTCTTACAATATGCACAAATAAATCTGGCGAATCTTATGAAATGATTTATTTTTGCGCCACCAACTAACCTTTGAATATGGCTTCTTCCTACGTAAAATTTGGCGAGTCTAAACTGCGCAACAACTGCCCAAAATGTTACGCGCAAGATGGATTAAGTTTTACGTTTTACAACAAAATAGAAGACAATAAATTACTTACCAAAGCTACCAAAAACGTAAAAGGAGAGCTGCATTGCAGTCATTGTTCTTCGCAGGTATATCCCGGTCTATGGACCGACGAAATCGACCGTGTTTACCTTTATAACCTAAAGAGAATAGGCGATCCTGAGACCTATACCCGCTTTAAACCTCTTGCAATACTCATTCTTATTGCCATTGTAGTCGTTGCCGCAGCAGCAGCTTTTGCACTTTATAATTTTAAAATAGCGGCTTAAAGCGCTTCATTGATCTGTTGAGCAAGAGCTTTAAATTCCTCCTGATCTAGTTTAGTTTTATTGATAAAACGCGCATCTTCCATCGTAGTAAGCGGGATCAAATGTACGTGCACGTGTGGTACTTCAAGACCAATTACTGATACACCTATGCGCTCGCAAGTCACTACCTGTTCTAAAGCAAGTGCTACCTTTCGGCTAAAAGCCATAAGCGCCATATAATCTTCTTCAGGTAGATCAAAAATCTTGTTTACCTCCTTTTTAGGAATGCACAAGGTATGCCCCTTTGCATTGGGATTTATATCTAAAATTGCGATGTGTTGCGCATCTTCGGCAACGATATGACCGGGAATTTCGCGGTTGATGATTTTTGTGAATATTGAAGCCATAATTTAAATTCTAAGGATAAGCTTTTGTATGCTTAACAAAAGTATTATTTATAATTAAACAATCTCTAACTAAAGGGATGCATTGCACGCTTACCAGCAATTATTAAACGAACGTTTAAAATTTGAAGGCCAAATTCTGTCGTCTAGCAACGTTATGCTGTTGTCTGTCTATTTTAACCTCAACTTTTGCTTGATTTTAGCTTAATTACTAAGGATTAGTCATTGATAATCAATAAGCATAATCATTAAGCTGTGATAATTTCTAATTTTAATAGATTTTAGCACAGTATCGTTATTTTTTAAAACAGCTATCTAAAGTTAAAGCCTGTGCTTAGGATTTTAAAAAAAACCAGCCAAGTTTATATTCTTGGGTTGGTGCAAGATTCAGATTATGCTTATTGATCCATCAGCTTCAGTTCAACTACTGAAGTATGCTTAAATTTTATTTACATCATTAACCATTTACAAATAAGCATCTTTTTAGAACTTATTTGTTTAAACCTCTAAAACGTATGAAAATTCGCATTCTGTTAAGTTGCATTTTCTTAATTACTACTTTTTCATTTGCGCAAAGCAAAAAAGGAAATATTGTTCAATACTTTGGCAAGGAAAAAGTCGAAGATATTAATGAAGGATCAATCCTTCACCTTTTTAAAGAAGGCCTGCTACTTAAAGGGAAACGCTTTGACAAAACACACAACACCATTGAAACCGATGCTGTATTTGCTCAAATTCTGAGTGGCGATGCTCCTGCCATAAAAGAAGGCGCCGCCATGTTAGATTCTAAATGGGAAGCGATCGAAGCCGGAGAAAAAAACGAATTTAAAAACGACAACCTCAGATCTGGTCATCTGTATTTAGAATACACATCAGAGACAGAACAAATTGTGCTCTTTGAAGCTTCAGGCCACACCAGTGTTTTAATCAATGGTTTACCTCATGAAGGCGATCATTATGACTTTGGCTGGAGCCTTATTCCGATTAAATTAAAAAAAGGAAAAAATGAGTTTGTACTTTCTGGCGGTAGATTCAACAATATGCGCGCAAGACTGCTCAAACCAGATCAAGCGGTGCAGTTTACTAAAAGAGACCTTACCTTACCAGACTTGCTTGTAGATGATGCTAAACCGGTTTATGGTGCCATCAGAATTATGAACACCAAAGAGTCTTGGTTTAAAGGTGGAAAGATTGAAGTAAAAATTGGAGACGCCACATATACTTCAGCAGTTCCCGATATATCGCCGCTTCTTGTACGCAAGGTTCCTTTTACGATCACACCGCCCAGCAACCTTAAAGCAAATGAGGAAGCTGAAGCGGAGCTGACCCTACTCTCAAAATCCGGAAAAGTTTTAGCCAAAGACACCTTGACGTTTGGCACAAAATCGAAATACAAGCACCACAAAAAGACATTTATAAGTAAAGTAGATGGAAGCGTGCAGTACTTTAGCGTTGCTCCATCGTTGACTAAAGACAAAGACAATCAGGCTTTATTCTTATCTGTGCACGGCGCATCGGTTGAAGCGGTAAATCAAGCCAACGCCTATAAACAAAAAGATTGGGGTCACCTTGTTGCGCCAACTAACCGCAGACCTTATGGTTTTGCCTGGGAAGATTGGGGCCGCTTAGATGCACTTGAAGTGCTAGAAGAAGCTGAGCGAATTTATAAAACCGATTCTTCTCACACCTACTTAACCGGTCACTCAATGGGAGGTCACGGAAGCTGGTACTTGGGAGCGACATATCCAGATCGTTTTGCGGCTATTGCACCTTGTGCAGGATATCCTGACTTATTGCGTTATCGCAATTTTAGAGTAGAGCAAATGGCAAAACTTCCTGAAGAAGATTTCAAAGATCTTGGCATTACCAAAGAAGAATTTATTGCGCAAACCACAGCAAGCTTCAATGCTGAAATAGATAAGGAACTTGATGCGATTATTATGCGAGCAGGAAATCCTAGCCGTACGCTTAAACTCTTACGCAACTATTTACACTATGGTGTTTTTGTACTGCACGGCGAGATCGACAATGTAGTTCCTACCGCTATTGCACGCGATATGAGAGAACGCTTAGGAACCTATCATAATGACTTTTCATACTATGAGTACCCTAACGGAAAGCATTGGTACGGGGATGAGAGTGTAGATGATCCTTTGCTTTTTAACTATTTTAAAGCACACTCGATCAAACCTACCGAAGCTATTGAGGAAATTGAGTTTTACACTGCTTCTCCGGGTGTTTCTTCAGGGTCGCATTACGTAGATATTTTACAACAAAACAAGCCGTTTGAGATCAGCTCATTTAACCTTGAGAAAAATGAGGGCAACCTTATCATAACCACCGAGAATGCCGCAGTTTTACAGATCGATCTAGCTAAAGCCGGCACCATAAACGACACCCTTACACTAGACGGTCAAAAGCTCATTCCGGCTTCTAAAGATCTCGTTTATTACAAAAATGAACAAGGAACCTGGAAGGCTGTTGAAGCTCCTTCTGAAATGGATAAAAGTCCATTACGCAATGGCGGATTCAAAGATGCTTTTAGAAATAATGTCGTTTTTGTTTATGCTTCAAAAGGTTCAAAAGAAGAGAACACCTGGTGGTATAATAAAGCTAAATTTGATGCTGAAAAATTCTGGTACAGAGCAAACGGTGCTGTAGAAGTAGTTAAAGACACCCAATTCAAACCTGAAAATTATCCAGATCAAAACATTGTTTTATACGGAAACAAAAGCAACAACGCTGCTTGGAATAAACTGCTTAAAGACGCCCCGATTCTTGTGACCAACAACAGCTTAAAATTGGGCGACAAAACCTTAAAAGGAGATCAATGGGGCGGTTTATTCATTTATCCGCGTTCAGGAAGTGATGTGGCAAGTATTGGTGTAGTAACAGCAACAGGAACAACCGGAATGAAAGGCGCTTACGCCAATGATTATCTGGTAAATGCGACTACTTATCCTGATGTATTGATCTTTGACAACACTGCGATGCAAAAAGGCATTGAAGGCATAGAATGCAGTGGTTTCTTTGGCAACGACTGGTCTGTAGAAGCAGGAGATTTTGTTTGGAGAAACTAAATTTATAACCTCAGAGGCCTAAGCCTTTGATGGTTTCAATAAAAAAAAGCGGAGTTCAATTTTTATTTTGAACTCCGCTTTTTCTTTATTTCAAATTGAATATCTAGTCTCTCGTAATTTCGAGAATGTCAAATTTCATCGTTCCGTTAGGGACTTGTACTTCTGCCACTTCGCCTACTTTTTTACCTAATAATCCTTTGCCAATAGGAGAATCTACAGAGATCTTTCCGCTCTTTAAATCGGCTTCACTTTGCGCTACCAATTTATACGTCATCTGCATGCCATTGGTTTGATTTTTAATCTTTACCGTAGAATGCACCAAAGCTTTAGAAGTATCTAACTGCGACTCATCAATAATACGGGCATTAGCTACAAGCGCTTCCATTTTTGAAATACGCATCTCAAGCATTCCCTGCGCTTCCTTGGCAGCATCATATTCTGCATTTTCACTCAAATCCCCTTTATCTCTAGCCTCAGCAATTGCTTGTGACGCCTTAGGACGCTCAATATCTTTAAGCTGATTTAGCTCGTCTTTTAATTTTTTTAATCCTTCTGCTGTATAGTATGATACTTTACTCATAACTTCGTCTATTAATGCACAATGTAATGTGTGTGATTTTCGTTTATTCAAAATCGTGTTTAGCCTGCGAAAGAACATGCTCGCTTATAAACACAAAAAATCCCATCAGAAACGGGATTAAGCATTGCTAATATACGAATTTATTAATTGTTACTTCTAAAATTTTATAAATTGATAAACCTTAAATTTTCTTTTGGAGTGAAATTTTTACCCGTTTTTTTGATCGCGGCAATATTTCTGACAGGCTGTAGCGCAGATGATAACCGCATCAACAATCCTAATTTAAATCCTTTTTCTTTTAGCGTAAACCTTAACACCAATTTCGGAACGTATAGTATATTAGAATTTCCTGGAAATGCAATATATGAGCCTGGGATTGGCATCCGCGGAATATTTATCATCAATACCGGTGCAGGAATTCGTGCGTGGGAAGCAACAGACCCCAATCACGTTCCTAATAGCTGCTCTACGATGACTTTAAATGGTACCGAAGCAACATGCCCCTGTGAGGATAACACCTATACTTTATTTACCGGTCAGGATACCGCCCAAGAATTACCGTACACACTGCTTGAATACAGGGTCTCTCAAAATAGAAATATTATCACTGTTTCATATTAAAAAAAGCCGGCAATTTGCCGGCTTTTCTGCTTCTGGTGTGATCCCCTAAAATCGCACCGTCGCACCAAGTAAAAAATTGATTTTTGCCTGCGGATAATATCCCGCTCCTTCAACTGTAGTTACTGCTCCAGAATTGGCGACCTCATCATAAGTAAAGAAATAACCGTTTGAAACATATTCTTCACTGAAGATATTATTTACCAAAGCAGTTAGCGTAACCCGCTTTGCAAAGCCTATATTCTTCAGATCATACTGCACGTTAAAGTCATTGATAAAATACGCATCAAGCTTAGAACTTTCGGCGTCTATATTTCCTAAATATTGTTCTCCTACGTATTTAGAAAGTAGCGACAAGCGCAAGTTTTGAACCGGAAAGAAATCAAGGCGATTACCCGCTACGATTTCTGGTGAAAAAGAAATATTGGTATTCCCTAAATTCTGCAACTCCCCATCTCGCTGAAAGAAAAAGTCACGGTTTTTATTGGTACTCAAGGCAAGGTTGGGCGTGATCGCAAATTTGCTTCCCAACTGAAATCCTGCTTCTACCTCCAATCCTAAACGATAGCTCGAACCGCTGTTTTGACGAATAGGCGCTCCTACATCATCAATCGCACCGGTAAGCACAAGCTGATCGCGATAATCCATAAAATAAAGATTGGCAAAAACACGCGCACGCTCTTTAGTAAAACGATAACCTAATTCAAAATCATTTAAAGTTTCCGGCACCGGATTTCCGTTTTCAAAATCGGTACGACTAGGCTCTCTATTGG
Organism: Leeuwenhoekiella sp. CH_XMU1409-2; assembly: GCF_037029365.1. Lineage (NCBI taxonomy): Bacteria > Pseudomonadati > Bacteroidota > Flavobacteriia > Flavobacteriales > Flavobacteriaceae > Leeuwenhoekiella > Leeuwenhoekiella sp. CH_XMU1409-2. The sequence continues at coordinate 314,285 of NZ_JAYMEI010000001.1, read as the reverse complement.
CTCTGGCGTAAGAAGCATAAATTTTATTTTCCTCATTCAGCGTAAGCGTCAATCCCGCTTTCGGATTGAAAAACGAATAGTTTTCATCGATGATAAATTCGTCAATATCGCTGTTGATCCCGTCGGTTTCGTAGCTAATAAAACGCCCTTGTAAATCTCCAAAAACACTCCACATATCGTTTATGCGCCAAGTTGCTTTAGCAAATGTGGTAAACTCATTTTTATCTGCGGTGCCAAAATAATAACGGTAACCGGCTTCTTCATCCTGAGCAAAATAACGTGCCCAAGTGATCTCGCCATAATGATCGCCACTATACATACTACCAAAAACTCCGGCATCAAAATCTATTGCGTTTGACTTATAATTGGTTGTCAGGTTTGCCACATAGTAGCGGTTGTCTAGCCAGCGACGGCGAATAAGATCGGTATCGGTTTGTAATTCTCCATCAACTTCATACGGTTCCCAGCCAATGAAATCAAAAGTCGCATCGCTAGAGAAATTCACGTTGGCATAATACCAAGAATCTACATATTCTTCAAAAAAGCCACGACCCATGGTGTAGTTTAAACTCAGCTGTGTTGACCAGCCTCCGCCATATTTTTGATTCCAGTGCAGTTGCACGTGATCTTGCTTGTAATCATCAACCTGATTGTCATAAAAACCTTCAAAATTTCCATCATCATCGTATTGGAAACCTATAGGATTGTACGTTCTGTCCGTCGCTAAAGTCTGCGCGTCGATACCATTCCACGACTGGTAAGTTACCTCGTGACCGCCAAAAACAACAGCTTTTAACAACGTCTTCTCGTTGCGGTATTCGCCCTGAAGGTAATAGGATTTCAAATCTGAACTGGCACGATCTACATATCCGTCAGATTTTATAGCAGAAAGCCTTCCGGAAAAAGTAAAATGATCATTTATAAGTCCGGTACCAAATTTCACATTGGCTCTACGCGTATCAAAAGATCCGCCTGAAGCATTGACTTCAGCGTAAGCTTCCAGCGTAGCCGCATCGGTCAAAATATTTAAACTGGCACCAAAAGCTCCGGCTCCATTAGTTGATGTTCCTACTCCACGTTGCAACTGCACACTTTGTATCGAACTGCTAAAATCTTGCAAATTCACAAAGAACGTTCCCAAGCTTTCGGCATCGTTATACGGGATTCCGTTTATGGTTACATTAATACCGCGGTTGCCGGTACCACGCACTCTAAAACCGGTATAGCCCACACCGGCGCCGGCATCAGAAGTGGTAACTACACTGGGTAAATAATTGAGTAAAATAGGCAGATCTTGTCCCAGATTGCGCTCGTTGATTTCGTCTTTAGACAAATTGCTGTACGTGATGGGCGAATCGGCATCTACACGTACCGATTGTACCAGCACCTCATCTAGTTTTTCTACATCGGTAGAATCTTGTGGTGTTTGTTGTGCGAGTGCGCCAAAAGTCGTTAAAGTGGCAGCACAGGCGAATAAAAGAGTTTTCATTCGTAAAAATTTTTACGAATAAAAGGGGCAATTATTCTGTGTTACTATAAGTTAATATGCAATGTTGCTTAAAAACACGCAGGTCGTCACCCGCTTTTTTAAGCGATTCCCTTGGCAGCATTATCTGCCCAGGTTCATTGGGTATGATCTCAGCTCGCTTTCTGCTCTAAAACAGAAGTTTAAGCACCCCTTTGAGATTTAGGGCGCAAATGTAAAACAATAATTATGCTTTTATCAAAAAATTAAGGGCTTTTGTTTAAGCGAATCTTAATTTTAAAATTCTATGAAGAACACCAAGCGATCCATCACCCTCAAGGTCCTTACCGGCTATATCATGATTGGTTTGCTGGTATCGGTCGCTATTTATTTTATTTATCCACAGCTTAAAACTTTTATTTACCCGCCTAAAAAAGAGCAGGCGACCAATCAAAAACTCACCTTTACCAGCAATGCACTGAGTTATCTTTATGAGGCTGAAACCATAGGTAGGACTGCAATGGCTACCGGCTCGCAACAACAGTTTAAAGAATATCAGGTGCTGGTTGACAGTATAAAAATAGAGCTCGATTCCCTACAACGCCTCACAGAAACCAAAGAGCAGAACGAGCAGCTGGATAGTATCAAAATGCTACTCTCAAACAAAACGAGCAATATAAAGGCGATGGTGCGTTTACGCGATGAACAATACTCGCGTAATTATTACGACGAAGCCCTTGACGAACTCGTAAAAGAAGATATTTACTTTGAAGATTATGAGAACGATCCGCGCTTAGATTCGGTTGATCCTTATATCAAAAGTGTGATTGTAGATTTTAATGAATACATACGCAAAGACACGCGAGACGAAGATCAAGGCCTCAAATCGATGGCAGAAACCGTACGTAGAACGCTCTCCAAAATCGAAGAGCGTAAGAAGGAATTGGAACTTGACATTATAAACCGGGAGAATACTCTGCTGGCGAACGACCGCAGCATCAACCTTAAAATACGCAATCTTTTAAGCACTTTAGAACGTGAAGGCACATTCACTGCCAGACAACGTGAAGCCCTCTTAAACAGTAGAATTCAAGAGATTTCAAAAACGCTGAAGATCATTGGGATCCTTAGTGTTTCGCTTGCTATCGGATTTGTGATTATGATTTTTAAGGATGCTTCACGCAGCCAGCAATACAGTCGGGAACTCGAAGAAAGCAATGCGACAGCCCAATCGCTTTTAAAAAGTAGAGAGCAATTGATGGCAACCATAACGCACGATATGCGCTCGCCCTTAAACACGGTTCTAGGTTTTACCGATTTGCTGAAAAAAACCGCTGTAGATGCCAAGCAAATGCGGTATCTAGACACCGTACAAAAATCTGGCGATTACATCTTAAAACTGGTCAATGACCTGCTGGATTTTGCAAAGCTGGAAGCCGGAAAAATCAGCGTTGAAAAAGTACCCTTCAATCCTAAAAAGTTGATTGAAGATGTAATCGTCGTAAGCTTACCACAACCTTTAAAAACCGGAGTTGAAGTTCATACTGAAATTCCCGATGAACTGGACACTATCTTTTTAAGCGACCCTTTTAGGATCAAACAAATTCTCGCGAATCTCATCACCAACGCGTATAAATTCACCGAAGAAGGAAGCATCACTGTCGCACTGCACAAAGACGGAAAAAACCTAAGATTTAAAATAATTGATACCGGCTGCGGGATTCCTAAAGAGAAGCAACAGCTTATTTTTAAAGAGTTTTCACAAGCCGAAGAAACCACCCAGCGCAAGTATGGTGGTTTTGGTCTTGGTTTATCTATTTCCCAGAAATTAACCGAATTATTAGAGGGAAAACTTCAGCTGAAAAGTATTCCGGGGAAAGGGAGTACGTTTACTTTAATCGTTCCTGTGGAGCAAACTGAACATCAAGAACCAGCAGCTTTTGACCAGGATCTTTCCGAAGTTCATCTCGGCAGGCTTCAAAGTATCTTGATCATAGATGATGAGCCTGTTCAGCAACAACTTACTAAAGCTACTTTGGCTCCCTTCGACTTAAAAATAGATACCGCTTCTAATGGAAAAGAAGCACTAGAACTGATTAATAAAAACACATACGACCTTATTCTTTCAGACATTCAGATGCCGGTGATGAACGGTATTGAATTCATAAAAACACTAAAGTCAAACACTGAATTACAAGATATTCCGGTGATTGCTTTAAGCGGAAATGAAACCTTAAAACAGGCCGATTATAAGCATTTTGGCTTCTCCGAAAATCTAAAAAAACCGTACAGACCCAGTGCGTTGTTGCACATTTTAAAAGATTTTGGCGGTACTCAAATTGAAGAAAAAGAGAATATCACTATAGCCACAAAAGCAAGCGCATCTAGCGATCTTTATGACCTGAAGCAACTCAAAGCCTTCACCGCAGACGATGACGATTCGTTAAAAAGCATTCTTAGCGTTTTTGTTGAAAGCACCTCAGCAAGTTTGATTGAGCTGGACAAGCATCGAGCGCACCCGGAGCAAATCAATCAAATTGCACACAAAATTTCACCCATGATGCGCCAGCTTGAAGCAAATGAGGTAATTGCACTACTAGAACAATTAGAAAATCCAGAGTTAGCTCAAAGGAAAAAGCAGGAAATACAACGTATTATAACACAAAGCATCCAAAAAACTGAAGCGCTTTTGGAAGCTTTGAAGCAAAATGTTATAGCTTAATGTCGTATTGCTTCAGTTTATTATAGAGCGTTTTTCGATCTATATCAAGCAGACGAGCGGCTTTGCTTTTATTTCCGCCGGTTTTTTCAAGAGCATCTAAAATGCGCTCCTGCTCATTTTTTGCGTTGAATAATGCGTAATCGTCTTTTTTATCTTCAATCATGGCCACACGAATTTCCCGTGGTAACAATTCCTTCGGAATCACAGCTGCAGGAGCCAACAGCACCATACGCTTTACGATGTTTTTCAACTCTCTCAAGTTGCCCGGCCACGAATATTGAATCAAGGCTTCCACCGCATCCGGACTGAAGCCTTCTACTTCTTTCTCCAGCTCCTTATTGGCCTGATCTAGAAATAGATTTATAAAAAGCATCAAATCCTCCTGACGCTCCCGCAAACGCGGCACTTCAATTGAAAATTCATTCAGACGATGGTAAAGATCTTCTCTAAAATCTCCTTCCTTCACCGCTTCTTCAAGGTCTTCATTGGTTGCTGCGACCACTCGAATATCTACTGCAATTTCATTATTACTTCCAACAGGTTTGATCTTTCGCTCTTGCAAAGCCCGAAGCAATTGCACTTGAAGTTCGTAAGAAAGATTGCCTATTTCATCTAAAAAAAGGGTTCCGCCATTGGCTGCTTCAAAATGCCCCACTTTATCGTTAACGGCTCCTGTAAACGAACCTTTGACATGACCAAAGAATTCGCTCCCCGCGATTTCTTTAGGAATTGCGCCACAATCTACCGCAATAAACGGCTGAGCCTGACGCTTACTTTTATCGTGAATGCTTTTTGCAACATATTCCTTACCTGTACCGCTATCTCCAGTTATAAGAATAGACATGTTAGTAGGCGCAACCAGATCTATATATTGATTTAGTTTTGCCGAGGCATCACTTACTCCTTTTATGAATCCGGTTGGAGCTTGTGGTGCAGCAGTTGCTGACTTGGGAGCTTTTTTTGAAGTTTTCGGCTCTTCTTCAGCTTCAGCTTGTAAAGCTTTATCAACGATCTTTAAGAGTTCGTCTGGACGCACCGGCTTTGAAATATAATCAAAGGCCCCTTCTTTCATCGCTTCAACCGCCTTATTTACTTCGGCATAACCGGTCATAAGAATAACCGGTATGTTATTATAATCTTCCTTGATATGTTTAAGAATACTAAGGCCGTCATCATCAGGCAAACGCACGTCTGTAATCACCAAATCTACTGCGTGATTCGCCAAGATCTTATAGGCTTCGCCGGCTGCAAAAGCACTAATCAACTCATATCCCTTTTTTGATAAAAAGGTTTCAAGCATTTTACAAAATGCTACGTCATCTTCTATTAGTAAGATTTTTGACAAATCAATTAGTTTTAGGTAATCTATTTTGAAGCGAGCCTAGGAATCTCAAACTCCCTTAGCGGTATCGATAAAAGTACAAATACCACCCACTGTGGTAAACATTTAATTCGTAAAAAAAAGTTAAGGATTTTTAGGCGTGATAAGTAAACTACGTCTAGGCAATACTGAAAATATCAAAACCTTTTGTGGCGCCAATAAAAAAGCCCCGACTCACGCCGGGGCTTAAATTTGAATTTTTAACCACTCTAGTATTAAAAACTCAAATTAGGGAAACCTAACCTACTCTTTTGGCTCGATCCATTCACCTGCTGCATTAATATATGCAGTTTCTGGTTCTGCGTCTTCAGCTTCTAAGGTTAACTTAAACGTCTTGTTTTCGGCATCAACCCAAGCTTCTGTGACTTTAGCCCCTTCTTTATCTTCTGCTACCGCTTTGGTTACCGTATCTGGAAGATCTGCAACATCAATTTTGGTGTATCCTTCTACCGGTGCTTGCAACTCTGTGGTAGTTACTGCTACCTCTTCGCCTTCTTGTGCGTTTACATTTTCTGCTGCAAACAACATGGTTGCAGCTGCTGCTACGGTCATTACTAAATTTTTCATGATTCTATATTTTAATGTGTTTAATCTGATTTTAAAACCTTTAACATCAAAGGTTCGCTTAGATAAGTAGCAAAATCATACCATCATCAAAAAAGCTTCGGTCAAACCCATTAAAACCTTGTAAATGTGAATCTTGACAGAAATACATTTCAAAAAGGATTCTGTAGAAAAAAGAGAATTCCACAAAAAAAGTGTGGACATAATCCACACTTTTAAAGAATTTATTTAAAATACTTTCAATTCTTCAGAAAGAAGGCGGTTTGCGATTGGCTTTTTTCTCGGCATTGCGCTTTTTAGAATCTAGCCTGCGTTTTCTAGAAGCCAGAGAAGGCTTTGTTTTTTTGCGACGCTTCGGTTTTAGGAGTCCGTTTTCTAAAAGTCTAACGAGATTTTTAAAAACCTCATCTTTATTTTTATGTTGACTGCGGCTCTGATCATAAGACAAAACCAATTGATCATCGGTGGTAAGTTTGTTTTGTAAGCGTTTATATAAACGCTGCTTTTGATCTTCAGAAAAAACATTGGAGTCCTTAAGACTCCAATGTAACATAACTTTTGTAGATGTTTTATTTACGTGTTGCCCGCCCGGGCCGCTACTACGAACTGCCTTAAAATCACATTCCTGAAAGAGCGCTTCCTTATTCATTACGCTCCTGCCTGATGCGATGGTTTCAGTAAATCATTTACCGTCTTAACCGGATTGAACGTTTCCAGAGGCACTTCAACAAAAAGCGTGTTCCAGCGTGCCATGGCACCATTCCATAAGCCCGGAAGTTCTAAGGCTTTAATTTCGTTTCCACCATCGGTTTTATATGCGATAAAAGCCAGATCAGGGTTTACATAATCGAGCAGATTGTATTTTTCGCCTTTATAATTGCGCACTCCGGCAACAATATCTACCGGATTAAAATGCGTAGAATTTTTAAAGATCGCTTCTTGCTGGTCGTCTTTGTCATTTACCTGAGCGCTTTCAATAATTTGCAGCGCTACTTTTCCGCTTTCATCTTCAACCCAAAACGGGCCACCGCCCGGCTCGCCTTCATTCTTTACCATCCCACACACACGAATAGGACGATCTAGAAGCTCCTTTAAATAACTTTTCTTTTCTTCGTTAGAAAAAGATGCATAAGCCTCATCAATACGCGTACTGAAATCTTCTTTTAAGAACTTCACCAACTCTGCCAATTCACTTTCAGAAATAGAATCTTTATCTAAAAGTTCGGCATATTTAAAAACACTTTCTTGCTTTTTTAGCAGTAAACCGGCCAGAAAACGCTTTGTTCTAGACAATACCTGGATGTTATCCTGAACCAAAACATTGTCAATATTTTTAATAAAAACCACGTCTGCATCTACATCGTTTAGGTTTTCGATAAGTGCGCCGTGTCCGCCGGGTCTAAAGAGTAAAGAACCATCTGCTTTACGATACAATTTATTCTCCATCGTAACCGCCACCGTATCGGTTTCAGGCTTTTGAAAGGAATAATCAACATCAAAATTCACATTAGTCGTATTGCTCACAGAAGCGTGAATGGCGTCAAACTCCTTTTCAAAAGCCTCCTTGTGCTCTGGTGAAACTGTAAAATGTAAATCGGCTTGACCATTTTTTGCCGCATAGGCTGCTGCCTCATGCAAATGCTCTTCAAAAGCGGTTGCCATATATGCCCCGTAGTAATGAAAAGGAATCAGACCTTTAGGCAGATTACCGTAGTTCTCCCCATCTTCAGCCATCATCGTTTTGATAAAAGCATATTTTGTTGCGTTTTCATCCTTTTTTGTTTCCTCATCAAGACCATCGATAATGTGGTTGTAAAACGGAAACTTTTTATAGCCAGCAAAAAATGCTTGCATATGATCATCATCAGTGCGCTCGAGGTACTCGTCTATCGTTTCTTTTGAAGCATCATAGTCTTCTAAAAACTGATAGATCTTTTTAAACATACGGCTCGCAGCTCCTGAGGCCGGTGTAAATTTTAGAAGATCGAGTTCTGATTTTCTATCTTCATAATAGTCTAAATACGAAAGTTCTTCGGCATCAGACAATTTAAAAATCCCGTCTGCAACTGTTGCCGGCGCAACAAGTTTGACATTAGGTACCCCGTTTGTAAAAAGATCAATTTGTGATTTAACTTGTTCAGGAGTTAAACCGTGATCTTTGATTTCGTTGATTTCTTGGTCTGTAAAATTCAATTGAGTAAAGAATTTAAATGGTTGGTTATTAATTGCATTCGATCTTCTAAACTTCCTTTAACAAGCAGGTAGGGGCGGCCGTGTTTAATTAAAGAATGTTTAAAATAGGCGAACATTTCTTCTCGTTGATCTGGCCGGTCTCTTAAATCATCTGCCTGCCAGGGTGTATCTATGTACGTAAGCAAATACAGATCGTAGGTGTTTTCTAAAGCTGCTTTAGCAACTTCATCGTCACACCAGCCATCGTAGTATGCTTCACTATAAACCTTTGTTTCTAAAAGGTCTGTGTCACAAAATACTACTTTTTTTTCGGATTTTACGGCTGCATTTTCAAGCTTCATCTGGCCAATCGCAATGGGCAAGATATCCTGAGGCTCACAAATCTTCTGCTCAGCATCCCACTTCTGCTGAAGGTATTCCCGCGCGAATTCTGGCACCCAAGTGCCTTGGTAATATTCAGAAAGCTTTTTTGCAAGCGTAGTTTTCCCGGAACTTTCGGGACCGAAAAGCACGATTTTTAAGCAGGAACCGGACTGTTGTTGAGGTATTTTTTCCAAGCGACAAAACCATAAATAGCTAGTCCCGTAAAAATAAGATATTGAAAACTGGTAAATGTGAAACCTTTGTAAAAATACAGTGGTACAGAGATTATATCTCCCACGATCCAGTAGATCCAGTTTTCAATTTTACGCTTTGCCATGAGCCACATTCCAACAAAAAATACTGCTGTGGTAAAAGTATCTACATAAGCCGTCCAGCTCGTCCACTTCTCAAAATAGGTATAGACGCCAAATACAAAAAGCACGGTAGCCACAAAAATTATTACAGACCACAGGTGTTCTTTCGCCGTAGCTCTTGCGATTGGAGTTACATGTTCTTCATCTACTTTTCGCGTCCAGACATACCAGCCGTAAACACTCATCGAGAAATAATATACGTTGATCATCATATCTCCCAGAAGTCCCCATTTGAGTAATAAATACACAAAAATCGACGTGCTTATCATCCCCGTTGGATAAACGAGAATGTTATTTTGTTTGGAATACCACACAGAAAGCAATCCAAAAATCACCGCGATAATTTCGAGGATTATTGATGAGGTCTCATAATCTGCATATTGCCCAAAGAAAAAATCAAATACTGCACTCATACTAAAAATTTCCTTGTTCAAAAGCCGTTCCTACCACAACGAGATCTGCTCCCGCTGCATAAATAGCTTCAAGTTTTAATTGACTTCGTATGCCACCACCTACGATTAGCGGAATAGAAATCGCGTCTTTTACGGCTTGAATGATTTCTTCGGAAACAGGATTTAACGCGCCGCTTCCGGCCTCGAGGTAAATGAGTTTTTTACCTGAATATTCTCCCGCCAGCGCTGTGTCTACAATGCGTTGCACCAACTCTTGCGGAATCGCCTGCGTTTGACTCACGCGTTCTACCGTAGTTTGTTTTCCACCATCGATTAAAATATATCCGGTAGGAATGATCTCTAAGGCTGAAGCACGCAATTTTCCCACAGATTGTATTTGCTGCCGAATCAAATACTCCGGATTTTCTCCAGATAAAAGACTTAAGAACAAAATTCCATCTGCCGCTGCAGTTATTTGCCGGTAATCTCCAGGAAACAAAAGCACCGGTAAAGAAGTTTTTTGTTTGATCAAATTAACCGCGACCTGTGTTTGTGCTTGTGTAGCGGTGCTTCCCCCAACGAGAATGTGTGTAGTGAATTCGGGTAGCTTTGAAAGCTGCTGCGTCAAAAACGTTTCAGAAAGTTCTTCGGGATCAAAAAGTATGGCAAAAAGCGGTTTTTCAGCTTCAATCGATTTTAAAAGCGCTGAATAAATACTGGTTCCGCTATGCGCTAATTTTTCGATCATAATGCCTGAGCATAAACACATGTAAAGCCTTCAAACTCCAGGAAATCAATAGCATATTTGCTGTGCTTTCCGTGGTAATTGATTACCGCATCGGTTTTATAATCCTCAAAATCAAAATTGGTAACGTTGATGTGTTGAAGAAAACTCAAGCCTTTCACTCCGTAAATCTTATACAATGCTTCTTTAGCACCCCAAACGATCGTAAGCTTTCTAATTACTGCATCATCATTTGCCAAGGTTCGGTATTCTTTGAGTGGTGTAAAACGGGAAGCGATGCGCAAGATCTTATCGCGTTGCATTTCAATATCAATGCCTACCTCAACCGTTGCACTCACGATAATCGCGGTAAAATTGTAAGAATGCGTTATCGAAATGTATTTGCCATCTTTAAGATGCGGCTTACCATTTTCGGTGTAATACAGATCGTGATCGGTATAACCGGCCACGTGCAACAAGTGCCGTATGCTTAAAAATCCGCGCTGATGCAATTGCGATTTCATACTTTCAAAACGCGCCTGACAATGTTGTGTAAGATTCACATTTTCAGACAAGGTCTCAACAGATTCTTCCACCTTCCAGATGTAAACCTGAGTGCTAGGATTGGGCGTTATAGTTTTGAAAAGTGGCACGTTAACTAGTAGATATTACGTATTTTTGCAAAAAATAAGAATTGTAAATATAAGATTATGTCAACGAAAACCGTGCAGTACGTTCCTTATAAAGTCAGAGATATTTCTTTGGCAGCTTGGGGAAGAAAAGAAATAGAACTTGCCGAAGCTGAAATGCCTGGCCTTATGGCTTTGCGTGAAGAATATGGCGCAGAACAACCTTTAAAAGGTGCTCGTATCGCGGGCTGTTTGCATATGACCATACAAACCGCTGTTTTAATCGAGACGCTTGTAGCGCTAGGTGCAGATGTTACCTGGAGTTCTTGTAATATTTTCTCTACTCAAGATCACGCTGCTGCTGCAATTGCTGCTGCAGGAATCCCGGTTTATGCCTGGAAAGGAATGAACGAAGAAGAATTTAACTGGTGTATCGAGCAGACCTTATTTTTTGGGGAAGAGCGCGAGCCGTTAAATATGATTCTTGATGACGGTGGTGATTTAACCAATATGGTTCTTGATGAATACCCAGAACTTGCTGCTGCAATTAAAGGTCTTTCTGAAGAAACCACTACCGGAGTTCACCGTTTATATGAGCGTATGAACAAAGGCACGTTGCCTATGCCGGCGATCAACGTGAATGACAGTGTAACCAAGTCTAAGTTTGATAATAAATTTGGTTGCCGCGAGAGTGCAGTAGACGCGATACGTCGTGCTACCGATGTAATGCTTGCAGGAAAACGCGTTGTGGTTTGTGGTTATGGTGATGTAGGTAAAGGTACCGCTGCTTCGTTTAGAGGTGCAGGTTCTATAGTAACCGTTACCGAAATTGATCCTATTTGTGCGCTACAAGCGGCAATGGATGGTTTTGAAGTAAAGCGTTTAGAAACGGTTCTTGACAAAGCTGACATTGTGATCACCACTACCGGAAATAAAGATATCGTACGTGCTGAGCACTTTAAGGCGATGAAAGACAAAACCATCGTGTGTAACATAGGCCACTTTGATAATGAGATCCAGGTTGCTTGGTTAAATGAAAACTATGGTGACACTAAAGACGAGATCAAACCTCAGGTTGATAAATATACCATCGACGGGAAAGATATTATTCTTCTTGCTGAAGGACGTCTGGTAAACTTAGGTTGCGCAACCGGTCACCCAAGTTTTGTGATGAGTAACTCGTTTACTAACCAAACTTTGGCACAGATCGAGCTTTGGAAAAACAGCGACAACTACGAGAATAAAGTATATATGCTGCCAAAACATCTTGATGAGAAAGTTGCTGCTTTACACTTAGAAAAAATAGGTGTTGAGTTGACGCAACTTAACGAAGAGCAAGCTGAATACATCGGTGTAACCGTTGAAGGACCTTACAAGCCGGAGTATTACAGATACTAAAATTAATTCTACAATTAAGAGATTAAGCTATAAAACCCTCGCAGTACTGCGGGGGTTATTTTTTTACCAGCGTCATTTGCGCGTGTTCTCCTTCTTTTAAATTGGTGATGGTACGCACAAAATTGCGACTGTCTTCCACTTCTAATCGCACAGTATTGGGAGACGAAGTTCCTTCGCTTACCGCTTCTACTCTAATTTTAGTTTCTACATTTTCAAGATCGAATTCTAAGTATTTGATCTCGTGCAGCACCGTATAATTTTCTAAAACCGGTTTGTCATCTACATAAAGATTGATCACATCGCCATCTTCTTTTCCCGCATCATAGATCGCGAGTTTTATTTTTTGGTCGCGCGTGAAAATATTCAGGTTTTCATCTTTTGCAATGATGTTACGTGTGAGGGTGTCAAGCACCTTAGCTACCTTGATATTTTTCTTAATAGAATCTGAAAATTTACGGGAACGCTGTACCACTTTATCTATTTTCTCAACACGCTTTTTTACCTCCTGACCAGAGTTTACAATGATCATTCCGTCGAGGCAAGAAGTACCGTCTGCATACAGCCCTTTAAAATCTCCGCTGAAGGCTTTGACCCGATCTAAATTGCGCACCTTTCCTTCAAAGTTTACAAAGCAAAAATCTTTTTGTACAACAGGTGACTTTGTGTACACAATGTCGTATTCTTCAAAGCTTAGCAGGTTTTCATCTTCATTGTAATAGCCTTTAATGTTTGATTTAGTTTCGTGCTTTCCGGCAAAATCGGTAAGAGAATATCCTTGTATAGAATCGTTGACACGGTCAAACAAAACCTTGTAACTAATGAAGGAAGTATCATTTAATTTGATGACGCCAAAGAACTCATATTCCTGTGCCTGAAGCGCAGTTGTAAAAGTTAAACATATCAAAAACAGGAATAATCGAAAGGAAGGATTTCTCAAAATAGCGTACTTTTTATGATAGTTTAATTAAACTTAGATCTTATGAATTTCAAAATTATCTTTTCACTGGCACTTCTGCTAATGATTTCAACAACAACTTTTGCCGGCTTTCCTGTAGAGCGTGTAGCAAAAGCAACCACTGAAGTTAACGCTGCTGCTGAAGCTTCAAGCGAACTTATTTCTCCTGCTGCTGTAGCGGCAGATCGTCAAACCGTTGCCATCTTACTTTGGTTATTTTTAGGAGCCTTTGCAGCACACAGATGGTATTTAGGCAGTCCTATTTTATGGAACATCATCTTTATCTTAACCGCAGGATTCTTTATCGTAGGTTGGGTTATTGATGGTATCGAAATCATTACCGGAACCTACCCAGGATTATAATCCGTATTATTTTAAAAACTCAAAAACCCGCCAAAATTGGCGGGTTTTTTTATGAACTATGATTTGAGGCAGCCTTTATTTCAGCTTACCCAAGTCGTAATAGTAAAAGGTTCCGTCGTCATTCATCGCGACAAACAAGCCGTTTTTAAAGGTGTCATTTAAAGGCACGGTGACCGCTTCACAACCATCGGTTTCTGTTGTCGTGAGATTCAATACATTGATCAATTCATTGGTTTTACGGTCGTAAATATTGAATTGTCCCTGCTGCTGATCTGACACAATGATCATCCCACTTCCGTCCTCGTAAGCTGCGATCGCGATCCCTTCAATATCTTCTAAGAAATCTTCTTGACCAAATGCGGCGAGTTGCTCATTTCCTTTAGAAGGCTCTGCATAATATTTTTTTACGCTATCTCCTTCATCAGAATAATACACAAATCCCAGCGCATCATCAACAGCAATAGCTTCGATCTCTTTTTTACCGCTGAAGTTTCCAAACTTGCGCACCAACTCAAAACCTACCAGACTGTCTGATTGAGTTGTGATCTTATATTGATACAGATAGTTTTCTAAAGGTCCTGTTTTACGGCCAACAATCGCATAGAATGCTCCGTCAGCAGCCGATTTGTACAAACTCACACCCATAGGATACTGAAATTCCTCATTAGCGTCATCAGCAAACACCGGAAAACCACCACCGTCTAAAGGTTGCATATCAGGCACCGAATAAATACGTAACATTTTACGCTCTCTTTCGGTAAACGCGATGATATCGGTTTGTGTAGAATCGGTTACCGGAAAACCGTAACGCAAATCCACATTGTTAGGACGCTGAATATTGGGAATTGATTTCTCAGGAATAATCTTTCCTTCAAGATCAAAGGCAAAAATACCACCATCTGTGTCCTTATCGGTACCAAAAACGATGCTTTGCGACGCATCTTCCGGATTGATCCAGATCGCAGGATCATCGGTATCATACTTTACGTGTTCGGTAATAATATCCGGTTTAATTTCTGGCAGTTGCGATTTTTTGCTTCCGCAGGAAAATAAAACCACTGCCGCGCCTATGGCGGCGATATACTTTAAATTTCTCATTCTAGAATAAATCATATTTTACACCAAAAGTTAAACGCGTGCTGTAGTATTCCATTTGCATAGTACGGTTTCTAGCACCTTGGTAGTAACGTAAGGGTTGGTTAGTAATGTTGTTTAGGTTAGCATACACCTGAAGGTTTCTTGACAAGAAAACAGTCGCGTTAAAGTCTAAGAAAAACTGCTCGTCATAAAAACGATCTTCAAAAGCGTTACCTCCTAATTCGTCGATATATGCATCAGAATAATTTCCTGAAAGACGCGCGCTAAACCACTTATCTGCATACGAGATCGACGCGTTAAACATATTAGGTGAAGAACCAGGCAAGTCAAGGTCTCCGCGCATATCACCGTCTTCGTTAGCAATACCTTTTGCTTCAGAATTTAGGTAGGTATAGTTAGCATAAATCCCAAAGTTTTTAAGGAATCCCGGAAGGAAATCAAGCTGACGCTGAAAGGCAATCTCTGCACCAAAAATACGCGCTTTATCTCCGTTAAGCGGCTGGTACAATTCATAACCCGTACTTTCTTCTTCTGAAACGCTCGTGTAAATAAAGTCATTTAAGTCTTTATAAAACACACCTCCCGAAAGAATACCCACAGAACTGAAATACTTCTCAGCCATAAAATCGAAGTTCATCGAAGTAGTAGGATCTAACTGTGGATTACCAATGGAAACCTCATCATCTTCACGCTGTCTGTAAGGTACAAGGTCGATGTAGTTAGGTCGCGCTAATGTATTGGTCCACGCAAAGCGTAACACCGTATTTTCTGAAGCGTTGTATTTAAAATGTACACCAGGCAATACGTTAGTATACGAACTCTCGTCGTTGATTTGTGTAAAAGCTTCCGGCTCGTCCACGTCAAAGTTGTTACCCGTACTTTCTATGCGCGTATTTTCAACACGAAGACCTACAAGTACGCTCAATTTGTCAGAAAGTTTCTGATTGGTCATCACATAACCGGCGTATACATTTTCGGTCACATCAAAGTTGTCACCAAGATATTCATCAGGAAGTGCTTCACCTTCAAAAGCAGCAGCATCATTTAAATTAAGACTTCCCAAATATTCCGGAGAAGCAAACACTCCCGGATTGTATTTTGTTCCTGCCAGAAAATCATTGTCATTATAAATACGCTGATCTACCATCGCAAGATTGTCTAAAGCGCCGGTAAGCGGTGAATATTCAAAGAAGTTATTGGCTCTGTTTTTATTTTTGAAACGGCCACGCACACCAAATTTCACGCTACCATCACCCTGAGCAAAGAAATCTGCAGGAAGTTCAAAATTTGCAAAGAAATTGATGTCTTTTTCTTCAGTAAACTGGTATTCTTCAGTAAGCTCGTCTAATTCAAATTCGCTGAAATCTTCTGCAGCAGCTGGCGTATGAATAGGTTTGCGCGTGTCGTTGATCTCGTTATTGATTCCGTATTCGGTAGCATACACTAAGTAACGCTCGTTAGGACGCTCTTCTGAAGCTTTTGCATAAGAACCCATCCACGTGAACTTCAGGTTTCCAAAAAGGTGATTTCCGCCTAAACTATAGTTTTGCATACGCTGGTCCTCAAGACGTCTGTTTTGAATTCTTCCACCGGGAATACCACCTTTAGTCTCGCGTTTTGCTTCTACCGGAAAACGAGCAGGTGTACCGTTTACGATCTCAAAATCGCCTTCCATAATGTCTTCTGCATCTAAAACTTCGGTTTCAAAACGGAATCTATTCTCGCGGTCATCGCGCCAGTTATACATCGTTTTTAAATAGATCTCATTGTTTTCATCAAAGTTATAATCAAAATTTGCTGAAAAACTGCGTCGCACACGCTGTACTAAATATTTGCGATTCTCATAAACATTCGCGTACGGATTCACTTCCATCTCCACCTCTTCACCGGCAGCGTTGGTATATTCAAAAGTGTCTGTCCATTCTGCTTCAACATTATCACTTCCAAAGTCATTATCGTTGATCGATGCTGAAACCATCCAACCAAACTTCTTGTTTTTTGAACGATCACCTACTAAGAACGATCCGCTTAAGATGCGTTTATCAGTAATAAAATTAACTCCTGAACCACCCGTTGCCGAAAGTCTAAAACGCTGCGGCGTAGAACGTGTCACCAAGTTTACAGATCCACCTAAAGCGTCTGCATCCATATCCGGCGTTACCGCTTTATTCACTTCAATAGTCTGGATCATATCAGAAGGAATAAGGTCCATCTGCACGTTACGATTATCTCCTTCTGCCGAAGGAATACGGCTTCCGTTTAAGGTTACCGAGTTTAATTGTGGTGCAAGACCACGCACGATTATATTACGCGCTTCCCCTTGATCTACTTGCATCGTGATCCCCGGAATACGCTTTGTCGCGTCACCAATATTGGCATCAGGGAATTTCCCGATTTGATCTGTAGAGACCACATTGGTGATATTTACATTGTTTTTTTGTGTGTTCAATGCTCTTGCCTGACCGCCTGCGCTAAAACCTACAAGTTGCACATCGTCGAGTTGCGTTTCTTCTGAAGCCAATAAAATAGAAACCGAGGTGGTTTTGCCTGCATTAACCATCACCTCTTTAGTGAAATCTGCGAAACCTAAATATTTTATGGTAAGCGTGTGGTTTCCTTCAGGAACTTCAACAAAGGTAAATTTCCCATCTTGGTTAGAAACAGCTCCTTTATTAAGGTCATCTATCATCACCGCGGCACCCGGAACATTGATACCGTATTCATCTGTAATTACCCCCTGAATAATGCCCTCTTGTGCAGATAATCCGGAATAATTTAAGGTAAAAAGTAGCGTTACAACAAGCAACTTTAGACTAGTAATTATTTTCATGTTTTTGATGTTTTGTTTGCACCAAATTTACCTGAGCCCTTTAAATACGGGCTAAACTAAAGTCTAACAAATTGTAAAGAATCAAGAAATTGCAGGCTACAACAAGGCAACAATTACCTAAAGTTTACACAGGCATAACCTTGAAGCAAAACAAGAGGCGTTTCTATAACTTTAACATAAAAGTTACGAGTTCGTCCTGACTCTCCAGCGGTAATTTTTTACGAAGACGGTAGCGCGCCACACGCACACTATCTGGTGTAATGCGCAGTACGGAAGCGATTTCTTTTGAAGAAAGCCCCAATCGAAGCAGCAAACACAACCGAAGCTCTGTTGCTGTTAATTTCTGTAATGCGATCTGATTAAGCTTTTTTGTAAAATCTGGATGAATCTCATCAAACAAACTCATAAACTGATCCCACTCGTCCTCTTCTTGCAAATGCACATTGAGATCATTAGAAAGCTCATGAAGTTTGCTTGGAATATCCATTCGCTTGCGTGTACTCAGTTTTTGTAGCGTACCCGAAACTTCCTCCAGCAGCTTGTTCTTTTGAGCCAAACTCAAACTGTATTTAGAAAGCGCAGCGGTCTTAAGCTGAATTTGATTTTGCAGATTTTGTTCGTGAGCTGCTTTGGTTTCTAGTTCTGCTTCTAGTGCGCGTTGTTTGTACAACTCAACGTCCAATCTTGCTTGTCTTTTTCTTTTCTGAACATAAAAAAACAGCACTGTTGTAGCAATGAGAACAATAATGAGCAGCAACAGTCCAACAAACTTAATCTGTGCCGTTTTGTTTTTTGCCTCAAGCAAATCGATCTTCGCTTGCTTTTCTTTGGTATCGTATACCGTTTGCAAGGCATTAAGCTGATTAAAGTTTTGAGAATAAAATTGCTTTTCTACCAGATCTTGATAGGCTAACGCATAATGATGTGCCTGCTCAAAATCCTGGGATAAGGCATATGCTTTTGCCAGATCTTTATACGCGCTTTCAACCTGATGAGCATTTTTATAGGTCTCAGCCAGGGCTAAAGCTTCTTGAGTTTTAGCAATGGCTTGCGCGTAGTTTCCCTTTTTTCGGTAGACATCAGCAAGGTTATTTAATGCGTTGACCTGCGCTTCATTTCCCGCATTTTTAAAATAACTGAAGGCTTTCTCAAAATAGGAATAGGCCTTATCATAATCCTCAAGATCCTCGTAAATACTACCAATGTTTTCAAGAACAGCAGCCTCTCCTTGAACATCTTTAAGATCTCTATAGATTTGTAAACTTCGCTGCTGAAAAGTCAGTGCCTTTTCAGGCTGCTCCTGCTTTTCCCAGCAAGTTCCCAAAAGCTGGTAACTCTTTGCCTGAAGCTGTAAAAAATGTTGTTTTTCAGAATACCCTAAACTGCTATTTAAAAGTTCTGCTGCTTTTGTGTAGTTACTAAGGGCAATGTAAATTTCTGCCAGCTCATTTTTTACTGTCGCGGCAAACTGACTGCTGTGATTTGCATTTTTGGTAAGCGCTGCATTGTAATGCGTGACCGCCTCTGTGTAGATCTGACTCTGTTTATAAAAACGTGCTAAATCTAAGTGCGCAAGACTTAATTCCTTTTCATCTTGTCTCTTTTTCGCCGAATCTAATCGGCTCTTGTACGCATAGAACACAGAATCTTCAAAAATGAGAAAACGCTCTTTATTTTGCTGCGCCTGAAGACCACTAGTCGCTAAAAAAACGATGATAAAAAAGAAATACCTCAACATTGCTTCTGCTTAATCGAGCAATATACCGGTCTAATGTTACCTGATTATTAGATTAAGTTTAAATCAGAACCGTAAACTACCTCGAGGCAAGCCTAGGAGTATTTGAACCTCTGTCGGCGCCAAAAAAAAAAGCCTCATTGTCTCTTGCGACAATGAGGCTTCTATACTAGTAACAAACGTTTCTTAAGCTTCTGCAGTAGGAACTACAGATACATAAGATTTGTTGTCTTTCTTTTTAGTAAACTTAACGATACCGTCTACTTTAGCATGTAAAGTGTGATCTTTTCCACCGTAAACATTTTCACCTGGGTGATGTGTGTTACCACGTTGTCTAACGATGATGTTACCTGCTACTGCAGCTTGACCACCAAAAATCTTAACACCTAGACGTTTCGATTCTGATTCTCTACCGTTCTTCGAACTACCGACTCCTTTTTTGTGTGCCATTTTATTTTAAGTTTTTAGTAGATTATTATTTACTTAAAGCTTCAATTAATTCGGCTTTTTTCATTGAAGAATATCCTTCAAGACCTTGTTCTTTAGCCATTTCTTTAAGTTCAGCTACAGTGTGCTTACTTAAATCATCAGAAGATTCAGCTTTTGCTTCTTCTTTTTTCTCAGCTTTAGGAGCAGCTTTTTTGCCTCCTTTTAAAGAAATATCGCCAATTACAATCTCAGTTAAAGATTGACGGTGACCATTTTTCTTCTTATAACCTTTACGTCTTTTCTTTTTGAAAACAATTACTTTGTCTCCTTTTAAGTGACGTGAAATCTTTGCTCCTACTAGAGCTCCTTCTATAGCCGGGGCGCCTAAAGTGATGTTGTCACCATCTCCTGCCAAAAGAACTTTATCAAAAGAAACTTCGTCTCCTTCTTCTCCTGCCAAGCGGTTCACAAAAACCTTCTGGTCTTTTGCAACTTTAAATTGCTGCCCTGCTATCTCTACAATTGCGTACATAGCGTAATTATTAAAAAATAGTTTTTAAAATTCTCAAACCTTCTGGTTTAAGAGGGCGCAAATATACAGCTATTTACTTACAATACAAATGTATAATGTAATTTTAAGCCTGTGAAGTTTTAGGCTTCTTCTTTAAATTCCAGCTTGGTTTAAATAATTGCATAAAACTGAGGGTGAGTACGGTACTTGTCGCAAAACCCATAATAGCGACTACAAAGATAACACTACCCAGACTTGTATTATAGGTAGTTTCCCAGGCGGTGATCATATTGCTTAGAAATTCCGGATTGATATTTCCTGCATACAGACCAAAAAAGGCCGTGAAAATAATAGTTGCGACAAAGCCGGTCACTACGCCCACAGAAAAACCATCTCCGTATTCAAAATCTTTGCCTTTACTTAGCTTATAAAACTTGATGGCTTCATAAATCCCAAAACCGGTAATTACCCCGTTAAATAGACTAAACAATGGGTTTGTATGTAGCCCAAATAAGGCTAAAACAAGAAAATAGGCGATCAAACCAGCTGATATGGCGATGCCAAAACGTATAGGAAGTGCGATTTTAAGCATAACTTTATTTTTTTGATTCCTTATAAATTTCACTATTAAATCACTCAATATCAGCTAACATCTTGTTAAATTTAGTGAAGTCACCTTAAATTTTGTTTAATTAACCTCTAAAACAATTAAACATAATCATTAATGTTAAAGTTGAGGCAGCGTGTAACAAAGGCATTCTTTAACTTACGTATAACCGAAACAAAATAAATACTCTTTTTCATGAAAAAAACGTTTTTTTCACTGGCTTCAATTCTTGCAATGAGCCTTACTATTCAGGCGCAAGAGGTAGAATTTGAAGAATATGATCTTGACAACGGGCTACATGTTATCCTACATCAAGACAATACTGCACCTGTGGTTACAACCTCTGTTATGTATCACGTGGGTGGTAAAGATCGCGAAGATGGCCGTACCGGCTTTGCACACTTCTTTGAGCATTTGCTCTTTGAAGGGACTGAAAATATTGAAAACGGAAAATGGTTTGAGATCGTAAGTTCAAACGGCGGAACCAATAATGCCAATACTTCTCAAGACCGTACGTATTATTATGAGGTATTCCCTTCAAATAATCTGGAATTAGGATTATGGATGGAATCTGAACGCATGCTGCACCCAATCATTAAACAAGATGGGGTCGACACGCAAAATGAGGTGGTAAAAGAAGAACGTCGTCTTCGCTACGACAACTCTCCATACGGGCAATTCTTGTTTGCCATCAGCGAACAGCTTTTCAAGAATCACCCATACAAAGATCCTAACGTAGGCTACATGGAAGATCTTGATGCGGCTTCACTTCAGGAATTTCAAGACTATTTCAAAAAATATTACAAGCCTAACAATGCAGTGCTTGTAGTTGCCGGTGATATTGAAGTTGATGAAACTAAAAAAATGATCGAAGATTATTTTGGGCCTATTCCTAGCGGACCAGAGCTTGAGCGTAGTTATCCTACCGAAACGCCTATTACAGAAGCTACGCGCACCCAATTTTATGATTCAAATATTCAGGTTCCTGCGATTCTTACTGCATATCGCACACCGGGCTACGGCGATCGCGATGCTTATGTTTTAAATATGATCTCTTCATACTTAAGCGACGGAAAAAGCTCTAAGCTTTATAAGAAAATGGTTGACGATGAGAAGAAAGCCCTGCAGATCGGAGCGATCAATCTCGAGCAAGAAGATTATGGCATGTACATCATTTTTGGTCTTCCGCTAGGCGAAACCAGTTTAGACACCCTTCTTGAAGGTATGGAAGAAGAAATTGCAAAACTGCGTAAGGAACTTATTTCTGAATCTGATTATGAAAAACTACAGAATAAGGCTGAAACCAATTTTGTGAATTCAAATTCAAGTGTTTCTGGTATTGCAAATACTTTAGCACGCAACTACATGCTTTATGATGACACAAACCTGATCAATTCTGAAATCGAAATCTATCGTTCTATCACACGGGAAGAAATTAAGGAAGTAGCAAACAAATACCTAAAGCCTAACCAACGCGTAGAAGTAGAATATCTTCCTAAAAAAGAAGAGCAATAATCGAAAGCTCTACCGCTTAATCTTCAGAAACGAAAATAAAATATAATTTAGATGAAAAATATATTCTTTAGCTTACTATTTATCTGCAGCCTTGGTGCTGTTGCACAAATAGACCGAAGCACACAACCAAAACCGGGACCTGCACCTGAGATCAATCTTAGCGAACCGGAAACCTTCACGTTAAAAAACGGACTCAAAGTTATTGTTGTAGAAAACCACAAATTACCACGCGTATCCTACACACTAACGCTTGACAATCCACCTATTGCAGAAGGAGAAAAAACAGGAGCTGCAGCCTTATCAGGCGCTTTGCTAGGAAAAGGTTCTGCCAACATCAGCAAAGATGATTTTAATGAGGAAGTAGATTATATGGGAGCTCGTATGAATTTTGGTTCTCAATATGCTTCCGCAGGCGGACTTTCACAATATGCAGAACGCATTCTTGAACTTCTTGCAGACGCTGCTATTCACCCAAATTTCACACAAGAAGAATTTGAAAAAGAGCAAGAGATCCTTATTGAAAGTTTAAAAACCAATGAAAAAAGTGTAGAAGCTGCTGCTGGTAAAGTGAGCCGTGCCTTACTTTATGGTAAAGACCATCCTAAAGGGGAGTTTGAAACTCAAGAGAGTATTGAAGGTATTACTCTTGCTGACGCTAAGGCTTTTTACAACAAGGCATTTATCCCAAATAACGCTTATCTCGTTGTGGTAGGAGATGTTGACTATAAAGACATTAAAGACTGGGTAACTACCTATTTTAAAGATTGGAAAAAAGGAGCTGCATTAAGCAACGATTTCTCGAATCCAGAAAATGTTGCAACTACCGAAATCAATTTTGTTGATATGCCTAATGCAGTACAATCTCAGGTAATTGTTGAGAATCTTGTTGATCTTAAAATGAGTGATCCAGATTACTTTCCGGCATTGATGGCCAATCAGATTCTGGGTGGCGGTGGAGAAGGCCGCTTATTCTTAAACCTTAGAGAAGATAAAGGCTATACCTATGGCGCTTATTCCAGTATAAATAATGACAAATACGGCAAGACTTCTTTTAGCGCTTCAGCAAGTGTGCGAAATATGGTGACAGACAGCTCTGTAGTTGCGTTCCTAGAAGAGATTGACAAGATTCGTCAAGAACCCGTTACTGAAAAGGATCTTAAAAATACAAAAGCTAAATATATAGGTAGTTTTGTGCGCTCTTTAGAGCAGCCAAGTACTATCGCACGTTTTGCGCTTAACAAAGAAACCGAAGGTCTTCCTGAAGATTTCTATCAGAATTATTTAAGCAAGATCAACGCCGTTACTATTGAAGACGTACAGCGTGTTGCTAAAAAGTATTTTTTAAGTGATAATGCCCGCATCGTGATCGCAGGAAAAGGCAGTGAGGTTCTAGAAAACTTAGAAAAGGTAAGCTTTAACGGAAAAACCATTCCGGTAAAATATTATGACAAAAATGCCAACAATGTAGCAAAGCCTTCTTATGAAGTAGCAATGCCAGAAGGCCTTACAGCTACAGACGTTTTCAACAGTTATATTGAAGCCGTTGGTGGTCAAGAGGCTGTTGCCGGTATCAATTCTATAATGATGTTGGGAGAAGGAAGCGTGCAAGGAACACCGCTTAAACTTACCATCAAAAAGACGAGCAATAACCAGTATTTAGAGGAAATCTCTGTCATGGGTAATGTAATGTCTAAACAAGTACTTAACGGGGATTCTGGTTCAGTTTCTAAACAAGGACAAACAATGAACCTGCCAGCAGAGCAAATAAAAGCCCTTAAAAAAGAAGCTGCTATCATTCCTGAAATGGCAATGCTAGGCGATGAAACGATCACATTAAAAGGCGTTGAAAAAGTAGATGGTAAAGATGCTTACGTAATTCAATTGACAGATGCTAAGAAAGCATTTTATGCTACTGAAAGCGGCTTAAAACTGAAGGAAGAAACAACACAACAAATGCAAGGACAAACCTTTGTACAAACTATGCTTTTTGACGATTATAAGTCTGTAGGCGGTGTGTTATTCCCTCACAAACTTTCACAATCGATGGGACCTCAAAACATCGAATTTACTTTTACCGAGATTAAAGTTAATGAAGGTGTGAGTGACGCTGACTTTCAGTAAAAAGTAGGTTTTTGCCAAATAGGTAAGGGGTTTAAACCCTTCGGTGGAACTAATAAATCAAGAAAGACCAACTTAACTGTTGGTCTTTTTTTGTTTTCTATTGGCATTCACCAGATAAACACCGGTTAAAATAACGCCGGCTCCTAGGAGATGGATCAACGTGAAACGCTCACCATCAAGCAATCCCCAAAAAATGCCCACTATCGGAATTAAATAGGTTACTGAAGTTGAGAACACAGCAGAAGAGATTTGAACCAATTTATTGAATAGAATTTTAGCCAATGCAGTACCGAAAAATGCCAAAATCACAATATACAGCAATGAACTTCTAATCGCAGGTTCTGCAACATCGAGCTGCATTCCACCGGCGAAATAAAGCACGATTACCGCAGGAATAAGCATAACACTAAAATTTCCTACTGCAATAGCCAGCGAAGAAACCTCTTGAAGTTTTGACTTCAAGATATTGGCATTACCCGCATAACATAAGGCCGCAATAACCACCAAACCTGCAAAAACGTAGTTTTGATCAGGATTCACTTCTGCTCCTTGAAAGATAAGAATGGCCGCACCCAGTAATCCCAGAATCACACCTACCACCTGATTGCGTGTAAAGGCTATCTTAAACAGCAAAAAGCCAAGAAAAATAGTGAATAACGGCACTAAAGAATTTAAGATCGATGCAATACTGCTGTCGATTTGCGTTTCGGCATAAGCGAATAAAAACACCGGTAAAAAAGTACCCAGCAGCGCACTTAACGCCACCCAACCCCATTGTGTCTTTGTAATTCTAAACAGTGATCTAAAACCAATAAGAAAAAGAAAAATTGTTGTAAAAATGATGCGAAATGCTCCAAGCTGTAAAGGGGTAAGACCCACCAAACCTTTTTTGATCAAGATGTACGAGGTACCCCAGATCAAGGAAAGAATGAAAAGATATAGCCACTTTTTATTAGATGCCTGCATAGCTCTATTTTGAGGCTGCAAAATTGAGATTTAAAAGTCAGAATAGCATCGTGAAGCTATTATTTCTTCCAGCGGAGGGACTCCATTAAATGCCTAATGTCGTTTTTAAGATAAGCCGCCGCAGGTAGAATACTGTCGTAATTGGGAGTTACATTAAAATAAATAGAGCCTGTGATGAAATGCGAAGTACTATCAGTCACATAAAACTGAGACTGAGAAGCCGCGTTACCCGCCACATCGTAAAACATACCGTAGACGCCGTGATACTCATTTACATACTTTTCTTCGGCAATATTATCGGCTTTTACAACGTGCTCATAGGTGAGTTTTTGCGCGTCAATGAGCAATTCTTTAATATTATTTTCTACCGGCCTGTAGGTAAGATATAATGCCCCATTCATCTCAGGATATTCAAGCACTGCAGAGCAATCGCTTTTATAACGCACAACTGCTTTGGTGTTTTTCATAAATCCGTAGGGACAATCGGCACTTCCATAATCTATATACTTTGGCTCGCTATAATTGAGCGCCAAAAAACCATCTGGTTTAGGCAACACATCCTCTTTGCACGAGAATAAACTCACGCACAAAAAAGTGGTAAAAAAATAAATACTGAATTGCTTCAAGAGACTGTATTTACAGCTAATCGATATCTTTAATCGTAAGCTTAATTTGTTTGATACGCTTTTGATCGATTACTTCAATAGTAAACGCATAATGTTCAAAATTTAGTATCTCATTCTTCCGCGGAAAACCTTTAGAAATTTCTAGTAAAAAACCGGCTAGCGTTTCAGCCTCTCCTTTGTTATCTTCAAAAGCAGTATTGTCTTCTAACTTGATAACTTTATAGAAATCCTTCAGTGAAGTTTTACCTTCAAATATATAGTTATTATCATCAAGTTTTGAGAAGATAATATCTTCGTCGTCAAACTCATCGCTGATGTCTCCCACGATTTCTTCGATAATATCTTCCATAGAGATCAATCCGCTTGTTCCGCCATATTCATCAACAACGATCGCGAGGTGATTACGCTTGTCTTTAAATTCATTAAGCAAGTCGTCAAGCTTTTTGTTTTCGGGAACAAAGTAGGGATCGCGCAACAGGCTCGTCCACGCAAAGTCTTCTTTGTCAATATGCGGAAGCAAATCTTTTACGTAAAGAATCCCGGCAATATTGTCAATGTTTTCAGTAAAAACAGGGATACGCGAATACCCATTTTCTATTATCAACGGAATCACTTCCTGATAGGTCAATTCTTCATTAAGCGCAAAAATATCCATACGCGGTTTCATCACTTGCTTGGTATCGGTATTACCAAAACTCACGATACCTTTAAGAATTTTTTGCTCTTCGATCGAGGTATCTTCTTCACTGGTAAGCTCAAGCGCTTGCCCCAGATGATCTATGCTAATGTTAGCTTTTTGCTTACCAAATCGGTCTTGCAAAAACAAAGTAACTGCGCGCATAGGAACGCTCAACGGGGAGATCAAAGTATCTAAAACCACCATCGGGTAAGCCATTTGACCAGAGAACTGCACCTTATTTCTGCTTGCATAAACCTTAGGCAAAATCTCGCCAAACATCAAGATCAAAAAAGTAACCGCGACAACTTCAACTAGAAAGCGAAGGTTAATGATCCAGAATTGATACTGCTCAAGACCGGCAAAGAGGGTTTCACCGAGGCTGGCAAAAATGAGGACGATCGCAATGTTTATAAAATTATTTGCCACAAGAATAGTCGCAAGTAATTTTTTGGGCTTCTCAAGAAGACGCACCACCAGGTTTTGTTTTCTGGTTTGCTTCTCTACATCAAGTTCAAGATCAGCTGGAGTAAGTGCAAAAAAAGCCACTTCTGTACCACTGATCAATGCCGAGCAAATAAGTAAAATAAGAACCGCAATGATCTCTACAACCGTGGTCATAGAAAAACCTTGCTGAATAATTAATAAACTTGGGGGGTCAGGATCCAATGCAATTAATTTGTTTAGTCGGTATAATTAAAATGGTAAATCGTCTTCATCATCATCGTCATAGCCGGGAGCTACCGGAGAAGGTGATGGTTTTGGTGTACTTGCCGGAGCGGTACTCTGTGCAGGTTGCGCACCTCCTGACTGTGTGGTCATTCCGCTTGCATCTTTAGGCGTTAAGAACGTGAAGTCTGTGCATTGAATTTCTGTACTGTAACGTTCAGTACCAGATTCATCTTGCCATTTTCTGGTTTTGATTCTTCCTTCTACATAAACCTTATCACCCTTTTTCAGGTATTTCTCACAGATTTCTGCACCTTTATTACGCACAACTACATTGTGCCATTCGGTATTACTTACGCGCTCACCGGTGGTACGGTTGGTATACGTCTCATTTGTCGCAAGCGGAAAACGACCTATCGCCCCGCCACCTTCAAAATAGTGCATCTTTACATCATCACCCGTGTGCCCTATGAGCATTACTTTATTTAGCGTACCAGACATATTCTCTAAGTTTTAGAGGTCAAAAGTAACTAAAATTAAGGAGTTGCTCAACTAAAATGGCGTTAACACCTCACAATAAATACGGGTCAAAATTCTTGATTTTATTATAAAAAGTCTTTAAAATCAAAGTCTTCCATAAAGCGATCGATTACCCGGGGCACTGCAAAATCACCTAAACGCTCATAGGCGATCGTCTGCAAACCAGGCGCTTCACTAAGCTTTACCACCCAGAACTTTACGTGTAGTTTTTGATGCGACAACTTATGAATAATAGGGTCTCGTTGTTGAAGTATCACCTCTTCTACCGGCAAATCGCTAAAACGTATACTTTTTTCTTTTGTGGTGATCTTTAAGGAATTTACGCTTTCGCGGAAGCGCGCTTCCGGCAAATCCTTTTCCGTCTCCAAAAGCGGAAAATCAAAAAGTCCACGCCATATCCCTTTACCTTCCCGCTGCTGAAGCATGGTTTGACCATCTGGCGTTATAAAGATCAAATAGTTAAAAAACCGATCTCTCACTTTGATCTTTCCTTTCTTGACGGGCAGATCGGAAATTTTTCCTTGCTGAAAAGCAATACACCCTTCATTGAACGGGCAATGCAAACAATACGGATTCTTAGGCTTACATTGTGTCGCACCAAATTCCATAATCGCCTGATTGAACGTGGCGGGATCCTTCTCATCTATTAATTCCTGTGCCAAAGCTTTAAATTCTTTAGCGCCAGGTGTACTATTAATAGGAGTGTCTATTCCGAAAATTCGGGAGAGCACGCGATATACATTGCCATCAACAACAGCAGCCGCCTCGTCAAAACAAATAGAAGCAATAGCACTAGCCGTATAATCACCCACTCCTTTAAGCTTCTTTAATTCTTTATACGTATCAGGGAAAATGCCTTTGTGTTCATAAGCCACTTTTTTTGCTGTAGCGTGCAGGTTTCTAGCGCGTGAATAATAACCTAAGCCCTGCCATAATTTAAGGACGTCATCTTCGGGAGCATCAGCCAATGCTTTTACATCAGGATAGGTCTCTACAAAGCTAAAATAGTAGGGCATTCCCTGCTCTACTCGCGTTTGTTGAAGTATGATTTCAGACAGCCAAATTCTATAAGGGTCCTTAGTTTGCCTCCAGGGCAATTCGCGCTTATTCTGTAAATACCAGTGTATGAGTTTTTTAGAAAAGTTTAACACAAAAAATACCTTTTGGTCAAATTAACCGTTTATCTAGTTATATTTTAATCTTTTACGCTTGAAATATTGATTTATTAATATGTATATTTGCACCCTTGAAAATTTTTAACCCCTAAAATAACAAGTAATGACAAAAGCAGATATTGTTGCCAAAATTTCTGAGAAACTAGGAATCGAGAAAAACGATGTACAAGCAACTGTTGAGACCTTCATGACTGAAGTTAAAAATTCATTAGAAGGTGGTGACAATGTTTACCTGAGAGGTTTTGGAAGTTTTATCATTAAAACTCGTGCTGAGAAAACCGGCCGTAACATTTCTAAGAACACTACAATCAAGATACCAGCACATAACATCCCTGCATTCAAACCTGCAAAGGTATTTGTAGAAGGCGTTAAGTCTAACGTATCTGTAGACGAAAACTAACTATTAATTTTAAATTGAGTTCTTATGCCAAGTGGTAAGAAAAGAAAAAGACACAAGGTAGCGACGCACAAGCGTAAAAAACGTCGTCGTGCTAACCGTCACAAAAAGAAAAAGTAGTCTAGCACTACTTTTTCTTTTATTATACATCTCGTATAATACTGTTCATTGACATCTGGAGATAATTTTCTGAAGCTATTTTAGAAAACAAATATCTCCTATCGTAAACACAAAATCCTGTGAAAAATAATGTTTAATCTTTTGCAGCAATCCGTTGTGGATGATGCTGTGGATATAATTTAATGAAGCGTGAATAATGAATTAATAATTCGATCCAGTTCCACTTCAGTTGATTTTGCCCTTTTAAAAGATGGTAAACTAATAGAATTACATAAGGATGAGGAAGACAACCAGTTTAGTGTAGGTGATATTTTTATCGCCAAAATACGCAAAACGGTTTCTGGTCTTAATGCCGCATTTGTCAATGTTGGCTACGAGAAAGATGCATTTTTGCACTATCACGATTTAGGACCTCAGCTTCCCACTCTTTTGAAATTTGTAAAACGTGTAAGCACAGGTAAACTCAAGGATTTTTCCTTAAAAAACTTTCCTGCAGAAAAAGACATTGACAAAAACGGAAAAATAGCGGATGCTGTTAAATCTAACCAGTCAATTCTTGTTCAAGTAGTAAAAGAACCCATCTCAACTAAAGGCCCCAGAATAAGCAGTGAGCTTTCTATCGCCGGGAGATATGTGGTTCTCGTTCCTTTTTCTGACCGAATTTCTATTTCTCAAAAAATAGAGTCCCGCGAAGAAAAAGCAAGACTTAAACGTCTGATGCAAAGCATACGGCCAAAAGGTTTTGGCGTAATTGTGCGCACAGTCGCTGAAGGAAAAATGGTTGCAGAGTTAGACAAAGATCTACAAAACTTGGTGGACCGCTGGACCGCCATGTGTAAAAAATTACACAATGCTCATTTACCCAGTAAAGTTTTAGGCGAGATGAACAGAGCCTCTTCTATGTTAAGAGACCTCTTTAATGACTCGTTTACAAACATCTGCGTAGATGATGAAACATTGTACTACCAAATCAAAGATTACTTGCAAGAGATTGCACCTAACAAAGAAAGTATCGTAAAACTCTATCAAAACACTGTGCCTATTTATGAAAAACATGGCATAGAGCGTCAAATAAAAACTTCGTTTGGCAAAACCGTTTCTATGAGTAGAGGCGCTTATCTGGTAATAGAACATACCGAAGCCCTTCACGTAATAGATGTAAATAGCGGTAATCGTTCAAGCAAAGCAAAAAGTCAGGAAGACACTGCTTTAGAAGTGAATTTGATCGCTGCCACCGAAATCGCAAGACAGCTACGTCTGCGTGATATGGGTGGGATCATTGTTGTAGATTTTATCGATATGGGCAAAGCCGAAAATCGCAAAAAACTGTTTAATCACTTGCGTGATGAAATGAGCGACGATCGTGCCAAGCATAAAATTTTACCGCCTAGTAAATTTGGTCTTATACAAATCACACGTCAACGTGTGCGTCCCGAGATGAATATAAAAACTCGCGAAAAAGACCCTAACGGAGACGGTGAGATCGAAGCGCCTATTAGTGTTGTAAATCGCATACAAGCAGATTTGATCAAACTATTCAAAAAAGACTATAAAAAGATCACGTTACACACGCATCCGTTTATAGCAGCCTTCTTGACAAAAGGCTTCCCTTCAGTACGTTCTAAATGGTTTTTAGAACACAAAAAAATGGGTTAAGATAATGCCCAGAGATGCTTACACGTATCTCGAGTACCGTTTTACAAAAGACGGGAAAGAAATTAGATAAACTGAAACAACCCTCATCGTGCAAACGGTGGGGGTTTTTTATTGGACCCTTATTACTCTAATAAGCATTGCTCCTGAAGAAGAGCGGTTGAAACCTTTTAATCCGTCCGGTATGTATTGGCGTAAAAAGACCTTAAATTTGAATTCTCAACTTTGAATTTTGAATCAACAACCCACAAAAACCTATACTGTAGAAGAAGCCAAGCGCAAGCTTGAGGCCTATTGCGCCTACCAAGATCGCTGTCATAAAGAGGTGCGCGAAAAATTGATTCAAATGCGAATGATCCCCGATGCTGTAGACGCGATCATGTACCACTTACTCCAGCATAAATTTCTAGATGAAGAACGCTTTGCGCGCAGTTTTGCTCGCGGAAAATTTCGCCATAAAAAATGGGGAAAAAACCGCATCAAACAAGAATTGAAGCAACGCGAAATAGGCACCTATCTCATCAACAAAGCTTTTACCGAAATCCCCGAAGAAGAATACCGAAATACGTTTGACGCACTGGCTCAAAAGCGTTTTGACCAACTCACCGAAAAAGACAAATACAAAAAGCGTAAAAAATTAGCCGACTACTTAATGTACCGCGGCTGGCCGGGAGATTGGGTTTATGAAAAGGCTAAAGCGTTGATTCCTTAAACCGCCAACCCGTGTTTTTTATGGGTTTCTGCAATAGCACGCTCGTTTTTCTCATCAATCCAGGCTTGTCCTTTACGGCGACGCATCAAGTTATCAAAATGACGCATGATAAAAACGTTATACACGGCTTGTAAGAGGTGTTTAGGCTTTCTAGGCAATGCACGCAAGCTCATGCTAAATCCGGGCGTTACATACTTCATATAATGCCAATAGCCTTCGGGCATATATAAAGTTTCCCCGTGTTTCAGATCACACACTAAACCTTCAGCTTTTTTAAGCACAGGGAATTTCTCATAATCCGGATGGTCAAAATCAATATCCTCTCTTGTTATCAAAGAATGTGGCACTTTATACAGGTTTTCTGTTTGATCTGGCGGAAATAAAATACAGCGTTTTTTTCCGTGGAAATGAAAGTGTAAAATATTTGCCCAGTCGATATCGTGGTGCATAAATACTTTAGAGTTCTCACCCCCAAAAAACACCATCGGGATCTGCTTGATCAACCGCAATCCTATTTTCGGAAACTTAAAATCCTTCTTAAGTGAAGGCACTTCCTTCATAATATTATACAAGAAAATACGATAGTTGGTAGGTTCGCGCTTTAGCAAATCGATATAATCGGCCATTTTCATTTTAGCATGCGCCTGGTTAAAACCATCTTCGTGCGTTACCGGGCGGTCATCATAGAGCGGCACTTCTTTATCGCCGGCGATCTCTTTTATATAATCTAAACTCCACTTGTCATAGGCCGGCCAATCTCCTATGAGATTCTCTATAACCACCGGCTTTTGTGGCTTGAGGTAGTTTTTTACAAACTCCGCTTTGGTAATGCTTTTTACCCTATGTATTTCGGTAAGTTTCAAGTATGCTCTAAAATTTAATTAAGCTTTAGCCTTTGCCTTTGCTTCTTCATTACGCGGAATGGTATGCCCTGGTCGTGACCATTTTGGTTTTTCGCCTTTAGGCAAATGTTGAGAATCTGCTGCTTCAACAGTTTCCGGTTGTGCTTTTTTCACAAAAGGTGCTTGTGGATTTAATCCTAACAGCTTGAACATTTCCATATCCTCATTCACATCAGGGTTAGGTGTGGTAAGCAATTTATCACCGGCAAAAATCGAATTTGCTCCGGCAAAGAAACACATGGCCTGCCCTTCTCTACTCATCTGTGTACGTCCTGCACTTAGTCGCACTTGAGTTTGCGGCATTACAATACGGGTAGTGGCAACCATACGCACCATTTCCCAAATAGAAATAGGTTCTATATCTTCCATCGGAGTTCCTTCAACTGCTACAAGCGCATTGATAGGCACACTCTCGGGCTGCGGATCTAAAGTAGCCAGCGCCACCAGCATTCCTGCACGGTCTTCTACTTTTTCTCCCATTCCTATGATTCCACCGCTACATACCGTAACATTGGTCTTACGTACATTGCCTATAGTATCTAAGCGATCCTGAAAGGCACGAGTAGAGATCACATCTTTATAATAATCTTCAGAAGTATCTAAGTTATGATTGTATGCATATAAACCAGCCTCTGCCAGACGCTGCGCCTGATTTTCGGTGATCATCCCTAGCGTACAGCATACTTCCATATCCAGTTTATTAATGGTACGCACCATTTCTAAAACCTGATCAAACTCTTCACCGTCTTTTACATTTCTCCAGGCAGCTCCCATACAAACACGTGAGCTTCCGGCTGCTTTGGCGCGCAAAGCCTGCGCTTTAACCTGCTGCACTCCCATAAGATCATTCCCTTCGATATCTGTATGATAGCGCGCTGCCTGAGGGCAGTACCCACAGTCTTCGGGACATCCACCTGTTTTTATTGAAAGTAGGGTTGAAACCTGTACCGTATTGGGATCGTGAAACTCACGATGTACAGTGGCAGCTTCATAAAGCAATTCCATCAAGGGTTTATTATAAATCTCTAGAATTTCTTCGCGGGTCCAATTGTGTCTCATGTAAATCATTTTTATACTTAAAAACCCAAATCTTCAAAATCAGAATTTATGAAGTTTAAGTTCTGGAAGCGGTTTCAAAAATACTAAATATGTTGTTTATAACTAGGGCAAACTATGCCTTGCTTATTAAAATACTCACAGCGTTACCGCCAAAACCAACTGCATTCACCAGGATATTTTTTATGTTTTGAGGTGACTCTTGAGCCGAAATAAAAGGAACTTCCTCATATTCGTTATGTTGCAGCATGCGCATCGCCGTTTCAAAACTTAGCAAACCACTCGCTCCAAAGGTGTGACCAATCTTCCACTTATTGGTTGTTAATAACGGAAGACGTTCTCCAAATATTTTTTTGATAGCCAGATATTCGGTTTTATCACCGGCAATCGTACCCGGCGCGTGCATCACAATTGCATCTACTTTCTTGGT
The DNA here is from genome assembly GCF_037029365.1 of Leeuwenhoekiella sp. CH_XMU1409-2. Classification (NCBI taxonomy): domain Bacteria; kingdom Pseudomonadati; phylum Bacteroidota; class Flavobacteriia; order Flavobacteriales; family Flavobacteriaceae; genus Leeuwenhoekiella; species Leeuwenhoekiella sp. CH_XMU1409-2. Next base: position 279,994 of record NZ_JAYMEI010000001.1, on the reverse strand, counting down.
CATTTCTGCAAAGGTCAAAATCTGACCGTCTTGATCAGTTCCAAAAGCAGCTTCAATCGCCATACGCATCGACTTTTGAAAGCATAATCCTTCCGCAGAAATGGATACCGCGTGTTTGAGCTTTTCAGTCGCATAACCTACTCCGGTGATATACGCCAATGCATTTTCATTTCGCCCCTTTTCAAGACAAACTGCAGCAGCACCTTCGCCCAAAACCATTGTATTTTCAGTTTTATCAAGATTTGAAGCCAAACACGGGAACTGCGCATCTGCTGAAGCTCTTGAGTACGTTTTTATGGCTTTCATCTGTGCGATGGTGAACGGCGTCAATGCCGCCTCACTACCTCCTACTAAAAATTTATCGCACATCCCGGCTTGCAACCAGGCTACGCCGTTGAGCATCGCATGCAAAGCCGTTGAGCAGGTAATGGAATGCGAAATGTCAGGACCGTTATTTTGTAAATCCTGCGCAACCCAAGAAGAAAGATTTCCTAATGTTGTTGTTGGAGAAGCTAATGGTTCGCTTTTATGATGCTGAAGGAAATGCTCAAAATACTGCTCAAAAAGCTGCGTTGCACCGCGAGACGAACCCATGTTGATCCCAAAATCACTTCCTTGTTGCCAACCGGCTTGTTGCGTCGCCAATCTTGAGACATACATCGCATACAATACTGAAGCATCCAAAGCCTGGTAATTTCGGTTTTCTGTGCGAATGGCTTCAACCTTAGTTTTGAGTGCTGACGGAAGTTTGCCTACCCAAGCCTCAAGTTGGCCGTCGTAGGACAGGGCGTGTTTTCCAAGCTGGTTTTCAGTGGTATCTGCTGCAGAAATTGCAGCCATTCCGGTAATTGCGATCACATGCTTCACATCTTCAATCTTTATCTGCACCGCAGATATTATTCTATTACTGTTTCCTAAAAGGAAGACAGAAATCCATTTAATCTGCTGCAAAAATAAGGCATCAAATATCGAGAATGATCAAAAACGCTTAGTTTAGTAACATCAATCAAAAAGAACTTAAAATGAACGAACTCGTAACGGAAGAACGCAGCTGGTGGTCAAGAAATTGGAAATGGGTCGTGCCCGTAGGCGGTTGTTTCACCTTTATCATTATAGGTGTTTTGGCTCTTGGAGGTGCCATTTTTGGATTTGTGAAAAGTGTTCAAAATGACAGTGGCGGCAATGATGCTCTGGAAATTGCAAAAAGCAACCCGCAAGTAATAGAAGTCCTCGGCGAACCCATAACCAAAGACGGAATGGGCAGTTACTCGGTAAACTACAAAAACGGACACAAAACCAGCGAAGCGACCATTCCTATTGAAGGGCCTAACGGCACCGCTACCTTACACGTAAAAACCTCAGGAAGTGATGATGCGTTGATCTACGAGATCTTCGAGGTTCAAGTTGATAAAACCGGAGAACTTATCAATTTAAACCAAAACCAGTTGGATCAGGGGGATTATTAGAAGTTATTTTAAATAACCTCCAACTTCATTAAAATCAACAGGCTTCATCTTTAATTCTATTTTACGATCTTCTACAAGGCGAATACGCTTCATAGCAGTAAATAGTTGCTCGCCATCCAGAAAAAAACCTAATACTTTAAATTGCTTGCCTTGAGGTAGTAAAATTTTTTTACTCTCATCCGCGTACACATTCAAAACCGTATTGTTTGATTCGTCAATGATATATAATAATGTAAGTTGATCGCCATTACTGATCTGCAGTTCAAGACGTTCTTCGATATCGGGATAAAATCTATCTACATTGATCCAACCTAGTTTAGCTAATTGAATGCTTTTATACAAAACTGATTCAAATTTATATTTTTGGCTAATTCCTAAACTGCCAGAATTAGCAATAAGGTCACAAGGAGATTCAGAAGCTATAAAATCTATTGGATTTCTAATTGAGAACATTACTGAATCAAGTCTCACTTTCTCAATTACAATTTTATCAATATTTTTTTTAGAAAGAACTTCTTCATCAATTACGCCAAAGTCATCGGAATAATCAATATATCTATAACGCACCAAGGTATCATTTGAGAAATATAAAGAATCACCTTTTGGCGAATCAATATCATTCTTTAATGTTTTCAATTCACGGAATGTTCGCAATCCTAAATTCTCAACCATTTTAACTGCCTTATAAGTATCCACCCGATAACGCCTTGTTAATTCACAATCTAGAACCACGGTGTCAGTTACTAAAAAGCTTTGGTATCGTTTTTCTTCAAAATCAATATCCTACAACTGCCAGTTCATCACACTTTCATCATTTCTTAAACCTGAAAAAAGTTGCATCGGTTCATCAACTAATTTTGGAAATTGAACCTCCAGACTTTTACCATCACGCAGCCTAAGCTGAGCACCAGACTCATCAAAAAATTGAATATTATAAGCGCCTCCAGATATGAGCCATTCATCACCAGAACGGGTCTGTGCATTGTGTCTTACTAAAGCTTCTTTAGTTGTTAATTCGGTAAGCTCCAATCTAATTTCACCAATAGCAGAACGCTCATTTTCATGAACCAAATCACCCGAATTTACCACTATTCTAGTACCATACTTGCCTATAATTTCAGAAACGGAATCTGAAGAAACAGTAAAATTCTGCGTCTCATCCCCCAATTCACTGAGCAGACTGGTGAGTTCGATTGCTTTCTGATCGTTTTGACAGGAATAAATGCTTAGGATGAAGATACTTAAGAGTAGAAGTTTTTTCATAAATGAGATTTAGACTAATTGCCAATCACGATTTATGCCATAAAAAAGTCAATCTGTACCTTTTACATTAGAAGCTGTCTAAAACCTTTTTAATAGCCGCGTAAACTTTCTGCATTTGCTCTTGAGTAGTCACAAAAGGCGCCAAAATATAAATAGTTGATCCCAGCGGTCGCAAATACACACCTTCTGCCATACAGCGCTCATAAATTTGATAACGCAAGTTTCCGTAGCGCTCCATCGGCACATCAAGCTCTAGGGCAAAAATGGTTCCCTGTTGTCGCGTTGAATGCACTTTGAGATGCTCTACAATCTCTGAAGCAAAAGCAGCGTGCCAGCTTTGAATCTGTTTTATATTCTGCTGAATTTCTTCAGACTGAAGCAAGTCGAGCGCAGCGATCGCAGTAGCACAAGCAATAGGATTTGCCGAATAGGTATGCGCGTGAAACAAGCCTTTGCCTATATCATCATCATAAAACGCATCAAAAATAGCCTGTGTACACGTGGTGACGCCCATAGGCACCAAACCGGCTGTCAGCGCTTTTGAAAGACAAATGACATCTGGCTTCACTTCAATAAAATCTGAAGCGAAAAAGCTTCCGGTTTTGCCAAACCCGGTCATCACCTCATCAGCGATCAAAATAATACCAAGTTCTTTACATTTCTGTAAAATTGGCTCCAGATGCGCTGCCTGATACATTTTCATCCCTGCTGCACCTTGTACTAATGGTTCGTAGATAAATCCTGCAAGCGGAGTTTCTGCGTGAAATGCTTCAATAGCTTTTATGAGTTCTTCCTGATTAGCTGCGGTAGGCAGCGGAATGCGTTTTACATCAATGAAAAACTCCTCAAACGGACCATTATACACCGACAAACCACTCACAGACATCGCTCCAAACGTATCTCCGTGAAAACCTTCTTCAAAAGCCAGAAGCGTTTTGCGGGTTTGACCTTTATTGTGATGATATTGCAAGGCCATTTTGATCCCGATTTCGGTAGAGGTAGAACCGTTATCGTTAAACATCAACTTCTGCTGATTATCAGGCAAAATGGCCATCAATTTTTCAGAGAGTTCTATCGCCGGCTCGTGGGTAAATCCGCTGAAAATGATTTGATCCAACTGCTGCATTTGACGATGCACCCGCTCGACGATATAATCATTACAATGCCCATACATTGCCGTATACCAGGAAGAAACAGCATCTACATAGGTTTTACCTTCCTCATCAAACAACAATGCGCCCTTTGCTTTCACAATAGGTTTTGCTTCAGGATGCAGTTTATGCTGCGTTAAAGGATGCCAAATATGTTGTTTATCGCGTTCTGTTAGATTCAAAATTCTAGGGTTTTATTAGAAACTTCTGCTTACTGCAAACTAGCTTTCAAAAGCTCTGCATATTCTTTGACCACCATTTTATCAAAATAAGGTTCTTCATCTATTCGACCTAAAATGGCTACACCACTCATTTTTGCAATGACCGATTCGGTTGTGGGATGTTCTTCACCGCTAAACAGGATTCCGTGAATAGTTTTACCGGCTTGTTTCAGTTTATCAATCGTAAGCAACGTATGGTTGATGCTTCCCAGATAATGTCTGGAAACCACAATCACTTTATCTTCCGGCTGAATCAAATCGAGAATCGTTTCGGTTTCACTAATCGGCACAAGCAATCCACCGGCTCCTTCGATAACCAAATTATTTTCGGTTTCCGGTCTTTTGATTTCTGAAGCTTTTATGGAAACGCCATCGATCTCTGCCGCCGCGTGCGGACTCATAGGCGTACGCATCTTAAAGGCGTTATCGTGGAAAACGGTTTTGTCATTCCCAACAAATTCTTTGACTTTATGCGTATCCGAATAGTCTAAATCGCCTGCCTGAATGGGTTTCCAATAATCGGCCTCCAAAGCTTCGGTTACAATTGCAGAGGCTACTGTTTTTCCAACTTCGGTAGAAATTCCTGTGATAAAGAACGTTTGTTTTTCCATAGTGCTGCAAAGGTACTGCGGCGAACTTTATCTACAGAAAATCATTCTAAAGATTTTACCAGAAGCGAAAGCACAGTTTGTATTTCGCTTTGCGAATTGTAGCTGTGTAAACAAATTCGTAAGCGCTCCTGACCTGCCGGAACTGTAGGCGAAAGAATGGCCTTGACATCAAAACCTGCATCTAATAATGCTGCTGAAATTTGCTTTACGCGCGCGTTACCCGGAAGAATTGCACAGTGTATCGCCGAATCACTCTTGATAAAAAACTCCTCAAGCTGTTGCTTTTTGAGCTCTTTCTGGAAATATTGAATGTTTTCGCGCATCTTTTTGAAAGCGGAATTTGGCTTTTTTGCATCAGACGCCGCGTGTTGATAGGAAGCCAAAATAGTCGCCACACTATGTGGTGGCAATGCAGTGGTGTAAATTAAGCTGCGGGCAAAATTAACGAGATAGCTTTTTAAGATTTCAAAACCTAAAATCGCTGCGCCGTGACACCCCATCGCCTTACCAAAAGTTACGAGTCGGCTAACACGATTCCCCAACCCGAGGTCATCGATGATCCCTGTACCAAAAACTCCAATGGCGTGTGCCTCATCAATAAAAACTTGAGCTGAAAATTGCTCGCAGAGGTCTACCAACTTTAAAAGATCAGGACTGTCCCCGTCCATTGAAAAAACCGATTCGGTGACTACGTAGATTTGACAATCACCGACTTTGTCTAAGCTTCTCGACTGCGCTCGAAGTGACAGTTTTGATTCTAAATCTTCTAGATCGTTGTGCTTGAATTTATAGGCTTTTGCGTGACTCATTTGGATGCCATCACGAATGCTGGCGTGAATAAATTCATCATACAAGATCACATCACCGCGCTGTGGTACAGATCCAAAAAAACCCACATTAGCATCATAACCCGAGTTAAAAATGAGCGCTGCTTCTACCTGATGTGTTTTAGCAATAAAACGTTCGGTCAGCTCATACAATTTATGATTTCCCGAAAGTAAGCGTGATCCTGCAGCACCGTTCAACTCCAGATCTTGCTCTTTTAAAATTTCGCTTGCGCGATAAAAAATAGCCGAATTTTTAGAAAATCCCAGATAATCATTAGATGAAAAATCAACCAGTTCAGCATCGGGTACTTTCAGTTGGCGCAAGGCATTTGCTTCACGACGTTGATTGAGTTTATCCTGTAATTTTTTGGGCAGCATTGGGCAAAGATACAGTTTGAGAGAAACAAAAAATGAAGGAAAACTATCTAAGGGCAAGCCTCGGAAGTATTAACCCTTTGGCGGCGCCAATAAAATTATTGTTTTTCAATAATTATCTTATATTTGTTATCGAAAAACAATAATAAATGAAACTGAATTCTATTTTTAAAGGGCTCATCGACCTGGCGTTTTACCTGATGGTACCCGTTGTGGTGTTCTTCCCGGGTACCATTTTGTACATTCTTATGTTTCCGCAGCAGAGCATTGTTAAAGTGAACATACCCTATACCGAGCAAGGTTTTGGAAGCGGCGCACTACTTTTCACAATTTGCTTCTTCATACTTTTCCTGTTGTTTTTTGCCGGTTTCTTTCAACTGAGAAAATTCGCAAGTCAACTTCTAAAAAAGAAGCCATTCTCATCAGAAGTTATTAAAAGCACAAAGAAAGTCGGTCAATTTTTTACAGCTGCCGGACTGGGCTCGTTCGTTTTTGTAGGAATAAATGCGCTATTAACGAATGAAGGAAAGATCAGCATCACATTTGGCATCTCCAACTTCAGCATGCTTTTATTTCTGCTTATCGTAGGCGTATTATTTTTATTGCTTAGTGATGCTTTTGCAAGGGCATTAAAGCTGAAAGAAGAAAATGATTTAACTGTTTAAAACGCTCATTATGAAGAAAAATACACTCCTATCTATAGCCAGCTTAGCCTGTAAATTGATAAATGCAATAATTCTTATCACAATAATTACAGCAACAGCACTATTCATACATTTTCAATTAGACAAATCGGCTTACCAAAATTGGGATTTTATAGACCAAAAAAGCGGCAGCTCCATCATCTCACTTGAATCAAAAATAGATTATTCAAAGAATTCAGAAACTGTAAGCCCACAAAAGCCAAACTTTATAAATTTTTCAACATTATCACTTTATTTCAATTATATAAAATTCACTGTGAGCGCATCATTGATTTTTATGTCAATACGGTTGTTTGGAAAAGTTATAGCTTCCGTAAAAAACCGAAAAACTTTTGAAAACATTAATGCTTTCGCTTTCAAAAGAATAGGAATTTATTGTTTTATTATAGGTATAATCTCGTCCTACGACTATTATGATTTTGAAACTCAATACAAGCTGACCAGAATTAGCTTGAATTTGACTTTCTATATAATAGCTCTAATTGCATTCGTGCTTAGCGAAATCTTCAAAGAAGGTAATAAATTGAAGTTGGAAAGCGATCTTACCATTTAGACTATGCCCATCATCATTAACTTAGATCAGGTATTGGCTGATAGAAATATGAAGAGCAAAGAGCTGGCAGAAATCGTTGGCATAACCGAAGCCAATCTTTCCATCTTAAAATCAGGGAAAGCTAAGGCGGTTCGCTTTACCACACTAGAAGCAATTTGCAAAGCGTTGGATTGCCAGCCCGGTGATATTTTGGCCTATACTGAGGATTAGTTTTGCCGCAGTTTGAGTACTTTTAAAGCTTATTCTTAATTTCCTTTAAATGAAACTCTGGATTGCATTCCTTTTTCTAAGCCTTTCACTACAGGCGCAAACCAATTCTTACACTATTTCTTTTGACAATGCCGTGCACCACGAAGCTATCGTCAAAGCCACATTTCCGGAAGTGAAATCAAAAACACTGCGTGTACAAATGAGCAGATCTTCTCCTGGTCGCTATGCCATTCACGAGTTTGCCAAGAATGTGTACGGTTTTAAAGCGACAAACGGAGCGGGTGAACCTCTAGAAGTTAAACGCGACGATCCCTATAGCTGGATCATCACCAATACAGACGGCACGATCAACGTAGAATATATTCTTTTTGCTAATCGCGGTGGCGGGACGTACTCTCAAGTAGATCTTACTCACGCGCACCTGAATATACCAGCAACATTTATGTATGCAGAAACTTTGCAGGAACGCCCTATCGAGATCACATTTGATGCTCGAAAAGACTTGAATTGGAAAGTTGCCACTCAATTAAAACACAAAGAAGACAATACCTTTTCTGCTCCCAACCTGTATTATTTTATGGACAGCCCTACAGAAATAAGCGATTATCAAGAGCGCGAATTTCAAGTAGACGGGCAGACCGTTAAGTTTGTACTTCACGATCCTAATCCTGATAGTGATTTTGATACTTATTGGGAAAGAATACAAGCGATTGTGCTTCAAGAAAAAGCGGTTTTTGGCGAATTACCAACCTATGATTTTGGTGAGTACACCTTTCTTGCGTGTTACGCGCCCAACGTTTCGGGCGACGGAATGGAACACCGCAACAGCACCATTCTTACCGATACTGAAACCTTAGCTGAAGGTGGCATGGAGTGGAATATCGGAACTGTATCTCATGAATTTTTCCACAGCTGGAATGTAGAGCGCATACGGCCAGCAGACCTTGAGCCTTTTCAATTTGATCAGGCCAATATGAGTAACTCGCTTTGGTTTGCTGAAGGCTTTACCAGCTATTACACCAATTTGATTCTAGAACGCGCAGGAGTTATTAGCGCAGAAGATTATGTAAAAGGATTGAACGGCACTTTTAATTATGTTTGGAACTCGCCTGCTTTGCAGTATTTCAATCCGATAGAGATGAGCAATCAAGCGCCTTTTGTAGATGCAGCGACTTCGGTCGACCCGGTGAACCGTGAGAATATGTTTATCTCCTACTATTCTTACGGAAGCGTTTTAGGCCTGGCTTTAGATCTGAGCTTACGTGAAAAGGATTTGAATCTGGACGATTTTATGCAATTGATGTGGAAACGTTTCGGTAAAACCGAAGTAGCCTACACCGTTGAAAATATCGAAGCAACACTAGCAGATTATGCAGGTGCTGAATTTGCTCAGGATTTCTTCGGAAAATACATCTACAAAAGTAACATGCCTGATTACAAAAACCTTTTTGAGCAGGTAGGTCTACAACTGAATCGCGCTACAGCAAAGCCTTACTTTGGAGCTTCATTTAGTGAAACCAGCAACGGACTAGAAATCTCGAGAAATACGTTTAAAGGCAGTCCGGCTTATCAAGCTGACTTAGATAAAGGCGACCTTATCACAAGCATAGATGGGATTGCGATGACTTCAAACGACGCATTTAAAGAATTGCTTAGCAATAAGAATATTGATGACGTGCTTCAGGTTACCTTTGAGCGCTTTGGTGAAGAACATAAAACCAAAGTCAGACTTACCGCTGATCCAACTTTTACGATAGCTATTGACAACAATGCTAAGAAAGAGGCTGTAAAAGCTCGCGAAGCCTGGTTAGCAAAGAAATAATAGATTAGTCAAGGTAGTGCCCATTTTTGGGATCTGAAGCATTCCAGACGCTTAAAGAAAGGGTTCTAGCCAAGTATTTTGCTTCGGCTAGAGCATCTTCTTCCTTGTGAAATTTTTCAAATTTTAAGTGTCTAGAATTGGTAAACCAAATATTCACCTCGTAAACATTCTTTGAATTTTTAAAAATTCCAACCATTTTCAAGCCTTCGTAGCTTGACCAATTTCCCCAGTAAAATGGACCTATGTAGTATTCTTCTTTGTATTTATGGGTTGTTGTATTAAAAAGGATTCGCTTTCGCTTTGCTAAATAAAAACCTAAACCTATGGAAAGGATTAGAAAAACCAACACTGATTTAAGGTCTTTTCCCCAACTTACAAAATCGCTTTCCTTGCTTAAATCATATACGGTTTGAAAGGTGATAAAATAGATGAGGAAAATCAAAAAGCAGGCAAAGGTGAATAATAAGGCTGCAAAAACCCTAACGAGCAAGGATCGGTTCATTTGATTCAAAACCAGTGTATGTGCAGACTTCATAGATGCTAAAGTACGTTAAGCAGTGTCAATAAAAAAAGCGCTTAATTCAGTAGAATTAAGCGCTTTTCTATTCTTAAATTATTTCAGCTTAATCTGCCAAAACAATTACTTTATTATCATTCATTTCAACCGTTCCCGATTTGATAGCGAGTACAAACTCACCAGCTTCTTTACCGGCAGTGAAATGCTTTTTTGCCTTATCTGAAAGCGTAGCTCCTTTAACTTTCACAACACCTTCTTCTAAAAGAGAAACGATAGCTGCGTGATTGTCTAACAACTGAAACGCTCCGTCAGTTCCCGGTAAAATAACCGAAGTAGCTTCTCCGCTATATAAGGTTGCTTCAGGGCTTACTATTTCTAAATGCATAAAATTTTCATTTATCTTTTCCGCGTAGGCGGAAAACTATTCAAATCAATACGATAAGATTTCCACCTTCGTGGAAATGAAATCAATTTTTACGCTTCCGCAAGCATTTTCTCTCCAGCTTCGATCGCTTCTTCAATAGTACCCTTAAGGTTGAAGGCAGCTTCTGGAAGGTGGTCTAACTCACCATCCATAATCATGTTGAAACCTTTGATAGTCTCTTTAATATCAACCAATACCCCAGGGATACCCGTAAACTGCTCTGCTACGTGGAATGGCTGCGATAAGAAACGCTGTACACGACGAGCACGGCTTACTGCAAGCTTATCTTCTTCAGAAAGTTCTTCCATACCAAGAATCGCGATAATATCCTGAAGTTCTTTATAGCGCTGTAAAAGCTCTTTTACGTTTTGAGCACAGTTATAATGATCTGCACCTAGAATTTCTTTAGTTAAGATTCGAGAAGTAGAATCTAGCGGGTCAACCGCAGGATAAATACCAAGCTCAGCAATCTTACGAGAAAGTACAGTTGTTGCATCAAGGTGGGCAAAGGTTGTAGCCGGTGCCGGGTCAGTAAGGTCATCCGCAGGAACGTAAACCGCCTGTACAGATGTAATAGAACCTTTTTTAGTTGAAGTAATACGCTCTTGCATCGCACCCATTTCGGTTGCTAATGTAGGCTGATAACCTACCGCAGATGGCATACGACCTAAAAGTGCCGATACCTCTGAACCTGCTTGCGTAAAACGGAAAATGTTATCAACGAAGAAAAGAACGTCTTTACCTTGACCGTCTCCTGCTCCATCACGGAAATATTCAGCGATGGTAAGACCAGAAAGCGCTACACGAGCACGTGCTCCTGGTGGTTCGTTCATCTGACCGAATACGAAAGTTGCTTTAGACTCCTTCATTGCAGCCTTGTCAACTTTAGTAAGATCCCAACCGCCTTCTTCCATAGAGTGCATAAAGTCTTCACCGTATTTAATAATACCAGACTCAAGCATCTCACGAAGTAAATCGTTACCCTCACGCGTACGCTCACCTACTCCGGCAAATACAGAAAGACCACCGTGACCTTTTGCAATATTGTTAATCAACTCTTGAATCAATACGGTTTTACCAACACCTGCACCACCGAAAAGACCAATTTTACCTCCTTTTGCGTAAGGCTCAATCAAGTCGATTACTTTAATACCTGTGAATAAAACTTCAGTTGAAGTTGATAAATCTTCAAATTTTGGTGCTTCGCGGTGAATTGGAAGACCATCTTTTCCTGCTTTAGGAAGATCTCCGATACCATCGATAGCATCACCAATCACATTAAATAAACGCCCGTATACATCATCACCAATAGGCATTTGAATAGGAGCACCGGTAGCAACTACCTCAGCACCTCTGCTCAAACCATCAGCAGAATCCATCGCGATTGTTCTTACAGTGTTTTCACCAACGTGAGACTGCACTTCAAGTACTAAAAGGCTTCCGTCTGCTTTAGTAATTTCTAGCGAATCATAAATTTTAGGAAGATCTGCATTGTTTGCAAATTCAACATCTACAACAGGGCCGATAATTTGGGCAACTTTACCTGTAACTTTTGACATTCTTAACTATTTAATGTTTAGCAAAATATGTAGCCGAAAAAATCAATTCAAACCTAATTATCCCCGATTTTTTTCGTCGTGCAAAGATAGTTTTTAATATTTAAAAACCTAAAAGACTTTTATTGAATTTCTTTAGCGTTAACAAAAGTATAATGAGAAGTGATAACGCACAGGAATACAGCCAACTAAAAAGAAGTCGCAACAAAGCTGAAAATCGCTATTCTACGGTAACGCTTTTAGCCAAATTACGCGGCTGATCTACATTTTTCCCGAGCATCACTGCAATGTGATAAGATAATAACTGCAGCGGAATCGTAGTTAACAGAGGAGACATCGAATCCATCACTTCTGGAACTTCGATCACATGGTCTGCAAGTTCTTTTACGGTAACATCTCCTTGAGTAACAATAGCGATGATCTTACCTTTTCGGCTTTTGATCTCCTGAATGTTACTTACCACTTTATCATAATGACCGCGGCGTGTAGCGATAACTATCACCGGCATATGCTCGTCGATAAGCGCGATAGGACCGTGCTTCATCTCAGCAGCAGGATAACCTTCTGCGTGGATATATGAAATCTCTTTTAGTTTTAAAGCACCTTCCAGAGCAACCGGGAAGTTAAATCCGCGACCTAAATACAGGCAATTGGAAGCATTTTTATAAACTTCTGCAATCTCCTTTACGTGGTCATTGCTTTTTAAAGCCTCTTCTACCTTTTCAGGAATTAAGCGCAATTCTTCAAGATGCATATGCAAATCTGAAGTTGAAATACGCCCTTTGGCTTTAGCCACTTTCAATCCTAATAAAGTGAGTACAGTGATTTGCGTAGTGAATGCTTTTGTTGAAGCAACGCCAATTTCAGGACCGGCGTGTGTATACGCACCGGCGTGTGCCTCTCGAGAGATCGAAGAACCTACCACATTGCAAACACCAAATACAAAAGCTCCTTTTTCTTTGGCCAACTTCATCGCCGCCATCGTATCTGCAGTTTCACCACTCTGAGAAATAGCGATTACCACATCATCCTTATCGATCACCGGATTGCGATACCTAAACTCAGAAGCATATTCTACCTCAACAGGCACGCGCACGAGTTCTTCGATAATATATTCGGCAACTAGACCGGCATGCCAAGAAGTTCCGCAGGCTAAAATCACCAGACGTTTTGCATTGATAAATTTATCGATATGATCATCAACCCCGGCCATTTTTATCATGCCTTTGTTCTCGCGCATACGCCCTCTAAACGTATCGCGTATCGCCTGAGGCTGCTCGTAAATTTCCTTAAGCATGAAATGAGGATAACCTCCTTTTTCGATCTGCTCAAGGTTTAATTTTAATTCTTGAATGTACGGCTGACTGATTATCTTATCATCCTGAATATTGAAGACTTTGATTTCCTTTCCTCTGCGCACCACAGCCATCTCTCCATCTTCTAAATAAAGAGCATTGTTTGTGTATTCAATAAACGGCGACGCATCTGAAGCGATAAAATATTCATCTTCACCAATCCCAATTGCTAGCGGACTTCCTAAACGAGCCACAACAATTTCGTTAGGTTTTTTCTTATCAAAAACAGCAATAGCATAAGCTCCTACCGTTTCATTTAAAGCGATCTGAACCGCTTTTCCTAATTTAACATCTTGATTACGCTGTACATCTTCTATGAGATTCACCAATACTTCAGTATCGGTATCAGATTTAAAAGTGTATCCGCGTTTGGTAAGTTCTTGTTTTATGGCGTCGTAATTCTCAATGATTCCATTGTGAATGATCACCAAATCGCCAGAGTTAGAATAGTGCGGGTGTGAATTGACATCGTTAGGAACACCGTGCGTTGCCCAACGGGTATGACCAATTCCTAAAGTTCCTTCGGCGTTAATTGTAGCATCAACTTTTGCTTTAAGGTCATCAACCTTACCTTTTGTTTTACAAAGTTGAATTTCGTCTCCGTCATAAATGGCCACACCGGCACTGTCATAACCACGATACTCAAGACGTTGCAATCCTTTAATAACAATAGGATACGCTTGTCTATGACCAATATAACCTACAATTCCGCACATAAAACAAATTTAATTAGAAGCTTCGGTATAAAAAACTTTTAGCTTCAGTCGTTTTGCTTCAGGAACATTTACATTACTTCCGTAAAGAATGGTTCCTCTATTCGCTATAATCGATGCGTAAGGCACTCGATTGGGCGTGTCTGTATCGGTTCTTCCCTCAATAGCTCCCGTAGAAGTTGAAAGCACATTTTGAGTAATCACCAATCCTAACTTTGTCGCCGGATCATCATTCTCAGGATCTAGTAAATCCTTTAAAAACTCGGTAATTCTTATTTTATAACTAACACCCTGACCATTATCATCTAATTCTAAAGGACCTAAATGCGTTGTACCTACTGAAGTAATCGCACCAGAAGAACTGATTGTTGCATCTGCTGTAAGATCGACTAAAGGCTGATTCGTTTCTAAATTATAAATATAAACACGTTGTGGCTCTGAAACAGCATTTCCTGCATATGCCGCGATCTTATCTTGATCAACAAAAAATTCAAGATTTGCCTCTCTTATAAGACGCTGTTGCGCTCGCATCGCATCAAGATCATCAGGAATACCATTGTTGTCATCATCTACATCTTCAAAAAGTTCGATCACAGCCATACTACCCTGGCCTCCTTTTAAAAATAGGTTTTCTTCCCCGTTCTCTTTGTCGATCCCGGTAAGTTCGGTTTTGATGGCTTCTTTGAAGTCATTCTCATAACCTACGACAGAATTTCCTCCAAAAGTTAAAGTAATACTAGATTGTCTTCTAGAATCTTCTGCTCCTGAGGTATAATAAATCGCTATTGTAGTATTTGCCTTGTCAAACAAGAAGAATGAACCTGTATTATCTACAGCTTCAGCTTTTAAATAAACTCCTCTAAAATAATTTCTGAAAGAATTTGAGTTAAATAACACATCATCTCCAGAACGATCAACAATGACTTCTTTCCAATAAGTCTCCCCGTAAGTGGTCTGATCTAAGCGTAGACGTAAACGCGGCGATGAAGTTGTTATTTCATCATCTTCAGCCTCTGATGCCGCTTCGATTACAGTAACAACCGGCTCATTTGATGGCGCAAAAGTTTCTTGAAACAAGGTATCTCCCTCAACACCATTCAATTCGGTCAATTCATTTGAATAATATACCGCCCCAGATTCAAAATCTGGCGCGCTGTTGCTATTCAGAAAATAGTTAGATCGAAATGCGGTCAAGCGAATAGGCGCGGTACCATAAACCGAATCTAATTCATAAACCGTCTCATTATCGCTGTTTAAACTTGCTGTGCTGTAATAAGGCATTTCAAAAACCACAGAGTCGATAACAGGATCTGTACCATAAGTAGAATTATAAGTACCTAAATCTACCTGACTAAGTGTTGAAGCCGTAGTCGTACCATAAATAGAATCTTGATAAAAACCAAGCGCACCTGCACTCAAGCCATTTGTTTGAACACCTACAGAGTCAAAAAAACGCTCACTATAAGCTACAACAGGATAATTCTCGTTACCAGATGTAAAATTACTATCATCTACAATACCACTACCTACTTCAAGAAAATCATCCTCACAAGAAAAGAAAACAAAAAGAAGCATTAGTAATCCTAATGTTCTTGTCAACACCGTATTCAATTTCATTCGTTTTTTTGTTTTTTTAATCCAGCACTTTGGTGGTATAGAACTCTTCATACGCCTGCGCAAACTCCTCGCGTTTTTTGTAAGGAAGCACAGGGATTTTAGTAGTATTCAGGTATTGAGCAAGCTCTTCATTTAGGTCTGTAGAACCAATGATCGCAGCATCAGAATTTTTGATCGCCACTTTCATCAAATTCTCATAAGAAGGCTTTTCAAGCTCAGCAATTGAATCTTTTTCTATTCCGTCAAAAGCTATTTTATCAATTAATTGCTCATTTAACGTGTCTTCAAATCCTGTATTATAAACAGAAGTCACAATTTTGCTTTGCTTAAAAAGCGGCTCGCTCGCATAAAACTGCTTTAGATATAAAGGAAGTAATGAAGCTAACCAACCGTGAACATGTATGATATCTGGAGCCCAATTGAGTTTTTTTACGGTCTCAACCACACCCTTTGCAAAAAATATCGCACGCTCATCATTGTCTGCAAATAAGTTTCCATCCTCATCAGTAAACGTAGCTTTTCTCTTAAAATACTCCTCGTTATCAATAAAATAAACCTGTATACGCTCTTTAGGTATAGAGGCTACTTTAATAATAAGCGGCATATCAAAGTCATTTATGACCAAATTCATTCCGGAAAGCCGTATCACTTCGTGAAGCTGGTGTCTTCTCTCATTAATATTACCATATCTAGGCATAAAAATGCGAATTTGACCTCCTTTACTATTTACCATTTGAGGAACCTCAAACGACATAGATGCGATCTCTGTCTCTGGCAAATACGGTATAACTTCAGATGATACGTACAATATCCTCTTATTTTTCATAAATGTGCTTCTAAGTTTCTGTTAAGGCTAAAAAACACGCAAAATTACTAAATTTTATGCAGATTGCCAGTAATATAGTAATTTTGCCGCCTGTTAAATTAATCGGGATGCACGTATACACCAATAGACCAGAAATTTCTAGCGCTGTTGCAAAACACAAAGAAAATGGCTTAAAAATAGGTTTTGTACCTACTATGGGCGCTTTGCACAGAGGCCATGCCAGTCTATTTAACTTCGCGCTCAAAAATTGTGATGTGGTAGTGGTGAGCATCTTTGTAAACCCAACCCAATTTAACAATCCACAAGATCTGGAGACCTATCCTAGAGATTTGCAGAAAGATCTGGAGTTTTTAGAAAGCATTAACCCAGAATTGCTCGTTTTTGCACCAAGCACGACAACGATTTATGGTAACAACGTCAAAGCGTTAGATTTTGATTTTGAAGGACTCAATCAAGTGATGGAAGGCGCATTTAGACCGGGTCATTTTGAAGGAGTCGCAACCGTATTGAAATATCTTTTTGAAATCGTAAACCCAGACATGGCGTTCTTTGGAGAAAAAGACTATCAACAGCTTCAAATCATTAACAAGTTGGTTGAGATCGAAAAGCTATCTGTAAAAATCATTGGCTGCCCCATTAGCCGACATGAAGACGGTCTTGCCGAAAGCTCAAGAAACACCAGACTTACTGAAAAACAGCGTGAAGCCTCTCCCTTTATTTACAAAACCTTAATGCAAGCTAAAGAACATTTTAACGACCAAAGCGTTGAAGATGTTGTACATTTTGTTGAACAGGAATTTGCAAGTAAAGAGCAACTCGAACTCGAATATTTTGAGATCGCTCACGCAGCAACTCTTGCGCACACAACCCAAAAAAAACCGGATGAAAAATACCGGGCATTTATAGCCGTTTTTGCTGGTGATGTGCGACTCATCGACAATATTGCCCTAAATTAAAAAACCTATTTTTACACCATGTTAGTTAACGTTGTAAAATCTAAAATACACCGAGTAAAAGTTACCGGCGCCGAATTGCATTATATTGGTAGCATTACCATAGACGAAGATCTTATGGATGCCGCTGGAGTGATCGAAGGCGAACGTGTACAAATCGTAAATGTTACCAACGGTGAACGCCTAGAAACCTATGCGATACCGGGACCTCGCAAGAGCGGCGAAGTCACCCTAAATGGTGCTGCGGCTCGTAAAGTAGCTAAAGGCGACATTCTTATTCTAATCACCTATGCTTTTATGGAGCTGGAAGAAGCTAAAGCATTTAAGCCTTCTCTGGTTTTCCCAAACGAAGAAACTAATTTGCTCAACTAAATTGAGCAAAAAATCCTTCATAAAATTTTTAAAGGTTGCGATCCCGTTAGGTATTGGTATTTTGGTGATTTACTATTCGCTAAGTGCTGCCACTCCTAAAGAACGCGCCACCCTTTGGAAAAACATTAAAGGCGCCAACCCCGTCTATATCGCTGCTTCTTTGGTTTTTGGCACATTGAGTCATTTGTCAAGAGCTTACCGCTGGCAGTATCTTTTACAACCTATGGGGTATCACCCAAAACTAAGCAATAGGTTTATGGCGGTTATGGCTGCATATCTTGCCAATTTGGGAATTCCGCGAAGCGGCGAATTCCTGCGCGGAGCTCTACTAACCACTTATGAAGAGGTACCTTTTGAGAAAGCTTTTGGCACTATAATTTCAGAGCGTATTGCAGATTTTATAATGCTGCTCCTGGTGGTAGGTTTTGCCATCACTTTACAAACCGATATGCTTCTGACCTACCTTAAAGAGCAAAACATAAATCCGCTTTACACTGTTGCCTTTCTTATTTTCGCCGTAGGCGGAATCGTCATCGGCTTCAAAATTATTCAACGGGCGCAAACAGGCATTTTAGTGAAGCTTAAAAACTTCATGAACGGCCTTATCGAAGGAATGCAGAGCATTCTAAATATGCGTAATAAATGGGCCTTTATTGGTCACACGCTTTTTATTTGGGTTATGTATGTCCTGATGTTCTGGGTTATTAAATTTACTATTCCAGAAATTTCTTACGCTTCCACTGCAGTGATTCTCGCTGCTTTTGTGATCGGTTCCTTTGCCATCTCGGTCACCAATGGAGGTATTGGCGTTTACCCAATTAGCATTGGAGCGCTGTTTGTCTTTTTTGGTTACAGCAAAGAAGGAGGCGAGGCCTTTGGCTGGATCGTTTGGGGATCGCAAACCCTACTTGTTTTGGTACTTGGAGCGCTTTCTTTTTTATTCCTACCTATTCTCAATCGTAAAAAATAGGAACATCACTTTAGGAAAAGCCTTGTGATTAGCTTGTGAATAATCCTTAAATTCACACTACCTTAATCTACCTTTCTATGAAAAAAACACTATTCCTTATGCTGCTTTTTTACAGCAGCATTCAGGCTCAAGTTATCTATGAGTCGGTTCCTTCTTCAAAATTTGACGAACCCCGAAATGTCAAAATTCAGCTACCCCGTAATTACGAAGCTAACGAAGACAAGAATTACCCCGTAATTCTTGTGCTTGATGGCGATTATCTTTTTGAGCCCGTAGCCGGAAATGCCGACTATTACAGCTATTGGGAAGATATGCCACAAGCCATCATTGTGGGTGTGATGCAACCCAACCGAATGGATGACACGGTTTATGATGATTCAAATTATTTCCCCACAGACCAAGGAGCCGATTTCTTTGAGTTTTTAGGAATGGAACTTCTTCCGTGGCTCAACAAACAATACCGTCTCGCTCCTTTTAATGTAGTTGTAGGCCACGACGCAACCGCGGGTTTTGCAAATTATTATTTGATGAAAAATCCACCTCTGTTTCAAGCCTACATATCGCTGAGTCCTGATTTAGCTCCGCAAATGAGTGATCGTCTCACTACTATTCTAACTCAGACTGAACAGCAGATCTTTTATTACCAAGCTACAAGCACCGAAGATATTCCTTCACTAAGAGAAGAAACACTCGCTTTGCATCAAGCTTTAAATGGAATTGAAAATGAAAATTTTTATTATTATTTTGATGATTTTCAAGATGCTACACATTATTCCCTTGCAGGACGTGCCATTCCCAGCGCTTTAGAGAAAGTTTTTGCAGTATACAGGCCCATCAGTAAAAAAGAATTCACCGAAAAAATTCTCAAAGTAGACGCGCCTTACGACTATCTAATCGAAAAATATGATACGATGCAGAATCTTTTCGGCTTAGACGATAAAATCAGAATTAATGATTTTATTGCAATTGCCGCGGCGCTCGAGCGAAAATCAGATTGGGATGGTTTTGAAAATTTAGGCAAATTAGCCAGCAAAGAATATCCCGAAACAATTTTAGGCCCTTACTATTTAGGACGCTCTTACGAAGGAAACGGAGAGCCTAAAAAAGCGATGCGCACGTATGAAGGCGCACTCGTTTTAAAAGAAATCGGCGATATTAATAAAGATATACTTGTTGCCCGTGCGCAACAAATTAAAGATGATTTTGGATATTAATGGCAAAAGTTAAAACAACCTTTTTCTGTCAAAACTGTGGCGCTCAATTTGCCAAATGGCAAGGGCAATGCACCTCGTGTAAAGAATGGAATACCATCGCAGAAGAAGTGGTACAAAAAGCTGAAAAAACCGGCTGGAAAACCGAAACACAAACCACAAAACGTGTTGCAAAACCACAACGCATCAAGGAAATTGACACCACAAAAGATGCACGTTTAAATACTGAAAATAATGAACTCAACCGCGTTTTAGGAGGTGGCCTTGTTCCGGGCTCACTTACTTTATTAGGTGGAGAACCAGGAATAGGTAAAAGTACGCTGATGCTTCAAATTGCATTAACCCTGCCCTACACCACGCTTTACGTCTCGGGAGAAGAAAGCGCACAGCAGATTAAAATGCGTGCAGAACGCATCAATCCCACGGCAGAAAATTGTTTGATTTTAACCGAAACCAAAACGCAAAACATTTTTAAGCAAGTTGAAGAGGTGAATCCGGATATCGTGATCATCGATTCCATTCAAACGCTGCACAGCGATTATATTGAAAGCGGTGCGGGAAGTATATCACAAATACGAGAAACGACTACAGAACTCATCAAATTTGCTAAAGAGACCGCAACACCGGTAATTTTAATCGGCCACATCACCAAAGATGGAAATATCGCCGGTCCCAAAATTCTGGAACATATGGTAGATACCGTGCTTCAGTTTGAAGGAGACCGAAACCATGTGTATCGAATTCTTCGCGCACATAAGAATCGTTTTGGTTCTACCAGCGAACTCGGGATTTACGAAATGCAAGGCAGTGGATTACGAGAGGTTTCTAACCCTTCAGAAATATTGATTTCTAAAAATGATGAAGACTTAAGCGGAACTGCGATCGCTGCGACACTTGAAGGTATGCGCCCGCTTATGATAGAAATTCAAGCGCTTGTGAGCACAGCAGTATACGGAACACCACAACGCAGCGCTACCGGCTACAATGCCAAACGCCTGAATATGATTCTTGCCGTTTTAGAGAAGCGTGCAGGCTTTAGACTAGGTGCAAAAGATGTTTTTTTAAACATCACCGGTGGAATTTCAGTAGATGATACTGCTATAGATCTCGCCGTGGTTGCCGCTATTTTATCGAGTAACGAAGATATTTCGGTAGCCAAAGACATTTGTTTTGCCGCCGAAGTAGGTCTCGCGGGAGAAATACGACCGGTAACACGTGTAGAACAACGCATTCTTGAAGCAGAAAAGTTAGGCTTCGGTACCATAATGATCTCTAAATACTGTAAAGTGCCGAAGAATAATTACGGCATCACCATCGTACGCGTTGCTAAAATGAACGATGTGGTAGAATGGTTATTTGGATAGCTCGAATATTGCGCATAAAAAAAGAGCCTGTGAATTCACAAGCTCTTTTTTATGTTTAAAAGTAAACTAGCTCTGGGCAAGACCACGAGACTGCTTGCGAACGAATTTTCAATTTCGAGGCACCCCTCGCAGTATTAAATCCTTTGACGGTGCCAATACACTTTTATCCTTTTGTAGTAGCACTTAGATACTCACGGTTCATACGCGCGATATTTTCCAGAGAAATTCCTTTTGGGCATTCTATCTCGCAAGCTCCGGTATTGGTACAGTTACCAAAACCTTCTAGATCCATTTGACGTACCATATTCTCTACACGCTCTACAGCTTCAACCTGACCTTGCGGCAATAACGCATACTGAGAAACTTTAGCGGAAGTGAAAAGCATCGCGCTTGCGTTTTTACAAGCAGCAACGCAAGCTCCACAACCAATACACGTAGCGGCACTAAAAGCATCGTCTGCATCATGCTTGTTTACAGGAATACTGTTTGCATCAATCGTGTTTCCTGAGGTATTCACAGAGATATACCCTCCTGCTTGCTGAATACGATCAAAAGCAGTACGATCTACAATTAAATCAGTAATCACAGGAAAAGCTGTTGCTCTAAACGGTTCTATGGTAATGGTATCACCATCGTTAAATTTACGCATATGCAACTGGCAGGTCGTTACTAAACGATCTGGCCCGTGTGGTTCCCCGTTAATTTGTAATGAGCAGCTACCGCAAATTCCCTCACGACAATCGTGATCAAATTCTACAGGCACCTCTCCTTTATTAATTAAGTCTTCATTTAAAACGTCTAGCATTTCTAAAAAAGACATGTCACCTTCAATACCATCGATCTGGTAGGTTTTCATTGCTCCCTTAGCTTTAGCGTTTTCCTGACGCCATATTTTTAACGTAAGTTTCATAAACTTTAGTTGTTAAATGTTATTTATAAGAACGTGTTTTAACCTCGATGTTTTCAAAGGTTAATTGTTCTTTATGCAATTTTGCTTCTCTTGGATTGTCATTGTATTCCCAAGCAGAAACAAAACTAAAATTCTCATCGTCTCTCAATGCTTCTCCTTCAGGAGTCTGATACTCTTCTCTAAAGTGACCACCACAAGATTCATTTCTTGTTAAGGCATCTTTTGCAAAAAGCTCTCCCAATTCTAAGAAATCTGCCACTCTTCCGGCCTTTTCTAATTCAGCATTTTTAGAGTCTAAACTTCCCGGTACTTTTACATTTTCCCAGAAATCTGCACGCAATTCAGCAATCTCATCCATAGCTTCCTGAAGTTCTTTTGCGTTACGTGCCATTCCACATTTATTCCACATAATCTTACCTAATTTCTTGTGGTAATAATCTACAGAATGCTTACCGCTACCATTCATCAATTTGGTCATACGGTCGCGAACGTCTTTCTCTGCCTGATCAAATTCCGGCGAATCTGTAGGTATTTTTCCGGTACGGATATCTTTTGAAAGATAATCCCCAATCGTATATGGAAGTACAAAATATCCATCCGCAAGACCTTGCATCAATGCCGAAGCCCCTAAACGGTTTGCCCCGTGATCTGAGAAGTTTGCCTCACCGGCCGCATAACAACCCGGGATTGTGGTTTGTAAGTTGTAATCCACCCAAAGACCTCCCATAGTATAATGTACCGCAGGATAAATCATCATTGGTGTGGTATACGGATCTTCATCAACGATCTTCTCGTACATCTGAAATAAGTTTCCGTATTTATTCTCAACTACCTTTTTACCGTAGTCGTAAATCTCTTTATCTGAAGGATTGTGATTTCCGTGAATCAAGGCTTCCTCTTTACCATAACGCATAATCGCGCTCTTAAAGTCAAGATAAACGGCCTCTCCTGTTTTATTTACTCCAAAACCGGCATCACAACGTTCTTTTGCTGCTCTAGAAGCTACATCACGTGGCACCAAGTTACCAAAGGCAGGATAACGACGTTCTAGATAGTAATCTCTATCCTCTTCTTTAAGATCGGTTGGTTTTAATTTACCTGCACGTATCGCTTCTGCATCCTCTTTTTTCTTTGGCACCCAAATACGACCATCATTACGCAAAGACTCTGACATCAAGGTCAGTTTAGATTGATGATCTCCAGAAACAGGAATACACGTTGGGTGAATTTGCGTGTAGCAAGGATTTGCAAAATAAGCACCGCGACGGTGTGCACGCCAAGCGGCCATCACATTACTTCCCATCGCGTTAGTAGACAAAAAGAATACGTTTCCGTAACCTCCACTCGCCAATACTACTGCGTGTGCCGAGTGTCTTTCGATCTCACCGGTCACTAAGTCTCTTGCTATAATTCCACGTGCTTTACCGTCTACAAGAACTAGATCTAACATCTCGTGGCGGTTAAAAGCCTCTATTTTACCCCGGTTGATCTGGCGGTTCATCGCAGAGTATGCTCCTAAAAGCAACTGCTGCCCAGTTTGTCCTTTAGCATAAAAGGTTCTGGAAACTAAAACTCCACCAAAAGAACGGTTGTCTAACAACCCACCATATTCACGAGCAAAAGGAACCCCTTGCGCTACGCACTGGTCGATAATATTTGCAGATACTTCAGCAAGGCGGTATACGTTAGCTTCACGCGAACGATAATCTCCTCCTTTTACAGTATCATAAAAAAGACGATAGTTAGAATCCCCGTCACCTTGATAGTTTTTTGCTGCATTGATCCCTCCTTGCGCTGCAATAGAGTGCGCACGACGTGGAGAATCCTGATAACAAAATGTCTTTACATTATACCCTAGCTCTGCAAGTGTTGCGGCAGCACTACCACCGGCAAGACCTGTTCCTACCACGATAACATCAATGTTACGTTTGTTAGCAGGGTTAACTAGGTTTATATCGTTTTTATGTTTTGTCCACTTATCTTTAAGAGGACCTTCTGGAATATTTGATTTTAATTCTGACATCGTCTAGTGATTAAAATGATGAAACAACGCGATGAAAATAAATCCGGCCGGAATTGCAATTGCATAAACCTTAGCAAATTTCTTAAGTCCTCTCGCGTATTTATTGTTAAAGCCTACCGATTGAAAAGAAGACGCAAAACCGTGATACAAGTGCAACGCCAAGAATACAAATGAAAGCACGTACAATCCGGTTCTTACAGGGCTATGGAATTTTTCTACCAACTCACCATAATAACGGGTAGCGTCACTTGGGTTTGCTTCGATATACTTATAAGCGATTTCAGGAAACCAGAAATCGTAAAAGTGAAGACCTAAAAAGGCCAAAACCACGATACCGGTATAAATCATATTACGACTTACCCAGCTAGAATTGGCGTTTCCTTTATAACTCACATAGCTTACTTTTCTAGCAGAACGGTTACGCGCTTCTAGAATGAAACCCATTACAAAGTGAAAAACAACCCCAAAAATCAATACAGGTTGAAGAATTGCCTGTACCAAAAAATTGGTTCCCATAAAATGAGAAAACTCATTAAATGTTTCAGGACTGAAGGTCGACGTGAGGTTAATTGTAAAATGCTGACCTAAAAACAATACAAGGAACAAACCAGAAAGTGCCATAGCAACTTTTCTGGCGATAGAAGAGGAAATGATTCCCATTTAATTACGTTTTTAATTTAGTACTACAAAAATACAGTCCAGCAGATTGTTTCACAAACATTCCTACAGCTTTTGGAATCGTTTTAAATAGCGTACAAAAACGTTCAACAATTCAACCGAAAACCTTTGAAACCTAGGGTTTTCTTTAAACACTTTTTTGAACACCAACGAATGATTTTGAGTTAATTTCAACCTAAAAGGCGATATTTTTGATCTCGTGCCAATCGTTTGCACCTCGAGAAATCTTCCTTATAAATCATCCATATCATTCAACTGAATCTCTAAAGCTTGCGTGCTCAATTGCACTTCAAGAAAAGAAAGTGACAGCGAGATCATTAAGGCTACAAGACTAACCCCAAAAGCAATATTTGCCCAGACCATTTTCTCGATATAAATAAAGAACATGGTGATCACAGCCAGCAAAAAACTGATGATAGCCATGGCTTGCATCGCTTTTATAATTCCAAGTCGCCTGCGCAGTTGCTTTATTTGCCGTTTTACAGGACTTGAAGATTGGTTTTGATAACGCTTATGCAATTCTCTAATCAAAGCTGCAATGGCTAAATACCTTGCGTTATACGCTAGCATCGTCAAGGAAATCGCCGGAAACAATAACGCAGGAATACTCAGATTTAACTCCATGAAAATTAATCTTCTTCAGGAGCATTGGCTCCTGCCTCTGCCCAGTCACGACGACGGCTTCCTTCATCTACTTTAAGCTTTGTAGAAGCTGTTTTTCCTGCAACCTTAATCTGAACTTGATAACTTCCCGGAGTGATGTAGTATACATCGTTTTGCGCTTTAGCAATTTTAAGGTCTTTAGTTTCTTTCTCAAGCTGTTTCTTTCCGGCTTTAGAGATAGTTAAATCATAAGGAATGTAGTTAAAGCCTTTCTCAGCAGCTACCTCCCAAGACTTTACCGTTTTTTCTGCAGCGCTCATTATTTCAAATGTTGCTTTCCCGCTTTGCGGAGCATAGAAAGCAATTTTAATTTCTGGTGCATTTGCTGCGCGCCAAGCACTCCAAGAACGTCCCCAATTGGTTGAATAGTCAACAGCATCCAACTCAAAAAGCTGTAAATCTGAAGCTTTACCAGCATCAAAATTCTGGATCTCATTAAGGTTTGTGATATAGATCGATCTTCCGTGAGTTCCTATTACAAGATCATTTGCTTCGGTTTGAACCACCATATCATGAACCGCAACATTGGGCATACTTCCATCTAAAAGCTCCCAACTTGATCCCTGATCAAAGCTTATGTAACTTGCATCATCAGTACCTAAATACAAAATATTTTCTTTTACCGGATCTTCGATAATCACATTCACAGGAGATAACGGAAGGTTACTGCTGATATCTTTCCACGAGGCTCCAAAATCATCACTTACATAAACGTAAGGCTTGAAATCATCGTAACGATACCCGTTGAGCGTGGCATAAACACGGCCCTTTTTATGAGAAGAAGCAAGTACTTTACTCACCCATAAATCCTGAGGTAACTCTTCTGAAATAATTGCCCAACTACCGCCGGCATCTTGAGTAACTTGAATTACCCCATCATCACTTCCGGTATAAAGGAGTCCAAACTGAAAAGGCGACTCAGTAACATTGGTCAGCGTTCCAAAAGGTACATTTCCTTTTTTACCGCCTGCTGTTAAATCTGGCGAAATTGGCGTCCAATCATCACCCTGATTCATAGAGCGCATCAATTTATTTCCTCCCATATACAGAATATCCTGATTGTGCGGAGAAAGTAAAATAGGAGTCTCCCAGTTGAAACGATAAGGCGCTTCTCCTAAACCGTGACTTGGTTTGATATACTTACGCTCGCCGGTCTCTAAATTCATACGATTATAATACCCAAACTGCGAACCTGCGTAAACAATATTGCTATTGCGGCGGTCTATTTGCACCTGCATCCCATCACCACCTCCAATAGATTTGTATGGGTATTGTCCTTCGGCCTCATAGTCTTTAGAATAAGAATACGTGTGCGGACCTTTCCAAGTCCCATTATCTTGTAAACCTCCGTAAACATTGTACGGTTTTTCATAATCAACGTTGATCGCATAGAATTGTCCTAAAGCTATCGAGTTAAGTTTATTCCAGCTTTTTCCGGCATCGTAAGACATGTTCAATCCACCATCATTTCCATTAATCAAATGATTAGGCATATCAGGATCTACCCAGATCACGTGATGATCAACATGTACGTTAGGTTCATCGATGTAGGTAAAGGTTTTTCCACCATCTGTAGATTTGATCAAAGGAACACCCACGAGATAAATCTCATCTCGATCCTGAGGATTTACATCCATCTCTGTGAAAACGTATCCGTATGAAAAGAAGAAATCGTCGATATAACCATCGTGCGTACGCTTCCAGGTTTTTCCACCATCTTCGGTTAAATAAATTTCGGCTCCAATGACTTCACCTTCAGTATCTGCAGCATTCTTATCATACGTATACAAATGCAAATCAGATGGTTTTAGTTCGTCGCTTTTAACCATAGCCTTTACTTTAGCAACATCATATTGTCTTGGAAAGCGATTAGAACGCAAATAATCAGCGAGGCTTTCATTTTCTAAAGCCAAGAAATCTGACTTAGACATAGATTTAAATTGTTCAGGCTTTAATGCTTTATCATCCTGCTCTTGCCCTTCCTCTTTAGATTCTTCTCGTATATCTTGATTATCGTGAACGGCATAAACAGTATTTGCATCAACCACAGCAACACCAATACGACCAACGCCTTTTCCTTGCGGAAAACCATTACCTGTGGTCACCAACTCCCAAGTAGTTCCGGCATCGGTAGATTTATAAATTCCTGAATTCTCTCCTGAACCTACAAAATCCCAGGCCATTCGTTCACGCTCCCAAGCAGTCGCATACATCACTGAAGGATTATCTGGGGCTTCAGCCAGACTTATAATTCCTGTTTTCTCATTTATGAAAAGGGTTTTCTCCCAAGTATCACCACCATCTGTGGTTTTGAAAATTCCGCGTTCTGCGTTATCAGAATACAAATGCCCTAAAGCACCTACTACTGCAACATCAGGATTGCTCGCATCAAGAACGATATCACTGATATGATGCGAATCTAAAAGCCCTTTTTGTTCCCAGGTTTTTCCGCCGTCGATACTTTTTAAAATTCCGATACCGGCATAAGAAGAGCGAGACGAAATGGTTTCTCCTGTTCCTACCCAGATAATATTTGCCGACCAGTTTACCGCAATGTCACCCACATTTTGTGTAGGAGCAGTATCAAAAACAGCGTCGAATGTATTTCCGTTATTAGAGGTGTGCCACACACCGCCCGTAGCGTACGCTACATAAAACTCGGTGCTGTTTTCTGGATTCACTTCAATATCAACCACGCGACCACTCATAATTGTTGGGCCAACGTTAGTAAACGGAACATTTTTTACAATGGAATTTGCCAGCATTTGGTCTTTGGTCTCAAGAGAGGCTTCTACCTGTTGCGCTCCTGTTGCAGGCTGCTGCGCGTAAGACAAACAAATACTGAAAAGAAAAATGGAGAAAAATAATCGTGTTTGCATAGAGAAAGGTTTTATGCTTCTAAAAATAACCATTTAGTTAAAGAATTGCTAAGTAAATTAAATGAAAACATCCCTCCCTGACCCTCCCTTCAAAGGGAGGGAAATACAGCTTAACATTATCAACGTAATTGCTCTATTTCATTCCTTATTGTATCAGCAACATTTTTTACGTTACTGAGAACTTCCTCATTTGTAAATCGCAAGAATACAACCCCATAATACTCTATTTCCTCAGCTCTTTTGGAATCTTCCAGAAACTGAGTGTTGTGTATGCTTCCATCAACTTCAATAGCTAACCCTATATCGTGACAATAAAAATCTACTATGTAATCAAGAATAGGAACTTGCCGATGGAATTCAACACCTAATGCCTTTCGACGCAACGCACCCCATAAATGCTTTTCTGCCTCTGTTTGATTTTTTCTTAGAAGCCTTGCTAAAGGTTTCAGGTCTTTTCGATATGGAATGATCTTATTAGCCATTTCTAAAATTAACAAAACCTTCAAAAACAAAGTAGTCTGTACACAAAACTTTGTCTTGCCTCCCCTTAGAAGGGGAGGTTTGGAGGGGATGTGCTTCAGTTTATTTCAGCATCGGTTTAATTTCTTTTACCTTTGAAAAAACTCAATTTAGATATGAAATACGACCTTATAGATCGCCAACTGTTTATTAAAAACCGTAAAGGTTTTATGGATGCCATGAAGCCAAACAGCCTTGCCGTTTTTAACAGCAACGACATTTATCCGATAGGCGCAGACAGCACAATGCCTTTTCAGCAAAATAGAGATTTATTCTACCTGAGCGGCGTTGATCAAGAGGAGAGCATACTAGTTCTTTTTCCGGATTGCCCAAAAGCAAAGCACCGCGAAATTTTATTCCTAAAAGAAACGAATGAGCATATTGCAGTCTGGGAAGGCGAAAAATTGACTAAAGAAAAAGCACTAGAAGTAAGCGGCGTAGAAACGGTGTACTGGCTTCAGGAATGGGATAAAGTTTTTTACGAACTTATGACCCAAGCTGAAACTATTTACATCAACACCAACGAGCACTATCGCGCTAATGTTGAGACCGAAACACGAGAAGCTCGTTTCAATAAAAAAATAAAAGAACAATACCCTGCGCATAGTGTAGCAAAGAGCAACCCAATTTTACAGCGTTTACGCTCGGTAAAAGATCCGATCGAGCTCGACATTATGCAGCAAGCCTGCAACATTACCGAAAAAGGTTTTAAACGTGTGTTGCAGTTCACCAAACCTGGGGTTATGGAGTATGAGATCGAGGCCGAATTTATGCACGAATTCTTGCGAAATCGCTCCAAAGGTTTTGCATACACTCCAATTGTAGCTTCAGGAAATAACGCAAATGTGTTGCATTATGTGGTGAATAATGCCAAATGCAAAGCGGGAGACTTAATCCTGCTCGATATTGGTGCTGAATATGCGAATTACAGCAGTGATATGACCCGTACTATTCCTGTTTCAGGAAGATTTACCGATCGTCAAAAGGAAGTCTACAATGCGGTTTTACGCGTTAAAAAGGAAGCTACAAAAATGCTCACTCCGGGAACACTTTGGGGACCTTATCACGAAGAGGTAGGAAAATTAATGACTTTAGAATTGTTAGGGCTTGGCTTACTAGATAAAGCTGATGTTCAAAATGAGAACAAAGACTGGCCGGCTTATAAAAAATATTTTATGCACGGCACGTCACACCATATCGGTCTAGACACACACGATTATGGACTGCTTCACGAACCTATGCAAGCGAATAACGTATTTACGGTAGAACCGGGTATTTATATCCCTGAAGAAGGATTTGGAATTCGCCTGGAAGACGATGTGGTTATTCAGGAAAATGGTGTACCTTTCAACTTAATGCATAACATTCCTTTAGAAGTTGAAGAGATCGAAGACTGGATGAATCGCTAGGTAGACGTTAGACAAAATTAAAAATCCCTTGATTTGCCGACTAATCAAGGGATTTTTTTATCTAAATACTTAGGTCTTGAATCTAATTTAAAACCAGTTTGACCAAGGAATTCTGGTAAGCATTACAAGAAGTCCTAGCGTATAGAATATAGCTAAGAGTTTAAACTTAGGCTTTGAGGTCAATTTCTTTTTATGCTTGCTGTAACCTACCGTTACAAAAACAATCGTGATGATCATTGCCAGCGGATGCTCTACAACATACAAACGTAAATTAGGATCGCTCATCGCTGCGCTCATTCCTTGAGAAGCTATCGCTTTTGCTCCTAAAGGAGACACAAAATAAAGCACGATACCAATAAGCAGTTGAATATGTGTTACGATCAACGTAAATAAGGCTAATCGAAAATCACGTGCGCTAAACTCTTTATTTCCGAAGTAAGAAACTAAAGAGTTGATGGTAGTTATGGTAAGTACTGCGAGCACTAAATAAGCCCAATACGAGTGTACAAATTGAATGGTATTATACATAGTCTGATTTTTGAATCTCAAAGATAACTTTTTGCATTAAAAGCCATTCAAATCTTAAGCGTTAAAAGCAAAAACCCTTTTCAAAGCTGAAAAGGGTTTTAAAATTATAAGATAATATTCACCTACTCCCAAGTGTTTTCGGCAGGATTTCCTCCCCAGATCAAGGTCGCAAGATACGGGTTATCTATAAATGGATTACGAACGCCCTGAGCTCCTTCAATCACTTCGTTTCGCTGACGCTCAAAGTCAGAAACCGGATCTTCACGATTCCATTTCAGGAATAGATCTAACGTACCCACTTTAGTATAATCTTCTCCATAACGTACATTAAGATACAACACCATACGCGCTACATCTCCCTTCCACTCATCTCCCGGGAACCAAGAATTTCCGTTTACAAGCTCGTATTGACCACTACCATCTGTATATGGATAATTCAAACGAAGCGAATTTATAGCATCGTCTGCCGATCGTAAATGATGTAAATCGGTCACTGCATCTTCACTATCTAAACGCGACTGCGGAAAAATATGTTCGGTATTGAAGGTTTGCGGGGTATGAGGATTACTTCCCGAAGTATATTCTCTACGATCTCTGCTTTCGCCCGAGTACATCAAGATCACATTTGCAGGATTATCTAAATCTTCATCTGCATCATACAAATATTCATGACGCTCAAAATACGTAAGAATTGTGGTATGCATATCCTGCGTAAGCGTACGCAGCACAGTGAAATTCAAGTCTTCATCTGTAGTAAGCGCCAAATCTCCATAATAATATTCTAGCGCCGCAGGAATATTAACATCAAGACCATCTACAAGCTTAATAGTTATTGTTGCAGTTACACAAGACGGTGTGTCATCATCATCGCACAACGTGTAGGTAATGGTATCCTCCCCTATAAAATCTGTAGTTGAAGTATAGGTGATCGTACCATCTTCATTAAGCGTTGCAGCGCCAGATCCCGAATAACTGATTTCGGTTACTACGGCGTCATCAATCAAATCGTCATTTTCAGTAAAACCTTCTAAGGTTAATGTTTGATTTTCTTGTCTAAACACAAATTCATCGTCTACAGCTACCGGCGTTCCTTCGTCTATAACAGTGATGGTAATAGTAGCGGTTGAACAAACCGGGGTTTCATCATCATCGCAAATAGTATACGTAAACGTATCTTCTCCTGCATATGCATTAGGGGCAGTATACGAGATCGAACCATTCTCATTAATCACAGCAGTCCCAAGGGTATTTGTTAAGTCAAGCTCAGTTACTTCTGCATTGTCAAGCAATTCATCATTTTCGAGATAATTATTGATTCTAAAGGTAGTATTTTCGGTCACCTCATAGCTATCGTCAACAGCAACGGGATCTGCTCCAGTAACAGTGATTGTCACAGTTGCAGAAGAACAATTCACAGGTGTTTCAGAATCACATAGCGTATAACTGAAAGTATCTTCTCCTGTAAAATTTGATGGCGGTGTATAGGTAAATGTGCCATCTCTATTGTCTAGAATGCTTCCACCTTCTGAAGACTCAGCATCAATTTCTGAAACACGACCAAAGTCAAAAATGGTATCGTTCTCTAAAAGATCTGTAATAGTCAATACTTCATTTTCTCCAATAGTATAGGCATCGTCAGCAGCAACAGGCGCGTTCACCTCTGGTTCAGGTTCTGGCTCAGGAGTTACGGTAGTGTCGTCTCCTCCGCTACATCCTAAAACAAGAATCAGCGATAAAAGACTTAAAAATCTCCATGGAAATTTAGGGGTAACATTCTTTTTCATAATTCTATTTTATTGTATTTCAATATAGGTATAGAAAAGAAAACCTCCTACTTTGGGTAGGAGGTTTAACTTATTATCTATTATAGGTTATTGTAAAACCCAAACTCCGTCTGTTTTGATTAACAAGAAGGTTTCGGTTGTGTTAGAACCGTTATAAATGTCAAAGGTAACAGCATACTTCTGACCTTCTTCTGCAGAAGGGTTAAGCTCATCAAGCAATAAGTTCATTGCCTCAAGAATCATATCATCAGACCAATATGCAGCATTACCACTACGACGATCTAAGTTTCCGTAGTTTGCCATACTAGCAGTTTGAGCCGGATACTCATCTTCAAGCTCTGCTACGATAAATGCATAATCGGCAGCTGTTAAGCTATATGCAATAGTATTATCTGGAACCCAAGTTGTACCGTCATTACCAAATTGTAAAGAAGTCTCAATAACACTTGGAATGTTTACAAAAGTACCATCTTCAAAAACGAAGTTTGCATACTCAGTTGAAGTAGAACCATCATAAAATGCATAAGCTACAGCAACAAAGTCACCTTCCTCAGCATAAGGGAATTCTCTACCTAAGAAAATCTCTAACTTATAAATTGCTTCGTCCTCATCATCAAAGTTTGGATATGATTGTCCCATTTCTGTATAGTCTTCAGCATCTAATGCAAATGGCTCATTCCAGTTTCCGTTAGTGAATGCATAAACTGTAGTAGCTTCAATAGTAGAAACTGACGCGGTGTCATCAACAACGTAAGCATCTCCTTCTTTAACTACCGAAAGCACTTCTGAACCAGCAGCTCCTGTATATGTTGCATAAGTAACTTGGAACTGATCTCCTTCCTCTGCATCAGGATATTGTGTATCGATGATAAAACTAACTGCTTCTAAAATCATAGCATCGCTCCAGTAAGCATCACGACCGTCTCTTCTTTCAAAGTTGCTGTATTGCGCTGCACTAGATGCAGGATCAGGATAAGCTGTTGCAAATTCAGTCCCAATAAGATCAAAATCTGCAGCATCTAACTCGTAAGAAACGCCACCTACAGCTACATATGCATTACCGTCAAATTGTACAGTCATACTTTCTGTACCAGAACTACCGTCATATATTGCATAAGAAACATTGTATTTTTGACCAGTAACATCATCAAAGTTGTCACTTAAAACAACATTAATAGCCTCTAAGATCATATCATTGTCCCAATACGCATCACGAGTCTCTCTACGATCAAAGTTGCTGTACTGAGCTGCACTAGATGCAGGATCAGGGTAAGCAGCAGCCAGTTCTTCTCCAATAAGATCAAAGTCATCTGCGTTTATAGTATATTGAATTTCATCAGCAAGTACTTGATAGGTTAAGCTAACGTAGTCACCATTCTCTGCTTGAGGATATTGATAATCAAGAAAATCTTGAATTTCACCTAAGCCAGAAAAATAAGCATTGGAAAGACCAACAGCTTCATAGTCTGCTGCAACCACAGTGTAGTTCTCTACACGAATAGGATCATAAATAGCAAAAGTTACATTAGCTAAAGAACCTTCTCCTAATACAGGAAAGTTATTATCTAATACTTGCGGGATTAATGCACGGGCATCATCCATACTACTGAAGTTACCAAAATTAAGCTCCAGATCTTCGTAGTCATCATCTGTTAATGTATAATCTAACACTGTGCTGATTCCCGGCTCATTAGCCGCTAAGCGCTCATTTATATCCTCTACAGGATCACAACCAATGGCTAAGACAGCCAAGATGATTGCGGTAAATAAATAATTTAATTTTTTCATCTTAATTTTTTTAGAAATTAATTGTTGCTCCGATAGTGTACGTTCTACCAGGACCATAATATACTAATGCTGTTTCTGCTACAGAACCATCACCGTCTTGAGCATCAGAAATATACTCAGTTCCTAATACGTTAAATACGTTAGCATTGATTTGTGTATTGAAACCACCAAAATTGAATCTGTGTGTTAAACCTAAATCAAACACTCCGTAATCTGGCATTTCCCAAGTTTGAGGAAGTCCTTGTACGCTACGACCTGTAACATCATAATCTGCGTAATAATCAGCAGCATAGTTAAAAGAAGCTCTAACTGTTGTAGAAGCAAGCACCGCATAATCAGCACCAACAGCAAAGGTAGTTTGTGCAGAGTTACCCACTTTTACACCATCGAGATAAATATCGATTGGATCTCCAATTGGGTTTTGCTGATCATCAAAAACCTGCACATTATTCACATCATTAGCCCATTGCCAGTCTCCTAAAGAAGCCATACCAGTTAACGTCAAAGTTTCGGTAGGACGGTACTGTAATTCTAATTCAACACCTTGGTGCAATGCGTCTATACCTAAAATGTTTGCAGTGTACTGA
Organism: Leeuwenhoekiella sp. CH_XMU1409-2; assembly: GCF_037029365.1. NCBI lineage: Bacteria > Pseudomonadati > Bacteroidota > Flavobacteriia > Flavobacteriales > Flavobacteriaceae > Leeuwenhoekiella > Leeuwenhoekiella sp. CH_XMU1409-2. The sequence continues at coordinate 245,145 of NZ_JAYMEI010000001.1, read as the reverse complement.
ATGTTGTTTGCAGTTCTTGAGATCGTATAGGTTCTATCCATCCATTGTGTACGATACACATTCAAGTCTGCTCTAAAGTTATCTCCTCTGAATCCATATCCTAATTCAGCACTGAAAATCTTTTGATTAACTGCATCTTCATTAGTTACGTTAGTGTTATTCAAGAATACAGCATTACTAAATGGTGCACGCTCAAAGTAACCTACGTTAGCAAAAACATTATGCTTTTCATCAAGACGATAGTTTAAACCACCTTTAGTACTGAAAGCAGTAAAGTTTACCCAATCTGTTTCTCTTAACGGATCGTCTGGAGTATACTTGAAGTAATCCTCTCTTTTGTATGAAGTATTGTTTCCTGCAATAGAAATTACTGCAGAAATCGCATCCTTGTTATACTCTGCCTGAGCAAATAAACCTTGCCAGTTAGTATAACCTGTGTCATTGTAGTTGTACTTATCTCCAACACGTACTACTTTGTTAGGATTATTAACATCATTATCATCTACATAGAATGCACCACCTAATAGATCTGTTAACTCTGTGTAGTGATCTCCCTGGTAAAAACGTAAATCAATACCAGCAGTTAAATCAATATATTCTGTTAATTCGGTATTGTAAGTAGAAAGCGCACCATACCATTGGTGATTGTTTCTAGAAGCTCTCAAGAAAGTCTCAGCACTTGTTGCCTGACCTAAAGCTTTATTCTCTGCAATGATCTTATCAAGGTTTACAGGACCAAACTCTTGAGTACGATAGTCTGTATCATACTTACCAAATTTGTTAGTTCCTGCAGTACCACCACCACCACCGGTACCAAATGAATAGTAAACCGCTGTTGTAAGTGAGGAAATATCATTAATGGTCCAATAGTGATTTAATGACATTTGAGGCTTGTGATAGAAGTTATCTTCAATATTTACTAACTGACCATTTTTATAACCATAGTCTGTGTTAGTACGAATACCACGATCACTTCTTCTAAAATCATCAATTAACAATCTATTTTGACGCTGTCCGTGACGCTGTGGAGCACCAAAAGCTGTAAAAGACAATTCGTGATTCTCACCAATTTTCTTAGCAACGTTTAAGAAGTAAGAGTATGCGTCAATGGTAGTTGCATCTACAAATTGCTCTCCAGTAGTTCTTGAAAGACTTACAGTAGCAGCCCAATCATTTTCTAATAAACCGGTAGAAAGTTTAAAACCGTACTTAGTATAACCATCGTTACCAGTAGCCATCATTACGTTTCCACCTTTTTCGATATCGGTAGATTTTGTTACGATGTTAACAGTACCCCCAATAGAAGGAAGACCAATCATCGCTGCACCAAGACCTCTTTGCACCTGCATAGAGCTCGCTACATCAGAAAGACCAGCCCAGTTACTCCAGTATACACGACCGTTTTCCATATCGTTTACCGGAATACCGTTGATCATTACCGCAACGTTTTCTGAGTTGAAACCACGTATACGAAGTTCTGCATCTCCAAAACCACCACCACCTCTGGTTACATAAACACCAGGAGTAGTTTTAAGGATCTCAGGAAATTCCTGACTTCCTAATTCATTCTGAATAGTCTCAGCTTTAATAGTAGAAACCGCAACAGGAGTTTTACGGTCGATAGCTAAAGAGTATGCCTTAACGATTACCTCGTCAAGAGCATCAGAATCCATCTCTAGATTGATGGTCCCTAAATCAATAACTTTTTTACCAGATAAATCAAAAGCCAGTGTTGACGGCTTAAAACCTACGTAAGAAACACGCAGTGAACCTGTGTTCTCAACAACCTGGATCTCAAAAACTCCATCAAAGTCTGTTGATACTCCGTTAGTTGTTCCTTCAACAACAACGTTTACTCCAGGTAGCGGCGTTCCGTTTTCACCGTCTACTACAGTACCACGAATAGTTCCTTGAGCTTGCATGAAAGCTGTAAGCAAAAGAAACACAAGTGTTAGTGAACTTGTAATTTTTTTCATTGTGCTTGTTTAAATTTAGATTTTGCGCAAAAGTCTTAATAAAGACCTAATTAAATATTAACGCAATGTTAAGGATTAGATCTCGACATGAAATGTCAAAATTTAACCCTTAACTATTCTATTTTAACTTTTAACAGTTAAAAAACTAAATCTAAATAAGCAGCCGAATTTATTTTTTGAAGGCTTGAATCAAAGCGGTTGTTGATGCATCATGAGAAGCGATACTATCTGAATTTAAATCACTTAGCACATTTTTTGCTAATTGTTTACCCAACTCAACACCCCATTGATCGTAGCTAAAAATATTCCAAAGGATTCCTTCAGTGAAGATCTTATGCTCATATAACGCAATCAAAGTACCTAAACTTTTTGGTGTTAGCTTATCAATAAGAATGGTTGTTGTAGGCTTATTTCCGTCAAAAACCTTGAACGGGACAAGCTTTTCAATAGCAGCTGCATCCATACCTGAAGCTTCCAACTCGGCCTTGGCTTCTGATTCGGTTTTCCCATTCATCAATGCTTCAGTTTGTGCAAAAAAGTTGGCCATCAACTTGTTATGGTGATCTACATCTCCGTGCAATGATTCTTTATACCCAATAAAATGCGTTGGGATAATTTTAGTCCCTTGATGAATCAATTGAAAGAATGCGTGCTGCGAATTGGTTCCTGGTTCACCCCAAACGATCTGACCGGTTTGATAATCTACGTGATTTCCGTCACGGTCAACACTTTTACCATTACTCTCCATTATCGCTTGTTGCAAATATGCTGGGAAACGGTGTAAGTATTGCGTGTACGGAATAATCGCTTCACTTTCGGCACCAAAGAAATTATTGTACCACACCGTAACAAGCGCCATCATCACAGAAATATTCTCATCTAATGGCGTGTTTTTAAAATGCTCATCTGCCTTGTGGGCTCCGGCAAGCATACTTTCAAAGTTGTTATAGCCAACAGCCAATGCAATAGAAAGCCCAACCGAACTCCATAATGAGAAACGACCACCAACCCAGTCCCACATTGTGAACACGTTGTTAGGATCGATACCAAAATCCTTAACAGCAGTTTCATTTGTTGAAACAGCCACAAAGTGTTTTGCTACAGCCTCACCATCTTCGACAGCTCCAGCAACTTTACTTAAAAACCATTTTCTTGCAGTAGTCGCATTAGAAAGCGTTTCTTGAGTAGTGAACGTTTTTGAAACGATTACAAAAAGTGTGGTTTCAGGATTTAGGTTTTTTAAAGATTCGTGAACGTGATCACCATCTACATTAGAGATAAAATGCACCTTAAGGTGATTGTGGTAATAGGCTAAAGCTTCAGCAACCATAACAGGCCCAAGATCTGAACCACCAATACCAATGTTGACTACATCGGTAATTGCTTTGCCTGTGTAGCCTTTATGCGCACCACTGATAACAGTATCACAAAAGCCCTTAATTTTTTCTTTTACTTCGTTGACCTCAGGAATCACATCTTCTCCGTCTATCTCAACACTTGCATCTGTCGGTTGACGCAAAGCAGTATGCATTACCGCACGACCTTCGGTCTCATTTATTTCGGCTCCACCAAAATAAGCAGCTTTCGCTTCTTCAAGATTCATCTCTTTAGCCAAGTCTAGCAACAACGACTTGGTCTCTTCTGTGATTCTGTTTTTACTATAGTCAACATAAAAATCCTCCCACTTTAACGTGAAAGCTTCTGCCCTTGATTGATCTTCAAAGAGGTTTTTCATCTCGACATCTTTGATGTCTTCAAAATGTGCCTGAAGTGCTTTCCAGGCTTTAGTCTGAGTAGGATTTACTTTTTGCATTTTATGTTGATTTTTGGAAGGTTATTGCATCTAATTGCGCTTTAATAGGCGCGATGTATTCAAAATATTGTGGCTGATATTGTTCTTCTAAAGGTGCCGATGTAGGCAGGTCTATAGCAAATGGATCTACTTGTTTCCCGTTTTTCCAAAAGCGATAGCATACGTGCGGACCACTGGTATTACCCGTCATCCCGATATAACCTATCACATCCCCTTGTCTTACAAAGTCACCTCTACTTACCGCTCGTTTACTCATATGCAGGTATTGCGTATCGTAGGTTCCGTTATGCCTGATCTTGACATAATTACCATTACCACCTCTATATTCTGATGCGATTATGGTACCGTCTGAAGTAGCCATAATTGGCGTTCCTACAGGCGCGGCAAAATCGGTTCCTTTATGCGGACGGATTCGGTTCCCGTAATAGGCAATTCGACGTCTTAAATTATAGCGAGAAGAAATACGACCAAACTTCAACGGACTCTTTAAAAAAGCACGACGCAGGTTATCTGCATCCTGATCGTAATAATCGCGCTGCCCACCGCTTATCGAATCGTTTTGAAAAGCAAAGGCATAAATAGGCTTTCCTTTGTGTTCAAACCAACTCGCCTTGATCTCTCCAAAACCTGCCGGAATCGTATCATTAATATACTTTTCAGTATAGACCACTTTAAATTTATCTCCGGGTTGCAGCCTAAAGAAATCAATGGTCCAGGCATAAATATCTGCCATCCCGTAGGCTACCAGAATATTAACACCCAAATCATCAAAAGTGGTAGATAAGTTATCGTTGATCACACCGTGTGCTACACGTTCTTTAATCGTTACAGGACGTTTTTTTGCTGCTGCTTTTACCACCTCATCAGCAAAATCGAGCACCACATAATCGATCTTGTTTTGCTCATAAATAAAGACCTGAGCTTGGTTTGTAGAATCTTTACTTTTTAAAAGCGTATAAGGTTTACCCACAACAATTTTACGGGTATCAAACGTATTTTTAACTGAATCTGTTATTTGTTGAATCGTCCCGTAATCAATACCATTTTCAAAAAGGATCTGACCAAAACTATCTCCAGATTGAACCGTGTCTGAAACCACCTCATAATCATCAAGCACATAGCCAAAGCGTTTATTCACTGGCTTTACTACCTTCTCTTTAACCGGTTCCTTTTCTTTAGTTTCATCATCTGCACAACTCATCAATGTGAGCAAGGCAACGAGTACGATACTTAGTTTTTTCAATTTAGGGTATGTTGAAAATTTATGATTTCTGTTTATTCATTTTGCCCCCATTCGGCACGCTCTTTTTCAGACCATAGCTCTGGAAAGAAAATGCGTTTCTGATATTTGGGGTGCATATACTTCACCCAATCACTTCCTCCTGTGGCTTCTAAGGGTTCTTCACCTTGATTTAAATAATGCAAAGCCGTGCGGTAATGCGACAGAACCCATTTAATATTTACCGTATAATCGTAGTGACGCATCGCTTCAAGCAATGTTGCATCCTTTTGATCAGAAAGTGGTAAGGATTTAAATCTGGTCCACAAATTTAGGGTTTTGTATTGTTTTAGAAAACGAATGAAGTCCTCCTTATATTTTAATTCGAACGCTTTTAACGTATAGGTTTTTTCTCCTGTTTTGAAGTCTTTGCCGGCAGCTTGCCAGTATAGATGTTCAAAAACCTCGTCATAATCGATCGTTGATGCTTTGGTAGCTGTAAAGCTTTCGCGAAAGCGAGCATCAATAAGATTGGTGAGCTCTGTAGAGGCAAACTCGATATAGCGATATTGCGCGCTTTGAAAACCACTTGCCGGACTCAAGGTTCTTCTAAATTTGAGATACTGCTCCATATTCATCCCTTCGCGCATGATGTTGAACGAAGAGGTGAGCATATCAAAATACCTGCTGATGCGGTTTAGTTTTTCTGAAAAAAAAGCGGTGGTGAGGTCTTGCTCATAAGCTACTTGTTCTAGCTCCCATAAGATCATCTTAAACAGCAACTCATTGATCTGATGATACATAATAAACACCATCTCATCAGGAAGTAATGTGCGCTGATTTTGCAAACTCAATAGCGAATCAACCTGAATATAATCCCAATAATTGATAGGTTTACTGTGAGCAAAGCCTTCTAGTTGATGCTCCAGGTTTTGCCCCATGGCATCAAATTTATCTTTAAGCGCTTCTAATTGTAGATTGATTTCAGGATTGCTTTTAAACGACATTAATCTTGTATAATATAGAATGGATGCTTTAAACCTTTATAAGCGTCAATATCTGCTTTTAAAGAGCCTACCGCTAAATCTGCTTTGATTTGCAAAGGTATTTTATTTTGGTCGTCGCTAATCCAAACAGTGAGACTTTCTTTCTCTTTAAAAACACGTCCTGCTTGCACATACGGCCTAAAAACAAGTGCTTTTACTTTACCAAATTTGGTCTTCACCACCTCACGGCCTAAAAACTTGAGTTTGAACTTGAAATTTTCCTGATCAAAGAACATGTTGATCACGGTCTCATCTCCTTCTTTTAAGGTGCTTGCATCTATCGCATTTCTTAAATGATAGAAGCTAGAAACCATATCGTGAATGTTGGGTTCTGTCTGAAAGGTTTTTATTTCATTATGCTTTTTATCATTAACCGTAGCGACACGAGCCTGCTGGTCAAAATCAATGATCTTATCTTTTGTATGTCCACCTTCATCAATCTTCCTGATAAAACGATACGGCAAGGTGGTTTGCTTGTCGATATAGGTCTCGTAATAATCTTCAACCCCAAAAAAGAGCTTGGTCATTCCCGTGGTCACTCCCTTGCCTTTTACATGGTAAACCGGCTTACCCTTCAGCGTTTCATTGTCAACAGAAAGCGTAGCTTCACCGGCTTTCCACCAGCCGCTATAACTAATTCGAAAGCGAAACCACTCTCCATCTTTAAACGCAGCCTCCTGCGCAAAAGTTGATCCTGCGATTAAAAGCATTAACAATATCAAGTATTTATTTTTCATAGCGACATTAGTTTAAAGCACAACAAAGACGTTGTATATCATGCTTTTACAAGAGTTGTTCCAAAAGTAGCAAAAGCTAAAAATCCCTGCTTGAATACAAACAGGGATTTTGAAATTTTATTGGCAGCATCTAAGGATTTATCTCGATCGCTTTGGGGATGCCTGACAGGATTGCCCTGATGCTCCTCACACTATTTATTCTCCAAAAGTTAAAGCGTACCGCGCTGTGCTTGCTCCCGTTCAATAGATTCAAAAAGTGCTTTAAAGTTACCGGCACCAAAACCTTTTGCGCCCATACGTTGAATGATCTCAAAAAACAGTGTGGGACGATCTTGAAGCGGCTTAGTGAAAATCTGAAGCAAATAACCTTCTTCATCTGCGTCTACCAGAATTGAAAGTTCTTGAAGTTTATTAAGATCTTCTTTCATTGTGTCCATATGTGCCCCCAAACGACGCGGAATATCATCATAATAGGCTTGCGGAGGTGGTGGAAGAAACTCTACACCACGGGCTTTTAAAGCAGCCACAGTTTTTACAATATCATCGGTAGCAACAGCCAAATGCTGCACTCCCGGACCTTCGTAAAAATCGAGATACTCCTCGATCTGTGATTTTTTAATCCCTTCTGCCGGCTCATTGATCGGGAATTTTATTCTTCCGTTACCGTTGCTCATCACCTTACTCATCAATGCTGAATATTCGGTAGTGATTTGCTTGTCGTCAAAGGTCAGGAAGTTTACAAATCCCATCACATCCTCATACCATTTTACCCAGGTGTTCATCTCGCCCCAACCAACATTGCCCACCATATGGTCAATGTATTTTAAACCGGTAGGCTCCGGATTATAATCTGATTCCCACTTGCGAAAGCCCGGCAGAAACTGTCCGTTATAGTTTTTACGCTCAACAAACATATGCACGGTCTCACCATAGGTATAAATCCCGGAACGTACGACTTCGCCGTGCTCATCTTTTTCTACTTCGGGTTCCATAAACGGTTTTGCGCCACGTTTTGTGGTTTCTTCAAAGGCGCTGCGTGCATCTTCTACCCAAAGCGCAACTACTTTTACCCCATCGCCGTGCTTTACAATATGCTCATTTATAGGTGACGCACTTCCTAAAGGAGAAGTAAGCACCAAGCGTATTTTGTCTTGGCGCAGCACATAGCTTACCCGATCTTTTTTTCCGGTTTCGAGACCGCTGTAAGCTTCAGATTGAAAACCAAAAGCGGTTTTATAAAAATGAGCAGCCTGCTTGGCATTACCCACATAGAATTCTACATAATCGGTTCCTAAAAGCGGCAAAAAGTCTTGCGCTCCGTCAAATATTTTTTCCAGTCCGTAGTCGACTGATTTCAATTCTTTACTCATTGTTTTATGTTTTAGCCCTGATTGCAGCGGCATCCTTTTTAATGGTTGAGCCTAAAGGCGAAAGCATTAAAAAGATACAGCGGAAAGCAGGAAATAGCTCCTAATACTCATTTAAAAATTAATGCTCGAGCCACGATTTGTAATAGGTTTCATCTGCAATTGGCATCGCATCTTCACAGATCTGTAAGGGTTTAAAAGTGTCAACCATAACCGCAAGCTCTTCGGTTTCTGTTTTGCCGATGCTGCGCTCTGTGGCTCCCGGATGCGGCCCGTGCGGAATGCCCGCCGGATGCAACGAAATATGCCCCGCTTCGATATCGTTTCGGCTCATAAAATCACCATCAACATAATACAACACCTCATCGCTGTCGATGTTGCTGTGATTGTACGGTGCCGGAATACTCTCTGGGTGATAATCGTATTTACGCGGACAAAAACTGCACACCACAAAAGCATCGGTCTCGAAGGTTTGATGCACCGGTGGTGGTTGATGCACACGGCCCGTAATAGGTTCAAAATCGTGTATTGAAAATGCATAGGGATAATTGTACCCGTCATATCCAACCACATCAAAAGGATGCGAAGCATAGACCATATCAAAAAGGTCGTCTTGCTTTTTGATTTTCATTAAAAATTCACCCGATTCGTTATTGGTTTCCAATTCGTACGGTCTGCGCAAGTCTCGCTCGCAAAAAGGAGAATGCTCGAGTAATTGGCCAAACCAGTTTCGGTAGCGTTTAGGCGTGTAAATGGGTCTTCTAGACTCAACGATAAAGAGCCTATTATCCTCAGTATCAAAATCTAATTTGTAAATCGTTCCCCGCGGAATCAATAAATAATCACCGTATTTAAAATCGAGATTCCCTAAATGACTGCGGAATTTCCCACTACCGCGATGCACAAAAATAAGTTCGTCTGCATCACTGTTTTTATAAAAATAGTCTTGTGTTTTGTTCTTTGGCGCGGCCAAAATAATCGTGCAATCGCTATTGGTTAAAACCGGTTTTCGACTTTCTAGATAATCACCTTCGGGCTTGATCTCAAAACCTCTGAAGCGATACGATTGAATGTGATTGGCTTTGGCAACCTTTGGCTTAATATTTTTGCTCCCTTTGATTTCTTTAACTTGAGTAGGTCGCTGCTCGTGGTACATATTGCTGTACATCCCATCAAAACCGATGGTCCCAAAAAGCTGCTCATAATACAAGCTTCCGTCTGGCTTTCTAAATTGCGTATGTCGTTTATGTGGAATTTTACCCAGCTTATGATAGAAAGGCATAGCATTTAATTTTTAGTTTCAAGAATTGATCATTTTAAATCATTCTTCGAAAACGATATAGTTTTTCACAAATATCGTAAAAACAACAGCCAATGTGACTAATATTTTCTTAAAACCAAAATCCTAAACTGAAGTTCCAGAATACTTTTTCAATTTCTGGAGAATACGAAATTTTAGTCTGTAATGGGCCTACCAAAGTTTCCAGACCATAGCCCACATAATAGCCTGTAAAATCAGGTGAGCTTAACCAATTTCCTGAAGTGAATAAGTCATTTTCAAGATTAGCAAAGTTGGCTCCAAAGTTTAAATGGTTCTTACGGTAAAAATTATAATCAAAGGTAATCTCAGACTTTAATAGTCCGTCTCCGGTTCTACTTATTAAATCGTAACCGTAAAACGGAATAAGATTGTTTACAAAATCATTACCCCAACCGCCCAGAACAAAGTTTAAAGTCGTGCTTTCGGTCGCACCAATTCTAAAACCTCCTTCGGCACTTAAAAGCATTGTGAATTTAGGCGCTAATGTTTTGGCATATTTCAGCTCTGCTTTACCAATAGAGAACTCTTCAAAATTGTCATTGTAGTCTGAAGAAAAAAGGTATAAATGAAAATCTCCGTTAAAATACCAACCTGAAGTGGGGAAGTATTTGTTGTCAAACGAATCTAACAACAAACTACCGTAGGTGCTGTAATAATGGCTGTTATCAAAATAGATCTTACCGGTATTATCATTCTCTAGCCGAATACTTTCAGTATCGATTTTTAAAAACTTATGCTCAAGTCCTAAGCTAAGCGAAAACTGTTTTTGAAATAACGTTTGTAAATAAACCTGATTGGTAAAGTCGGTATAATCTACTGCGAGTGTATTGAAGTTTTCTAAAGGCAGGTTATTTAACGCTTCAACAAATCGTGCATCAACGCGACTGTCAAAACTATTGTAGCGAGAACGCAACCCAAACCCGATATAAAAACCGTTATCACTATAGTAATCAAAATTATAGCGAATGTTATCCCCAAGCGCCAGATCAAAAGAGGCGATATCATTTTTAAAGAGCAGGCGCTTCTTGGTCACATTGATAAGCGCTGCACTTTTATAAATATCATCATAATGAATCCCAGCTTTCACAAACGTAGTAGCTTCACGCTCAGCCAAATCAAGTACTAGATGACTTTGACCATCATCATATTTTTCTAGACGATGATTAATACGCTGAAAGTTGTTAGTCGCCGCCAGATTGTTGATTCCGTCAAAAAGCTGTGTGTACGTGATTTTTGCCGGAGTCTTGATCTTCAATTTCCCTAAAATATAAGAGCGGGTGTAGTATCTATTCCCATTGATCGCCACACTTTTAATGCGGAGCGTATCTTGAGTTTTCAGTTTAAGATTTGGTTTTTTATACGCCGAACCTTGTAAACGCGCTAATTTTTTAAACGCTGAATCATATTCTTCGGCTTTATCCTGACCGCCCTGAATGATTTCTGCCCCACGGTCAAAATCAACCACGGTATACCCATCGATGTTAGGCTTGATGTAAATATCTGTTTGTTCAACCTTATCACGCATCGCTTCGATCGTGCGGTAATTATTGATTTGAAGCAGCATTTCTGGAGCGCTCTTCAACTCGTCTTTATCGCGCAACCCATCTTGAACGTCTACACCAATTATAAAATTAGCGCCTCGCTTTCTCAATTCTTCAACCGGATAATTATTAACCACACCCCCATCAATGAGAATTTTATCATCTAAAACCACAGGGCTGAATAGCGACGGCAGCGCACCACTGGCGGTTATTGCTTCGGGCAAGCAGCCTTTATCTAATACAATCGCCTGTCCTTTCTCTGCATCTGTTGCGACACAAAAAAACGGAATAGACAATTTTGTGAAATCATCGGTTTCTTGAACGTGATGCGTAAGTTGTGTAAACAGATTATAGATGTTTTGACCCTTTGATAATGCTGAAGGAAAAGAGATCTTGAATTTTTCAAAAGGAAGCGCGATCGCATAACGCTCACGATCTGCACGCTCGTGAAAAGATTGTGCACTACGCGGCAAATCGTCTTGAATAAGCTTTTCAAAATCTACAGATTCAAAGATCGAATCTAATTGGTGTGCGTTGTAACCGGCGGCATACAAGCCTCCGATAATCGCTCCCATACTGGTGCCGCCTATGTAACCTATTTTGATTCCGGCGGCTTCAATTTCTTTAAGCACGCCTATATGCGCCAGACCCTTTGCTCCGCCTCCACTAAGCACAAGACCTACTTTTAAATTTTCGCCTTGCGGAATCTTTGAAAAATCTACAGTCGTGCTGTCTTGAGCTTGAACCGCCCAATGCAACAGAAAAATGAGTAGTAGACTGTAGTTAATTTTCATTTGCAGATTGCTGATAATGATTGATTATAATTTTTGCCTTTGCCGGCCCGATGACTTCGCTTAAAGCCGCTGCTGAAGCTTTTTTTACCTTACTCACCGATCTAAAATGTCGCAACAATTCAATAACCGTTTTTTCTCCTATTCCGGGAATAGTCTCAAGTTCGGTATTTATTGCCGCTTTACTGCGTTGATTTCTATGAAATGTGATCCCAAAGCGGTGCGCTTCATTACGCAATTGCTGTATTACTTTTAAGGTTTCACTTTTCTTATCAAGATACAGCGGTATTGAATCTCCCGGGTAAAACAATTCTTCGAGACGCTTTGCAATCCCAATGATCGCGATCTTTCCGCGTAAACCTAAGGCTTCTAAAGCCTTTACTCCAGACGATAGTTGCCCTTTACCACCATCAACGATGATCAATTGTGGTAGAGGTTCATCTTCATTCAATAATCTTCGGTATCTTCTAAAAACCACCTCTTCCATAGACGCAAAATCATCAGGACCTGTTACAGTCTTAATATTAAATTTACGATAATCTTTTTTGCTGGGTTTTCCATCTTTGAAGACCACACAGGCCGCAACAGGATTTGTTCCCTGAATATTAGAGTTATCAAAACATTCAATATGACGTGGCTCAACCGAAAGGCGCAAATCTGACTTCATCTGTGCCATAAGGCGGTTGACGTGGCGGTCAGGATCTACGATTTTCGTCTGTTTAAAACGCTCCATTCTGAAGTACTTCGCGTTACGCTCAGAGAGTTCTACAATGCGTTTTTTGTCTCCAAGCTTAGGCACTGTTACCCGAATGCCATCTCCCAAATCAAGATCAAAAGGCACATAAATTTCTGAGGATTGCGAGTTAAAGCGCTGCCTGATCTCGATGATTCCTATAGCCAAAAGTTCTGCATTAGACTCGTCTAATTTCTTTTTCAGTTCTAGCGTATGTGATCTAATGATCGCCCCGTGCGATAGCTGTAAAAAGTTGACGTAGCCATAGCCCTCATCAGAAACGATACTAAATACATCTACATTATTGATCGACGGATTCACCACCGTACTTTTGGCTTGGTAGCCTTCAAGCACCTCGATCTTTTCTTTGATACGCTGCGCATCTTCAAATTCCATCGCTTCGGCGTGTGCTTTCATTTGTGATCTGAAGCGATACAACGAATCTTTAAAATTTCCCTTTACAATATCCCGAATCGCATCTATGTTATCGTGATAGGTTTTTGCCGAGATTTTATCCTCGCAAGGTCCCAGACAATTGCCCAAATGATACTCTAAACACACCTTGTACTTGCCAGATTCTATCTTTTCTTTAGATAAATCGTAATTGCAGGTGCGCAACGGGTAGAGGCCTTTGATCAAATCGAGTAAGGTGTGCACCGTTTTCATACTCGTGTAAGGTCCGTAGTACTCACTACCGTCTTTTATAAGTCGGCGTGTGGGAAAAACCCTGGGAAAACGCTCATTTTTGATACAAATCCAAGGATAACTTTTATCATCCTTAAGCATCACATTATACTTAGGCTGATAATTTTTTATCATATTATTTTCCAGCAAGAGTGCATCAGTCTCACTGTTGACCACAATATGCTTTATGGTAACGATCTTCTTGACCAGCATATGTGTGCGGGCGTTGTCGTGCTTTTTATTGAAATAAGAAGAAACACGCTTCTTCAAATTCTTTGCTTTACCTACATAGAGCAGTTTTCCCTTTTTATCATAATATTGATAAACGCCGGGGCTGCTGGGCAAGGTTTTAAGCTGTATTTCTAAATCAGGGGTTTCCATACCAACCAAATTTACGGCTTATCCCGCGCTAAAAAAATTTATTAACCTGCCTTTACAGAACCTAAGTAAAGCCTTAGGCAATCATCTCAAATCAAGCGATTAAGGCTTCAGTAAAGAACAAATTTTTATTTCAGGTTAGGCCTCAGCATATTAAACCCTTTGGCGCTGCCAAGAACATAGTATATTTACAGACCAATTGTAGCTCTTTATTACTGAATGATAAATTGTTTAACCTAGTTTTAAATAAGGTACTGCAAAAAAAGAAATATGCTTTTAGTAAATTGCAGAATATGGAAAAAGTAGTAATAGGCCGTACAGACCGCGCAGACTTTCCTGCACTGGGCATAGCAGATATCGATATTAAGATCGACACCGGCGCCTACACCTCGTCTATTCATTGCAACCATATACGTGAAGAAGAAAATGTGTTGCTTTGTACTTTTCTAGATCCCAAGCATCCGGAATATAATGGAAAAGAAATGAGATTTGAGTCGTATGATATTACCGCTGTTAAAAGCAGTAATGGAGAGATTCAATACCGTTATGTGGTACAAAGTAATATTCGCTTATTTCAAAAAGTATATAAAATTTCGCTTACCCTAAGTTCTCGTGAAGATATGCGGTTCCCGGTGTTGATCGGTCGTAAATTTCTCACCAAAAAATTTATTGTTGACACCGAATTGACCGATGTGTCTCACGCTCAAAAAGCCTTATGAATCTAAAGATATTATCTAGAAACTCTAATCTTTACTCTACAGCACGCCTTATTGAAGCTGCAAAAAAGCGCAAGCATAACGTAGAAGTTATAGATCCGCTTAAATGCGACTTAATTATAGAAAAGAAAAAACCTTCGGTTTACTATAAAGGCAGATACCTTTCTGATACCGAAGCGATAATCCCACGCATTGGCGCTTCGATCACCTATTATGGTACTGCTGTGGTACGTCAGTTTGAGATGATGGGCTGTTTTACCACAACCGAATCTCAAGCACTGGTGCGCAGTCGCGATAAATTGCGCAGTTTACAAATACTTTCACGTGCGCGATTGGGTCTCCCTAAAACCGTATTTACAAACTACAGCCGTGATGTTGAAGAGATCATCGATCACGTAGGCGGCGCTCCATTAATCATCAAATTGCTTGAGGGAACTCAGGGTCTGGGTGTGGTTTTAGCAGAAACTAAAAATGCAGCAGAGTCGGTTATTGAAGCTTTTAATGGCTTGCAAGCTCGTGTTATCGTTCAAGAGTTTATTAAAGAAGCTAAAGGTGCAGACATCAGAGCTTTTGTGATTGACGGTCAGGTTGTAGGCGCGATGAAGCGTCAAGGTAAGGAAGGAGAATTCCGTTCTAACTTACACCGTGGCGGTACGGCAGAAGTGATCACCTTGTCTGACGAAGAAGAAAATGCAGCGATTAAAGCTGCCAAAGCCATGGGGCTTGGTGTTGCCGGTGTAGATATGCTACAAAGTGCACGTGGGCCGCTTATTCTTGAAGTAAATTCTTCCCCAGGACTGGAAGGTATCGAGAAGGCTACAGGAAAAGATATCGCCAAAAGCATCATTCGATATATTGAACGCGGAATATAGTTATGACTGGTTTTGATGACAAGAATGTGCTGCACATTTTGGGTGAGAAAATCGCGCCCGGGCAAAAACGCACCTTAAACTTCAACTTAGCAAAACTGTACACCACCACTTCGGTAGAAGTGCCTATCATCATACAACGTTCAAAAAAGCCCGGTCCTTGTGTGTTGATCACTGCCGGGATTCACGGTGATGAGATCAACGGTGTTGAGATCGTAAGACAGGTGATTTCAAAAAAGATCAATAAGCCTGCTCGGGGTACTATTATCTGTATTCCTGTGATCAATGTGTTTGGTTTCCTCAATATGGAACGCGCTTTTCCTGACGGAAGGGATTTAAATCGGGTTTTTCCGGGAACGCAAAATGGCTCGCTAGCCAGTAGATTTGCCTATCAGTTTACTAACAAGATTTTGCCTTTGGCCGATTTCTGCTTAGACTTTCACACCGGTGGCGGAAGCCGCTTTAATGTGGCTCAAATACGCGTAGATCCTGACAAAAAAGAGCTGATGCCGTACGCTCAAATTTTTGGAGCTCCATTTATCGTGTATTCTAAGAACATCACAAAATCCTACCGCTCTACGTGCGCAAAAATGGGTACTCCTGTTTTGCTGTTTGAAGGCGGAAAATCTCAAATAAGCGATAAAGACATCGCTCGTGCCGGCGTTCATGGCGTTATGCGCATTTTAGATCATCTTAAAATGCTTGATAAAGATTTTGTAGTACCTGAGCAGACCAAAGATTCCATCATAATTCAAAGCAGCACCTGGCTGCGCGCGAAGTACAGCGGACTCTTACATTTAAAGAGCACCTGTGGAGATTTTGTAGAAAAAAACGAAGTGATCGCGACAATTACAGATCCCTACGGAACCTTTAGACACAAGGTAAAAGCCTCAAATGATGGCTATATCATCAACACCAATGAAGCTTCGCTTGTCTATCAAGGTGATGCAATTTTTCATATTTCAACAGCTTTAGTCGACTGATGAATAAATCTGATTATCGAGCAAAATATAAAGACTTGCGGGCGACGCTTTCTGCGGAAAACTGTGACGACAAAAGCCTTGCCATCGCCAATAACTTGCTTCAACTCGACATTTGGGATTTTGAATTTTATCATCTTTTCTTAAGTATTGAAAAGCTGAAAGAAATCAACACCGAATACATATTGAATATCTTAAGCGGAAAGGACAAAAACATTGTGCTTTCAAAAAGCGATTTTAAGTCTGCATCCATGACGCATTATCTACTTACAGACAGCACGCTGCTCAAAACCAATGCCTGGGGAATTCCTGAGCCGCAAAACGGCATTCAAATGCAGCCTGAACAATTAGATGTTGTTTTTATTCCGCTTTTAGCATTTGACAAAAGAGGAAATCGATTAGGCTACGGAAAAGGCTTTTATGATCGGTTTTTAAAAAACTGTAAGCCATCTTGTCTGAAGATCGGTCTTTCGTTTTTTGAAGCCGAAGAAGAACTCCCAACTAACATTGATGACATTGCCCTAACCCACTGTATTACACCAGATAAAATCTACACGTTTTAAACCAACAGGATTTTTTTCATTATATTCAACCCCCTTTTCAAACACGATTTAACCCATGTCTAAAAAAGCTCAAAATAGATTTTTTTCCTTTTTTGATAAAACGCCCAATCCAGAACCTAAGGACCAGGAGGAAAACTTTTTTTACGAGCAAATCGCTGCGATGGTTGGTGCCGGAAGTTGGCGCATCGACTTTGTAAACAAAAAGAGTTTTATAGATAAGCAAATGCGTAGCATTCTTGAAGCTCCAGACACCTATAAACCTTCTTTGAAGCACGCGCTGCATTTTTTTGATATGGACTATCATGACGACGTGATCAAAAGTTTTAACGATCTTTCTAACGGAACTCCGGTGTTTGACAAGGTGATTAAAATGATGACCTATACTAACAAATCCTTTTGGGCACACGCCATATCAAGACCCGCGCTTGACGCAAAAGGAAAAGTTATTGGTCTTAAAGGTGTTGTTGTGAATGTTGACAAAGAGAAAGAACGCGAACTTATGCTGGAAAAAGCTATCGAAACGGTAGAAGCCAACAACTCACGCCTGTTTACCTTTGCAGATTATGTGTCGCACAACATCAAATCGCACGTTAACAACCTGGAGCTCACCAGTCAGTTGGTTGATGTTACCAAGCTACCACAGGATCAAAAAGAGCTTTTTAATAATTATAAAGAAATTGCAGAAAGTCTTAACGGTACCGTTGCACGTTTAAATGAAGTGGTCTCTATACAAAGCAGAGCTTCAGAACCGCTTAAAAAGGTGAATTTAGAAGAAGCTTTTGAACGCATAAAGAGCAAACTGCGCCCGCTGATAGAGAAAGAAGAAGCCTATCTATATTCAGATTTTTCTGAAATCCCGGTAATTGAGTATAATCCGGAGTTTTTGAACAATATATTATACACGCTCATCAAAAACGGAATCCTTAATAAAAATGGGTCTCGCAAACCCGAGATCAAAGCCTACTGTCTTGAAAATAAAAAGAAACTTTCGCTAATTGTAGAAGATAACGGCAAGGGTTATGATTTAGGCCCTAATAAGGATCAACTTTTTCATATGACACGCAGTTCAGACAACACAAACAATAGTGAATCTGTTGGCTTGTTTATTGTAAAAAATGAAGTGGAAGCCCTAGGCGGAAAGATCGAAGTAACCAGTAAGCCAGGCTACGGAACTAAATTTACCATCACCCTTTAAGCGAGCTTATTCTAGATCTTTTGAAAAGGCACGCTTGTTAAATACCAGCAATAAACCTACTCCGGTACTGATCGCCATATCTGCGATATTAAAAACCGCATTAAAAAACGTAAAGTAATCTCCGCCCCAGATAGGTAACCAATCGGGCAAATAACCTTCCCAGATCGGGAAATAAAGCATATCTACCACACGCCCGTAAAAGATGCTGCTGTAACCGCCATCCTCAGGCATAAAGGTCGCGAGCTGGCCTGCACTGCTGTCGAATATAATTCCGTAGAAAATAGAATCGATAATGTTCCCAAAGGCACCGGCAAAAATGAGTGCGATCCCAACGATAAGAATACGCGAACTGTGTTTTTTTACACTGTCGTATAACCAATACCCTATAAGCGGAAGAATCCCAATTCTAAAAAGCGTAAGAATAATTTTACCATAGTTCCCGGGAATTTTAGCACCCCAAGCCATTCCTTCATTCTCAACAAAAAGAATTTTAAACCATTCAAAAACAACAACCTGCTCCTGTAACTGAAAATGGGTTTTTATATAAATCTTGCTTATTTGATCTACAAGCAAAACAAGAACGATAATGCCTACGGCCTTTTTTAATGACATGTGCTGTATTTAAGAGCGGTAAAAATACTTAATTTATTCAGACTGGCTTACGCTTATATCGCCATCCACGGTTTTTAAAACAAGTTCATAAAGCTGAAGCGGGCTTGAGGCTACGTCCACCGTTCCGTTGCGGCTAGAAGCTTTCACTGCTGTGTTTTGAGTCTCTATCGCTATTGCGCCTCGAAGGGTATTAACCACACCATTTCCGCTAAAATTTAAGAGGTCGACCCTTCCGCCGGAAAGATTTAAGTTTACATAACTGAACGCTCCCTGCGCTTCAACAGAAGCCAGTGAGGAATTTACCCACAATTCCTTGTTTTTGGGCAATTCAATATGCAATACCACAGAAAGCACTTTATGTGCTGCCAATTTATCGTCAAACGCCTTAAAACCTACCGATCTTCCAGTGGTGACGTATAACAATTCATTCTGAAGCCGGGTATCGATCTCAAGTGTCTCAAAGGTTTCTCCTTCAACTTCAGTACTGATGACAAGTTGGTCAGAATTTGTGGTTTTCACATAGATCTGAAAAACCTGGTCAGACTCAATAAAAATGCCTTTGAGTTGCCCTGCAGATTCTGTCAAGACCATTTGCTTTTGGGCAAATGCTACGCTCATTGCGCAAAACAAAACCACAAACAAATTCAAAATTTTTAGATACTTCATAAGCTGCTAGAAACAAAAAACGCTCCAGAATATTCCTGAAGCGTTTTTGTAAACAATAATGACGTGTCTTATTTCTGCATGTTCTTTGCTTCAATACTCAACGTAGCATGAGGAACTAACTTTAAACGCTCCTTATTGATAAGTTTACCGGTTACACGGCAAATACCATAAGTTTTGTTTTGAATACGGTTTAATGCATTTCTTAAGTCACGTATAAACTTTTCTTGACGAATGGCGAGTGCAGAATTTGCCTCTTTACTCATAGTCTCACTTCCTTCTTCAAAGGCTTTAAACGTAGGAGAAGTATCGTCAGTACCATTGTTACCGTCATTCATATACGCACTTTTAATAAGGTCAAGGTCGTTCTGAGCCTTATCAATTTTCTGCTGAATGATCACGCGAAATTCTTCTAATTCCGCATCACTGTAACGTTCTTTAGTGTCTGTCGCCATGTGTTGTTTACTGTTTTTTTATAGCCAGCTTTGTTTCTACATCGTCAAATGCTATAGCTATACCGTTAGTAACTTGCTCTGCAACGTCGAGTTTTGCGGTGAGCGTTTCCATTTTAATGTATTCTAAGTTGTCGTTAACGGCTTGCTCGACCTTACCGTCACGTTGTAATTGTACTTCAATTTTATCGGTCACCTCAAATCCTGAATCTTTTCTCAAATTCTGAATTCTGTTCACCAATTCTCTTGCGATACCTTCGTTCTTCAATTCGTCTGTCAAAGTAACATCGAGTGCCACTGTAAGTGATCCACTGCTTGCAACTAACCACCCCTCAATATCTTGTGAAGTGATTTCTACGTCTTCGGGCGCCAAAGTAACACTTTTTCCATTAATGTCCACAGTGATTTCCCCCTCATTTTCAATTGTTGAGATATCCTTGGCGGTCATCGCATTAATTGCATTAGCTACCACTTTCATATCTCGACCAAAACGCGGACCTAAAACCTTAAAGTTAGGCTTGATATTTTTTACCAAAATACCCGAAGCATCATCGATCAGCTCGATCGCTTTCACATTTACTTCTGACTTGATCAGGTCTTGCACAGCCATAATTTCTTCGCGTTGTGCTTCATCAAGCACCGGAATCATAATGCGCTGCAAAGGCTGACGCACTTTGATTTTTTCTTTAGCGCGAAGCGAAAGGGTTAACGATGAGATCGTTTGTGCCTTTTGCATTTTATGCTCTAAGCTCGTGTCTATAAACGCGGTATTGCTTTCAGGGAAATCTGAGAGGTGTACACTTTCTGCAGCTTCCTTGTTGGTTAATCCATTCAGATCTTTATACAAACGATCCATAAAGAATGGCGCTACCGGAGCTCCTAATTTTGCCACGGTTACCAGACATTGATAAAGCGTTTGATAGGCTGAAATTTTATCGTGTGCATACTCGCCTTTCCAGTAACGGCGGCGGCTTAAACGCACAAACCAGTTGCTTAAGTTTTCTTGAACAAAATCTGAAATTGCACGTGTAGCTTTAGTAGGCTCGTATTCTGAATAGAATTTCTCTACCTGCGCGATCAATGTGTGTAATTCTGAAAGAATCCAACGGTCGATTTCAGGTCTGTCTTTCCATTCAATATCAGCTTCCGCATAGGTAAAATTATCCAGATTAGCATACAGCGAAAAGAATGAATACGTGTTATACAAAGTTCCGAAGAACTTACGCTGAATCTCTGTAATTCCGTCTAGATCAAACTTAAGGTTATCCCAAGGATTCGCATTACTGATCATATACCAGCGCGTCGCATCAGGACCAAAGGTATTAAGCGTCGTAAACGGATCTACCGCATTACCCAAACGCTTAGACATCTTCTGACCGTTCTTGTCTAAAACAAGTCCGTTTGAAACTACATTTTTATACGCAACATCATCAAAAGTCATCGTTGCGATGGCGTGAAGTGTATAGAACCAACCGCGGGTCTGGTCAACACCTTCTGCGATAAAGTCGGCTTTTCGCCAGGTTTCTTCAACCATTTCTTTATTCTCAAAAGGATAGTGCCATTGCGCGTACGGCATACTTCCGCTATCAAACCATACGTCAATCAAATCTGCTTCACGACGCATAGCTTTTCCGCTTGGCGAAACCAGTTTGATCTCATCAACCACATTTTTATGCAGGTCTATCAAATCATAATTTGCTTCGCTCATATCACCCGGAACAAAATCTGCAAATGGATCGCTGTCCATCACACCGGCTTTTACAGCTTTAGCAATTTTTTCTTTTAGTTCGGAAACCGAACCAATAATGATTTCCTCTTTTCCATCCTCAGTTCTCCAGATTGGCAATGGAATTCCCCAATAACGCGAGCGCGATAAATTCCAATCGTTAGCATTGGCCAGCCAGTTTCCAAAACGGCCTTCACCGGTTGCTTTTGGTTTCCAGTTTATGCCCAGATTCAACTCGTGCATACGATCACGCACATCAGTTACTTTGATGAACCAGGAATCTAACGGATAATATAAAATAGGCTTATCGGTACGCCAGCAGTTTGGATAACTGTGCACATACTTTTCAACTTTAAAGGCTTTATTTTCTTCTTTGAGTTTAATTGCGATCTCAACATCTACACTCTTCTCTGGTGCTTCGCCGTCGTCGTAATATTCGTTTTTCACATACTTGCCGCCAAACTCTTTCAGTTCAGGACGGAAACGCCCTTGCAAGTCTACAAGCGGCACCAAATTACCATTCTCATCTTTCACCAACATCGGCGGAATTTGAGGCTCGGCTTGTTTAGCCACCATCGCATCATCTGCACCAAAAGTTGGTGAGGTGTGTACGATACCGGTACCGTCTTCGGTAGTTACGAAGTCTCCCGCGATCACGCGATACGCATCCTGTGGATTGTCGTGCGGCTGCACATAATCGATCACCGGCTCATATCGCAATTCTAGCAATTCGCTTCCTTTAAATTCAGAAAGGATTTGATAAGGAATCTTTTTATCTTCTTCACTGAATTTTGCGAAATCCTCCTCACTTTCTGCAGCAAAGAATTTCTTAGTGAATTGCTTTCCCACCAAAGCTTTTGCGCAAACCACCTGAATAGGCTCAAACGTATATTGATTGAAGGTTTTTACTAAAACATAATCAATCTTCTTACCAACCGTCAATGCTGTGTTTGAAGACAAGGTCCACGGAGTGGTCGTCCAGGCCATCAAGTATTTTGATCCGTCAAAAGCAGCAAGCGGAGAAGCTTTATAGGTCTCGTCCTCAACCACTTTAAACTGTGCGGTTACCGTAGTATCGGTCACATCCTGATACGTCCCGGGTTGGTTAAGTTCGTGCGAACTTAAACCGGTACCCGCTTTCGGTGAATACGGCTGTATTGTGTAGCCTTTGTAAATAAGACCTTGATTGTAAATATTCTTAAGCAGCCACCATACGGTTTCCATGTATTTTGGCTTGTAGGTGATGTAGGGATCTTCCATATCTACCCAATATCCCATCTGCTCGGTAAGGTTGTTCCACACATCAGTGTAGCGCATCACCGCATTTTTACAGGCTTCGTTGTATTCTGAAACGCTGATCTTGGTACCGATATCTTCTTTGGTGATACCCAATTCTTTCTCCACACCAAGTTCTACCGGAAGTCCGTGGGTATCCCAACCGGCCTTACGTTTTACCTGCTTTCCTTTCTGAGTTTGAAAACGGCAAAAAATATCTTTGATCGCACGCGCCATAACATGGTGAATACCAGGCATTCCATTTGCAGATGGCGGACCTTCAAAAAAGATGTAAGGTTCGTTGCCTTCACGCGTAGAAATACTTTTTTCAAATATGTCGTTTTCCTTCCAATAGGCTAAAATTTCCTCAGCCACTTTGGGCAGGTCAAGTCCTTTATATTCAGGGAACTTTGTGCTCATGATATGCGTTTTCTAATAAGTGTGCAAAATTACGGAATTTAGATTAGAAAAAAACCTATAAAAAGAATGCCTTAACATAGTAGCAAGCTGTTGTGAAGATGCGTACTCAAAATGCCCATTTAGATTTCCGAAAAAGCAGCACGCGCGTTAACCAAAGTGACACATTGCCGTGTTTTATTGCCAAATCACAAAAAACAAATATGACAAATTTCAATATTCATAAAAATGCTGCGTGAAGCAGTACCTGAAGCCGTTTTTTGAGTACAAAGCGATAATTTGTAAAGGACTTAAAACATGCTATCTATTGAAAACACTTGCTGCTACTAAAATTTCGCTTGAATTATTACAAGAGCTGTTGCCTACCGGCCAGTTGGTTTCTCAACACAAAGGCGCCACACTTTGCACCATTCATAAAAAAGTAAAACACCTCTATTGGCTTATTGAAGGCAGTCTTGACTTTTACACGCAACATCAAAATGCAGAACAAGAAGTGCAGGTTGCACATAGCGACACCGTTTTTACCACAATAGGTTGGAATGGTTTTTTTGCACCGGAGCGCTATACCTTTAGCGCAAAAATTGCCAGTGGGCAAGCCACTTTTTACAAAGTGCCGATTACCGATTTTAAAGCAGATCTTGCAGAAGTGAACACGTTGCTCCTTGCGGTTTGTCAAACCAATTACCAACTGCTTAAAAATGCATTGAGTAAGCAGGCTTCTTTGCTGAGGCCTCAAAGTTTTCAAATTCCTAAAGACGAACACTTTTACCTCAATCCTTCCATTGAAAAGTCAGAGATCATTCACTTGATGCGGCGATCACCATTTCTTGATCAGTTTTCTGAACCTCAATTAAACAAACTCGCAAAGCTTGTTCAACGCCGTGATTATGAGCCTAGCGAAATCATTTATGCGCAAGACAGCGCTTCAGAGGGTTTATACATTTTAATACACGGCGAGGTGGCCATCAAGCGTATGGAAGGCAAAATTGACATCAGCCAGCGCAGTATTTCTAATTCCGGATTTATTTTTGGTTGGTCCTCGCTGCTCAACCTTCCTGATATTTGCAACGCCATCACCACTGAAAAAACAGCGGTATACTTTATCAATCATCTGGATTTGCACCAACTTCTGGAAGAAGATGACCGACTCAAAAAACGCTTTTATCACCGCCTCATTTGGCTTATTGGCAATCAAATCAACGCAGCGTTTATTCGGTATACTTCGCTTTTAGGCAAACACAGCATTGATGCCGTTTATCAATTGATCGAAAATAACCGCTCGCGGCTTACCGTGAATTCGGGATTGCATTCGGTATTTCATTTGTTGAAAGATCAAACCACCAAAGCGCTTGCGTATGAAACCTTACAGAATTTAGTTACGCAGGGCTCAAGCCTAGAGCGACACATCGCATCGCTGAGTCTCGAGTTTTTAAAACACGATCGGCGTGAACATCAGTTTAAAAATGCGTTGCGCAGTATTTATGAGGCTGTCGCCGAAAACAATCCAGAAACCAGCCCGCAACACAAACGCAAAGCTTGTGCGCAAGCCACACGCGAAGCATTAAAACAGGTTATGGTACACGTGGAAGGTTTAGAGAATCTACCTGAGGATTCCGGGCATATATTTATTTACAACCACCTATTAAATCATCCATTTTACACACTGAATAATCAATTTCAGATCACTTTAGACTCGCATTTTATCAGCGTTTTACTTGATGATAAATACGGTGAACCCGGCATACGCACGGTGCGCATCGCGCAAGGTCAGGAATACGGACATCAAAATTATTATGAAAATCTAGGCTACATTAACGTGTACACCAAAGAATCTGAACTGCCGGAAGCCGCTGCTAAAACCAGCAATCGCAGTATTTTTTATACGGCTGCAAGCGAATTCTTAAAAAACAAAAAGAATCTCATCATCAGTCCGGAAGGTACTTCGTACACTTCTGAAGAATCTCCCGGAGCTTTTAAAACGGGCGCCTTTAACCTCGCTCTAAATCTCAAAACCGAACCGCTCATCGTCCCGATCGTTTTGGTGAATTTTGATAAACGCATCAACGACACCTTGTTTTACTGCAACATCCTGAAGCCTTTTAAAATGAGTGATCACGTGGCTAAAAACGATCCTATTTTGGTCAAAGCTTTTGTAGAAGACTATCAAAAAAAGTATGCCGACTATGTGGCCGAAGCTCGCGAAAAAGTAAAAAGGTTGATGACCAGTAATTTTTCGGCGGTGCCGGAAGAAGAACCACCGGTAATGTGGGCCAACGAGATCAAACGCCTGCGTCGTCGTGTTGAAAAACTGAAAAATCAAGAGGACTTGTACGTTTTCTACGGAAGTTCTTCGGTGCGGTTATGGGTGCATATGCAAGAAGATCTTGCGCCCATGCACACATTAAATCTGGGATTTGGTGGCTCTACGTATGCCTGGTGTTTGCACTATTTTGAGGAAATCTTTCAAGATGTGAATCCGTCGAAGCTAATTCTATATGCCGGTGAAAACGACATTACTCAAGGCCGCACACCACTTGAAGTCTTAGCCGACTTTAAAGAGCTTACCAAAGCGGTAAAGGCAAAATATCCTAAAGTTCCGCTGGCGGTGATCAGCTTAAAACCCAGTGTAGAACGCGCGCATCTCATCCCGCAATTTATGGAGCTTAACGAACTGCTTTCAGAATATGTGATCACCGGCTTGGATGCGCAGTTCATTAACGTATTCTCACAAATGATCTCGCTAGACGACAAACCCAATCCCGAACTCTATATGTCAGACGGCTTGCACCTCAACAAAAAAGGTTATGCAATCTGGAGTGAGGTGATTAAGCAGGCATTGCAAAAGCCGGTTTAAAATGAAGGTTTACTCCAAAGATCTATAAGTGATTTTACTCTGATTTTGTTCGTACCTGAAAATTACTTTGATCTCAAAATCTTTCTTATTCCAAATGATAACGAGCGGCTTTTCTTCAAAAGTACCCTCACGAAGATCGTGTTCTGATTTTGTTAGACGTTGCTTAAATTCAGGATTAGAATCATCACTCGTTTCGCTAATTAAAGTAGTTTTAGTTGCCACCCAGATATGATCTGGTGCGCCATACTGTGCTACCAATGAATTGAAGGTTTTAAAATTTAAAACTTCAAGTAAATGAACCGTTATTGAATGAACAACCTCTCTATCATCTTTATAAATGCTCAGACAGTTATATTTTGAATCATAAAACGACCTGTAACTTGAATCCTTTTCTAAAAAATATGTGCCATTTTGAAAAGGTTCATTTATAAACTCTTCCCCGATACTAGATGCTGCATAAGCAATAGAGTTCCTAAGTAATGTTTCAAATTTCATTTATAATTGATTGATAAAATCCTAAAACGTATACTTCAAAGCCATAATTAAATTACGTCCCGGTGCTGAAATGCCTGACGAATAGGGACGATAGCGTTGATCTGTGATGTTTTCTAAAGCTGCAGTCGCTTTCCAGTTTTGGGCGATCTGGTATTCACTGTATACATTCAAAGTGTACCAGCGCGGTGAATACGGATTACCATCAGTATCCAGCGCGTACAAATAAGCGTTGCCCTGTTGCGATGGGGCGAGTTCGTCATAATCAAATTGCCCGTTATATTCTGCAGAAGCGTCAAACTTCCAGCGCTTCATACGGTAAATCAGGTGCGTATTTCCAAAGAGTGGTGCAGCGTGTCTCAACGGCGCATCGCTGCCATCATCTTCTTCCTGACTTCCTTCAGTAACTGTGACCTGAGAGGTGAGTTTAATGTTTTTGGTAAATAAATATTCTAAACCGGCTTCAACGCCATACACCTCAGCACTTGCAGCATTTTGAATTGCCTGTACATTACTCGGCTCGCCTTGATAATCTACGGTTGTCTCCCCGTTTAGACTAAAATCACGACGCACAAGTGCATTGTTCAAATGCGTGTAATAGGTTGCCACATCCAGACGTAACTTTTCATCAATACGCCACGCGGCACCCAACTCGGCATTATATGCATATTCTGCTTTAAGATCGGGATTAGGCACCACCACAGACCCGGGTTCGCTGTCAAAGATTTTCCCGATATCATCAATATTAGGCGCTCTAAAGGCTGTGCCCAGATTCAGTTTAAGATTGAAATTTTCTGCCGTTTGCCAATTCAAGCCGGCGTTTCCGGTGAAATTTCCGAAGCTTACATCTGCCTTTTCAAACGGAAAATCATAAAAGTTATCATCAAAAGTCGCATCGATCAATATATGATTGTACCGCACGCCTGTTTGCAAGGTTAAACTTTCAGCCAAATTGAACTGTCCGCTTAGATAGGCTGCCAGTGATTGCCAGCTGGAATCATCAGGGTAGCGGGTTGCAGTTGCTGCCTGGTCGCCGGTGTTGATATCGGTTTGCTTTCCGTAGGAGCCAATTTTGTTATACACATATTCCAACCCATAAAACAACTGATTTGAGTCCATTTTCTTAGTAAAATCAAGATCCAAAGAATAGGCATTCACCTGCTCTTGCGTGGTGAATAAAGTAGTTGCTCCAAAATCACGATCGTTTCTACTCTCTTCAAAATATTGAATTGCCGCAGTAAGCTTGGCATCGTCATAAAAATCGCCGTTTCCTTTTTTATCGATTTGAAGATTTCCCATAAACCACAATTGCGGTCCGTAATACCATTCTGCAGAACGCAGCTGCCCATTTCTAGTTCGTGTAAGCCTGTCGTAGCGCGCATAGTCTGAAGTATTGCTGTAATGCAACCCAAGATTAAAATCCCAAATACTGTTAGGCATATAGCGTATTTTTTGGGTAAGGTTGATCATATCAAAACCGGTAGGCGTTTGCACATTAGGATCGTCATTTTCTACCACCGTATCCACACCGTTTTGTGTCACCACAAATTCGGGACGCAGGTAATCTTCGGCCCCGTGACTTCCCATACGCAGATCGTCAAAATCAGAATAGCTTACGCTGGTTAAAAATGCCCATTTCTTAGCCCCGATATTAAAATCAACGTGACCTGTTTTTTCATTGTTTGCAGTTGCATATCGCGTAAGCGCCATTCCTGAGAATGCGGTACCTTCTTCAAAAGAAAAGGCCGGTTTTTTAGTATAAAAATTCATCACACCCCCTACCGCGTCACTACCATACACCACAGATCCCGGACCTAAAATAACTTCGGTTTGATCAATGGTAAAAGGATCGATATTAATCACATTCTGAAGGTTTCCTGATCGAAAAATCGCCGTATTCATACGCACACCATCTACCGTCAACAACAATCGGTTTGTTGAAAAACCACGTATCATAGGGCTACCGCCACCCAACTGACTTTTTTGAACAAAAACCTGCCCGCTCTGACTAAGAAAGTCTGCCGCTGTTTGCGGATTTTTAAGTTCGATATCTTCAGCATCCAGACTTACTATTTTTTGAGCGATATCCTTAGATTCCTGCTCAAATTTTGACACTGAAAGCACCACCTCGTTAAGTTGGTTCTCGTTATCATCCAGATAGACCACATTACCTTCAGCAACGATTGCCGCCTTTGTAGTTTTTAAGGTGATGTGGGATACGTGCGTGATAAAAATAGTCTCAGATTTTGTGAATGCCGATACATCAGCGTTTCCTTCTTCATCACTTACTACATAGGTTGCCTTTGAGGTATTGTAGAGCGCGGCATTGGCTACCGGCGCTTGGGTGTCTTTATCCAGCAGTTTGATCGTTTGTGCGTGAAGGGTGAATGAAAAGACACAAAAAAGCAACAAAGTAAGGGGTAATCTCATAAATGTGGTTAGTTAAATAATGCGGTTAGCACCGCAAGTGACTTTGGTTTTTTAAAGCCGTGTAAATGTAATTCATAATACGCGAGCAGCATATTCACAAAGTCTGCGCGTCGTTTTTGGTTCAGTTTTACCGTAGCAAGTGCATCAAAATTTATACCCAAGAGCTGTTTGAGCGTATGTAAATTTTCTTCGGAAATACTGTAAAAACTTTCAACAGGTTCAAATATTCCGGTTTCTAAGTTGAAGTGTGCGTGATGCAACTCTGAAGTATCCGGATAAAAACCTAAATATTTGGTCAATTCTAACAGAAACAACAGATGAAAATTTGCTGTTTGTTCGTGTAGATCAAACCATAAAAATGCGTGTTCTAAAAAGGCATATAACGCTCGGTTCTCTTCTTCCTCTTGAATCGCATTACGCAGCATTTCTGAAAGAAAAAGCACCACACTTGACTTCAAAACATCGGTGTGTAAACTCACGTAGGGTTGAATCACTTTAGCCTCGCGTATACTCTCGAGTGTTCCTTTGTCCTTATGCACTGCAACCAACTCCAACTGACTTGCAGGCTGAAACATCGCCGTGCGCAGTTTGCCTTTTTTAGACTTTAAAATACGTCGTAGAATGTAAGATTTGAGTCCGGCTTCTTCTGTAAAACAGCGTACAATAAGATCTGCTTCCCCGTATTTAATTGCCGAAATGACTATAGCTTTTGTAGTTACCAGCATTAGCGAATGATCATAAGTTTGACGATTTTGGTCTCCACGGCATCCTCGGCAGTGATCATTATAAAATAAACCCCGGAAGCGACACGGTATCTTCCAAAAGCAGTTGTATCCCATTGAATGCTTCCACCTTCTGAAACTTCTTCATAAACCAAATTTCCGTTTAGATCGGTGATTTTCACATTGGCGTTTTCAGTTAGTCCATCGATGGTAACACTGCCGGTAAATGAGGGGCGCACAGGATTAGGAAAAACCCGCGCATTTTCCAAAGTTTCTTGCGGTGCAACTGCAGTACCCAAAAAAGAAACCAAGCCCAGAGGAGTTGCAAAATAAACTTCTCCAGAATCTTCATCAATGCTTATATCTTGAATATTATTTGAAGGAAGCGGCGAATTTGTAGTATTAAATTGTTGTAAGGTTTCCTGACCATTGGCACTGAAGTAAAACACACCGCTAGACACGGTTCCTACCCATTTATTATTGTTTCCGTCTACAGCGATGGCTCGAATAACTTGGTCATTAAGCAATTCTACAGCGCTTCCTGATTCTTCAATAATTATAGGCTGCGTTTGAATTTCGGCATTTTCAAACATCTGCGCCGGGTTAAAAAGCCGCCGGAGCCCTAAACTGGTACCAATCCATAACGCGCCATTATTATCTACAGCAAGCGACTGCACATTATCAGACGGTAAATTAGACCGTTCAGCATTGAGCAGCCTAAAGCTATTGGCATCCGGATCGTAACCGATGAGGCCTCGGTTTGAAGAACCAAAATAGATATTTCCTAATCTGCCAACCACCAATTCAGAATAGCCATTTACAGCATCAAAGTCAGGCAAAATGGAAGCGATCGAGATACCTTCAATCTGATTTCCTGTTTTGCGTGCGAGTGCATTTTCGACCAAGCTGTTGGTTAACCATAAAACACCATTTCGGTCAAAAGCAGCTCCGTTTATACGCACATCAGACGGCGCAAAAGGGATATCACTTAAGCCACTGTTGGTTTCGTCATACAGCTGCAAAGGCACTTCTTCTACAATTTCAAGGAGACCGGCGTTAAACGAACTCATAAAAACCTGAGTCTGGTCTTCAGAATTGTAAGTGATGTTGGTGATGCTGTTGGTTTCTAACAAGTCATCAAACGGAAGATTATACCAACCGGAATCCACCACAAAATGACTCAGTCCGCGCTGTTTTAATGGAAATGGATTATAAGTATCTGAATAATCACCATAGGCCACCCAAAGTTGGCCCGGCGCGGCTTCAATACTAAACGGATCATTGCGCAGTGGACCATCTGGCAACACCTGAAGCGCTGCCGTTGCATTTGATGTTGAAGAAATCAAAAGCCCATTAGCTTCAGTACCTAAATAGATTTGACCTTGAGAAGTTAATGCAACAT
Source organism: Leeuwenhoekiella sp. CH_XMU1409-2 (assembly GCF_037029365.1). Classification (NCBI taxonomy): domain Bacteria; kingdom Pseudomonadati; phylum Bacteroidota; class Flavobacteriia; order Flavobacteriales; family Flavobacteriaceae; genus Leeuwenhoekiella; species Leeuwenhoekiella sp. CH_XMU1409-2. Next base: position 214,171 of record NZ_JAYMEI010000001.1, on the reverse strand, counting down.
TGTAGGTGTCTGGATATTCTGCAATAGTATTTATCGTTGTTGTCAAACTTCCGGTAAGATCATAGATCAAAACTTGGCTACCTAAACTTATCGTGAGCGCGTCTTCTGAAGCTGAAAAAGAAACCGGAAGTTGCGCTAAATTAGCTGCCAGGGTAAAGCTGTTTCCGTCAAAACGCTGTAAGCTTTGATCGCTTTTTACACCCCAAAGCGCATCAGCAAAAGTTTGAATACCTTCCCAACCCGTAGGATCTAAAGTTTCCCAATTTTGAAAATCGATCAGGTTATCATCGGCCACCAATGCGCGACGCAGCCCGCCATCAGGTGAAGCCGCATAGATATAATCGCCAAAGATTGCCGTTTGTTTGATATTGAGACGCGCTCCGTTATTTCCTATAAAATAAGAATCGTCAAACTCCAGACGCGAGAGATCAAATAGAGAAATGCCAAAACCTGTAGCGATATACAGCGTGTTGTCCTGCTCATCAAAACTGTTGATGCTTTTTTCTGAAGGAAGAATCGCCGGCTTATCGCGAATAGCTACCAAAGTTGTCACTGTAGCATCAGGTTGCACTACATCTATGAGTCCGGAGGCGTAGCCTACAAATAAAATACCTGTAGCGTCACTATAATGAATGGCGCTTATCGCTTCGCCCGCGAGGCCTTGCACTGTAGAAAAAAGACGCGTTTCATTGGTTTGCAAATCATAACTAAACACTGAATTTTGTGCTGCCGCATAGATTTGGGTATCGGCTTCAGCAAGGGCAGTAATGCGATTGTAAGAAAAATATGCCGTCCACGCTTCTGAATATTCCTGAGCAAAAGCACAGCAACTATTCAGCAGCAAAATAAACAGATATAAGTTTTTTTTAATCATCAACGATGCATTAGCCACAGGTTAAAAATACAATATAACCCAGAGTAAGCTTATAAAAAAAGGCTTCGGTTAACTCCCGAAGCCTTTGGCTAAATCTTTTATGAAATCTAATGTTTTATACGATTCCCTGAGCAAGCATGGCATCTGCAACCTTAACAAAACCAGCGATATTCGCTCCTTTTACGTAGTCTACAAACCCGTCTTCCTGCTTACCATACTCCACACACGCATTGTGTATATCGTACATAATCTCATGAAGCTTTTTATCTACTTGCTCTGCAGACCAGTTGTAACGCATACTGTTTTGAGACATCTCAAGACCAGAAGTCGCTACTCCTCCTGCATTAGAAGCTTTACCGGGAGAGAATAAAATCTTATTTTCTAAGAATACTGAAACAGCATCTGGCGTACACGGCATATTTGCCCCTTCACCTACTGCCATTACACCGTTCTTCACCAGCAATTGAGCATCCTCCTGATCTAATTCATTTTGAGTAGCACAAGGCAATGCGATATCACATTTGATTCCCCATGGTGCTTTACCTTCATGAAATTCTGCTTCAGGATACTTCTCTACATATTCCTTAATACGACCGCGACGCTCGTTTTTAAGTTCCATCACAAAAGCGAGCTTCTCTTTAGTAATTCCGGCTTCATCGTAGATAAATCCGTCAGAATCAGAAAGCGTCACCACTTTTGCATCAAGCTGTGTTGCTTTTTCTGCTGCGTATTGCGCCACATTACCAGAACCGGAGATCACTACTGTTTTCCCGGCTAATTTCTCACCTACGTTATTCAACATATATTTTGTGAAATACACGTTACCATAACCCGTCGCTTCGGGACGAATTTTAGAACCGCCATAAGACAACCCTTTTCCGGTAAGAATACCCGTAAATTCATTTTTGATGCGCTTATACTGCCCAAACATATAACCAATCTCACGACCACCAACTCCAATGTCACCTGCAGGCACATCAGTATTAGGGCCAATATGACGGTACAATTCGGTCATAAAGCTTTGGCAAAAACGCATAACTTCGGCATCGCTTTTTCCGCGAGGGTTAAAATCAGAACCTCCTTTACCACCACCCATAGGTAATGAAGTAAGGCTGTTTTTAAACACCTGCTCAAAACCTAAGAATTTTAGGATACTCAGGTTTACCGAAGGGTGAAAGCGAAGTCCACCTTTATAAGGTCCTATCGCAGAATTAAATTCTATGCGATACCCTTTATTTATTTGCGTTTCTCCTTTATCATCTACCCACGGTACTCTGAACAAAATAGCGCGTTCTGGCTCAACCATACGCTCTAGTAATTTTTTGCCTTGGTATTTTGGGTTATTTTCTATAAAAGGAATAACAGTTTCTGCCACCTCCTGCACTGCCTGAATAAACTCTGGCTCGTTAGGATTAGCTTTCTCAACAGAATCAACAAAATTTTTAATGCTATCTGTCATTATAATGTTTTTTTGAATTTATAATTTTAAATGCTCTAAGGCGGTGCAAATATATGATATTGATAAAAATTAGTATCTAAATTTTAGAAATTCTTAATATACATACCTCATTTTTATTATATCTATTATATAATTTACAACAGAAATACAATCTTAGGTTAAAACTGCATTTTTACTATCTTTGTTGCATCTTAAGTCCCCAAACCTAATGAATACCAAAATTTTAGTTGCGGTATTAATACTCTTTCTGGCAATACCTTCAGCAGCCAGATCACAGTTCGCTTTTTCTAATGAAATTGGTGTGATTGCTGGTCCCCTACTTTTTCAATCCGATTTTGGACTTAGAAATAATTATGACACCAATATAAATAACCAAGGTCTCGGGATAGGCCTTGTTCATTATTTCAACTTCGCGTATCGTGCAGACTGTAACTGTTATACGAGAGACCGCTATTTTAACGATCATTTCAAACTGCGTTCTGAAGCAGATCTCCACTACACAAATTTAACTCACGAAGGATATGAGTCTCAAAAAGATTCTCCAGAAGGTCAAGATTTAAGAGACCATAAAGGAAGCTCTCTTGTTTTTGAATTGGGAATGCAACTTGAATATTTCCCGTTGAGTATTAGAGATTTTCAAGCAGGAGCCTTTAAAATTGCACCATATATAAGTTTGGGAGCACATTTTGTCTCTTTTAAACCTGAGTATTCTTCGGTGCAGGATGTACCGGGCGCATCACCCGAAGACATCTACTTTGACCGGTTTTTGATAGGAGATGGTGGTGAACTAGGCGGAATAAGCGATGCTGCAGGAACAACGTGGGCATTAACCGGAAGTGTAGGCATTAGATATAAACTAACGATACTTAGCGATATCAACCTAGAATTGAAATATCATAAATACCACTCCAACTGGGTAGATGGTCTAAATCCTGATCCTGAATTTTACCCACCTAACAAATACGACGATTCTATCGTATGGCTAACAATAGGTTATATCTATTACCTGAATTTTTAAACGCGCTCGCTTAAGCCAAAGCCTGCTCTAAATCTGCTAAAAGATCGTCTGCATCTTCGATACCAACACTTAAACGTATTAAAGAATCTTTGATTCCTGTTTTTTGACGCTCTTCTTTGGGTATGCTTGCATGTGTCATACTCGCAGGATGCCCCGCTAAGCTTTCTACACCTCCCAGACTTTCGGCAAGAGTAAATACCTTTAATTTTTCTACCACCTCAACAGCACCTTCAAGGCTGTCTTTTTTTGTCGTAAACGAAACCATTCCGCCGAAGTCTTTCATTTGCTTCTTGGCAATCTCGTGATTGGGATGTTCTTCAAAACCGGGCCAATACACCTCATCAACTTTTGGGTGCTCTTTTAAGAACTGCGCAACAGCTTTACCGTTTTCACAGTGTCGCTGCATACGCACGTGCAAGGTTTTGATTCCGCGTAACGCAAGAAAGCTATCCTGAGGTCCACAAACAGCACCGCTTGCATTTTGAATAAAATATAATTTATCGGCCAGTTCTTTATCTTTCACGATCAAGCCACCCATAACCAAATCGCTATGTCCACCCAAGTATTTGGTGACGCTGTGCATCACAAGATCAGCGCCCAAATCTAAAGGCTGTTGCAAATAGGGCGTTGCAAACGTATTATCTACAGCCAATAAAATCTTATGCTTTGTGGCTACTTGAGCTACCGCTTCAATATCAATAATATTCATCATTGGGTTGGTAGGCGTTTCAACCCAGATCATTTTGGTTTTCTCGTTAATTGCAGCTTCAATTGCCGAAGTGTCCTGCATACTCACAAAATGAAACTTCAATCCAAAATCTTCAAAAATCTTGGTAAATAATCGGTACGACCCGCCGTAAAGATCATTAGTTGAAATGATCTCATCTCCCGGTTTAAACAATTTTAAAACCGCATCAATAGCTGCCAAACCAGAGCCAAAAGCCAAACCAAACTGACCATTCTCTAAACTGGCCAAAGCATCTTCAAGTGCTTTACGCGTTGGATTTCCACTGCGTGAATATTCAAAGCCTTTGTGCCCTCCCGGCGTTGATTGCGCGTAGGTAGACGTCTGATAGATAGGCGGCATCACGCTTCCGTATGCAGGATCTGTATTGTGTTGACCGCCGTGAATGGTTTTGGTATTGAATTTCATTTTCTTAATCTTTCATTAAATCTATAAGTAAATGTAGCAAGCCAAAGACCTTTTCCCAAAATTGCGTGTACCTTTATTCTTTGTTTAACACGAAACCCAAATTGTTTTGAAAAATATCGCTTTAATACTGGTCACACTTCTTTTTATTACCAGTTGTCAAAAAAGAGCAGCTCCTTTGGTTTTTGAATCAAAAAGCATTCAGACCGATGGATTAGAACTTTGTAAGGAAGGTATTTGTCCAATTATTGATATTGAAAAAGTCACGGCTTCAGGTAATAAAAACTTTGCCGACACGATAAACGCAGCCATAAACCAAGTGCTGATAAACAACTTGGTGATCGATCCCGACGAAGAATCTGAGGTTGAAACTTTTGATCAGGCACTAGCACATTTTGTTTCAAGCTATCGCATTTATAAAAGTGACTTTCCAGATGCCGGAGCCGAATATGAAATTAACAGCGCATCTCAAGTGAGCTACGACGGCGCACAGCTTTTAAGCATCAAATTTGAGAACTACACCTATTGGGGTGGTGCGCACGGCTACGGAAGCACTACCTATCTTAATTTTGATAAAGATGCTCAGACCCAGCTTAGCAACAAAGAATTGTTTAAGGATTATGAAGGTTTTTTAAAGCTTGCTGAAACAAAATTCAGAAACCAAAAAAAGCTAAGTGCTGATGGAAACATCAACAGCACTGGCTTTTTATTTGAGAATGATGTATTTGCTTTGCCTAATGTAATCGGGTTCACCGCAAATGAAATGGTATTGGTCTACAACCCGTATGAGATCGCCTCTTACGTAGATGGGCAAACCATTTTAAAATTTAAATTCAGTGAAGTGCAAGAATATCTTAAACTAAGCCTATAGCGTGACGCAACGCAAGTACAGAACCTAAATGAATTCCCTCGTGAAAATTATTGTAGGCAATTGCTTCATCAACGTTAGTTAAGGTACTATCCATTGAAGTTGTAATGCTGTTGTAGGTTTTGAATTTTCCGGCTTTGTAGTCTTCTTCAGTCTGATCGAGCGTGCTAAAAAGCAATGCTTTGATCTCATCAACTTCGGCTTGAGTAGCATCTGCTTCGGGCTTGGTTCCTTTTCGATATTTATTGATGAGCTCATCAGAAACCAGAGCAGGCACTTCTGAAAATTTGTAAACTAAAATCTGTTGGGTCGCCACCAAATGTGCGATATTCCAAAAAATATTGTTGTTGTATCCTTCAGGGATTTTGTTTAGATCTTCTAACGAAATGGTTTCAAGATAATTCTTGAGGATCACACGTGTTTTATAGGTGATTTTTAAGGTGTAAGCTACTGAAGCGTCCATGGTATACTTTTAGTCAATCACTTCGAGTTAAGTCTCGAAGCATTTATTAGAAATTTATTGTTATCGTTCGAGGCAAGCCTCAATGTTTTTAACCTCGATTATCGAGTCAAAAATACCTTTTTAAACCGAAAAGCGATTACTTTGCACAAGCAAACTAGCTCAGGTATTACCTATTAATTTTTAAATCTTTTTGTTTTGAGAAAAATATATTACCTCTCTACCTGCGATACGTGTAAGCGTATTATGGATGAAATCGAATTACCTTCTTCATTTTTAAAACAGGATGTAAAATCTGATCCTGTGACCGAAGAACAACTTGAAGAATTGTACAATCTAAGCGAAAGCTACGAAGCACTTTTTAACAAGCGTGCCAGACTCTATCGTGAGCGTGGCTTGAACAATGAGGATTTGAGTGAAGACGATTTTGCAGAACTGATTTTAGAACATTACACGTTTTTAAAGCGTCCGGTGATCGTAAACAACGACAAGATCTTTATTGGCAACAGCAAAAAAACCGTTGCTGCCGCCAAGGAGGCGATTCACGCTCACTAGACTTTGATGAGTAAACTACCTCAGGGCAAGCCTCAAAATATTAAACCCTTAGGCGGTGCCAATAAACGCGTGCTCGCACTTGCAGCTGCCACTGGCGCCAGTACCATTTATGGCATAAATCACACATTGGCAAAAGGTGTGATGCCAACATACATCGGCGCTTACGGATTTATTTTGCTGCGCGTTTTGGGAGCTTCACTACTTTTCTGGCTGCTTAGTATTTTTACAAAGTCAGAAAAAATTGATCGTGCCGATTATTGGCGGTTTTTAGGCTGTGCCGTTTTTGGAATGTTTGTAAACATGCTTTCCTTCTTTAAAGGGTTAAGCCTGTCTACACCTATCAACAGTTCGGTGATTATTACGTTGAGTCCGGTGATCTTGCTTATTCTCTCCGCATTATTTTTGAAAGAGCGCATCGGGTTTATTAAGATTCTTGGGATTCTAATCGGTATGCTGGGAGCGCTGGTTTTGGTACTTTTTGGCGCAGCAGAACAACCTAATGCTCCCAATATTCCGTTAGGAAATGTGTTGTTTTTTGTAAATGGTGCAACCTATGCAGTGTATTTAATTTTAGTAAAACCCATCAGTAATAAATACAGCACCATCACGCTGATGAAGTGGCTTTTTCTCTTAGGTGTGTTCTTGAATTTACCCTTTACGTTTACTGAATTCACTTCGGTAGACTGGCTCCATTTACCGCCACACGCCGTTTGGGTTATGGTTTTTGTCGTGGTGGGCACCACCTTCTCAACCTACTTGCTCAACTTGTATGCGCTCAAAACGCTGAAGGCTTCAACCATTGGCGCGTTTATTTATTTGCAACCGGTTATTGCCATTCTATTTGCAGTTCTGGTAGGAGCAGATCATTTGAGTTGGGTTCGCGCAGGTGCCGCAGCACTTATTTTTCTGGGAGTCTATTTATCTACTCGAACAAAGAAAACCGCCTAGACTAAATCTTTTGGTTTTTTACCGAATTTACGTGTATCCTCCTTAGTAAGCACTTTAAAATCATCGGTTTTACTTAGCGAAGAAAGGTTTTCAAAAAGCACTTCTGGCAAGCCTATAAGTTTGCGTTCTTTAAGATCGATCCACGCGCCCATCATCTCACAACTTGCAAAATTTCGGCCTTTATGATCATAAAAATTATGAATGAATTCAAAATACATCCCGTCTTCAGAAAGCCCTTTTAATTGAAGCGTCACCTTTACCGGCTTCCCGGCAAACACTTCTTTAAAATAATACATATGCTCATAAAACACCACCGGGCCAATATTATGCTTGGCCATCTCTTGCTGCCCAAAACCGTTTTCCATCAAAAAAGCCATACGCGTATGACTCATAAAATTGATGTATGCGCTATTTGCCAAATGCCTGTTGGCATCAATATCACTCCAGCGTATCTCAAATTCTTTGGTGTACATAATTTTAAAAATAATCTACCTCAAGGCAAGCTTGTCTACCGACAAAGACAGGCCCGTGAGGCACTAGTTGGAAACAATTTTTCAATTTTGAGGCAAGCCTTAGAGTATAAAACCCTTTAACCGCGCCAATAAATTTTGAGCAAAGATACCTAAAAGCCTTATGCGTGCATAATATTTTAAATTTCCCTTAATACTTCAAGCTGTTCTACAGTTTACATTTATCTTTAAATTCTAAACATCTATGCTATGCTCATTAAAAGGAATATAAGTTGGAAACTCATCCTGCGTTACACGTGGCGTAATCTGGTGTTCTTTCTCGTGTATTCACTTATTATTTTCTATGCGTACCATGATTTAGGTTTTGAAGATATAGACATTCCTTTTGAGCCGCTCACCGTAATTGGTATTGCAGTATCTTTTTATCTCGGTTTTAAAAACAGCCAGAGTTACGACCGCTTCTGGGAGGGCAGAAAAATTTGGGGAATGATCGTAAACTGGAGTCGTACGTGGGGCATTAGAACCTTAAGCCTCATTCAACTTGATGATCCTATAGCAGATAAAGAACTTAAACGCGAACTTCTGTATCGTCATATTGCATGGCTTAACGCATTACGCGTGCAACTGCGTCAGCCTAGATCGTGGACGCTGCAAGAAGGCAAACTGGTTGAACGTTTATTTGATCGCCATAACGAGCGCAATATTGAAAGTAACCAAGCCTACCAATTTGTAGGGCACGATGAATATGAAGCGATCAAACTAAGAGCAAATCCTGCAACGCATTTGATCAAGAATCAAGGCATGATCGTACAAAGACTTAGAAAAGAAGGGGTAATTGATGGTTTTCAGGAGATGCAACTGCAAGAGGCTTTAGGTAAATTCTATGATTTTCAAGGTATGTGTGAGCGCATAAAAAACACCCCGTTTCCCAGACAATATGGTTATTTCTCTAAAGTATTCACCTGGATTTTTGTGCTACTGCTTCCGCTGGGGCTGCTCAATATTTTTGAAAATCACGTGACCGATACCGTGCATCCTTCGCAACAAATTTCAACTATGTTTTTGCAAATGATTCCATTTACCATACTCATCATGTGGATTTTCACCACGATGGAATATGTAGGAGACAATAGTGAAGATCCTTTTGAAGGAAAAGCAAACGATGTGCCTATGACAGCGTTATGTAGAACCATCGAAATTGATCTTCGCGACATGCTTGATGAAGAAGATTTACCTAACCCCATAAAACCTAAAGGAGAAATTTTATACTAGTGCCGCTTATCCCATCTACATATAAACCAAAAAGGCCGTTTACTAACGGACACCTCAACACCATATATGCAGCAAAAATCAGGAAAGTAAAAGGGCTCTCCTATCACCGCGAACGTATTGATTTAAGCGATGGCGACTTCTTAGATATCGACTTTAGCTTTGCTCAAAGTAAATCTAATTCTACTATCGCCATTATTGTTCACGGTTTAGAAGGTCACGCAAAGCGACCGTATATGCAAGGGACAGCAAGCTTGCTTAATAAACAAGGGTTTGACTGCGCCTCGATCAATTTGCGTGGTTGCAGCGGGGAAGACAATGCAAAAATTCGTTCATATCACTCGGGAGCTTCAGAAGATTTGAGTGATGTGGTCAACTATATTCTTTCAAAAAACAAATACAAAAACCTGTTTTTATGCGGTTTTAGCCTTGGCGGAAATCTTATTTTGAAATATTTGGGCGAAACGCGTAGTCGTCCCAACAACATCGTAGCTGCTGTGGCAGTTTCTACTCCGGTAGATTTATACGACTCTCTTGGTGCGTTGGAGCAACGCAAAAATTGGGTCTATCGCTGGTCCTTTTTAAAAGACCTCCGCAAAAAATATCACGCCAAACTGAAGGTTTTTCCAAAAGAACTCAGCAAAGAAAATTATCGCAAGATCAAATCCTTAATGCTTTTTGATGAGCTCTACACCGCACCGGCAAACGGTTTTAAAAATGCACTTGACTATTATACAAAAAGCAGCAGCAGGCAATTTCTACCCAACATCAAGATTCCTACACTTATTATCAATGCTTTAGACGATTCTTTTCTTAACGAAAAATGCTACCCTAAAGAAGAAGCAGCACAAAGCAAAAACCTCTTTTTAGAAATGCCGGCATTTGGCGGACACGTAGGATTTATTGAAAATCAAGCGCATACTTATTGCGAGCAACGCACCCTGCAATTCTTTCAAGATTATTTAGACTAAAAAGCGCCCTATTACTGTTGCAGTGCGGGTAGAACTTGTGTATATTAGCATTTATCTAAACAATTTCTAATGAAAACTTTAAAATTCACACTTCTTTTTGCGCTTTCGTTAATTTTAGTAAACTGCGGAGACGATAAAAAGAAAGAAGAAAAAGAGTCGGTAAAGATTGGTGCCAACAACACTTCTTCTACCACAAAAAAAGCTGACGAGAATGTTACCGAGGTGGTACTTCTTGCAACAGACATGATGCAATTTGATAAAAAGGAAATTCGTGTTGCTGCCGGTAAAAAAGTTAAACTTACCCTACGTCACACGGGTAAACAACCAGTTGAAGTTATGGGACACAACTTTGTGCTTTTAACGCAAGGAACCGAGATTCCTGCATTTGGAGCAAAAGCTTCTGCAGCAAGAGATAACGGCTATATCCCAGAAGGTACAGATGCGGTTATCGTGCACACAAAAATGCTAGGTGGCGGCCAGTCAGACACGATCGAGTTTGAAGCTCCAGAGCCTGGGACTTACGATTTCATCTGTAGTTTTCCTGGTCATTACAGTGTAATGAAAGGGAAGTTTATTGTAGAGTAAGCTACCTTTGGTCAAGCTCATGGGGCATTGCTTGGAAACGAATTTTCAATTTCGAGGCAAGCCTCAGAGTATTAAACCCTTTGGCGGTGCCAATAAACGCAGTTACTTCAGTACAACCTAACGCCCAAAAGTTATTCTCTGTGATTACTTTTTGGGCGTTTTGTTTTTAAAAGCACACATTATGATAAAGTCTTACTTCAATTTTTTTGCACTTCTATTGATACTTTTTGTCTCCTCCTGTAAAAACGAGCAAACCGCAGACACTGCGACATTTCCCAATAAAAACCTCAACCCCATAGACCGCTATGGCGAGTTGCTTGTAGCGGTGCAAACCAATCATGTTTTCCCCGACGGAAAAACCTTTGTAGACTGTGAACCAAAAATGCCTTCAGAAGAAATTCTCGAAGCCTACAAAATGCAAAAAGATCAGCCCGATTTTGATCTCAAAGCCTTTGTTTTAGAACATTTCGCATTACCCGAAACGCCCACCTCAAATTTTGAAGCAGACACTTCACGCACCACCGCAGCCCATATTAATGCGCTTTGGCCCTATCTTAAACGTGATGCAGATGCTGTTGAAAATGGGTCGCGAATCGCTTTGCCCAACGCATATATCGTTCCCGGAGGACGCTTTCAGGAAGTGTATTACTGGGACAGCTATTTTATTCTTTTAGGACTGAAAGAAGCCGGAGAAATAGAATTGATTGAAAATATCTTAGATAATTTTGCCTACCAAATTGACACTATTGGCTTTATTCCTAACGGAAATCGCACCTATTATTTAGGCCGATCTCAACCACCATTTTTTGCTGAAATGGTAAACCTTCTTGCCGGTATTAAAGATGATAAAAGCGTTTATCTGAAATACCACGATGCACTTGAAAAAGAATATGCTTTTTGGATGCAAGGCGCTGAAGGTTTGAAGGAATCCAATGCTCACGCACGCGTTGTAAAAATGCCTGACGGTCATCTCTTAAACCGCTATTATAGCAATACGCAAACACCACGGGCAGAGAGCTATCTGGAAGACATAACCACCGCAGAAGAATCTGGCAGAAATCCCGAAGAACTGTATTTGAACATCTCGGCAGCTTGTGAGAGTGGATGGGATTTTAGTAGCAGATGGTTTGCCGATCCTAATAAGATGACCACGATTCAAACCACCGAGATCATTCCCATAGATCTAAATGCATTGATGTATAACTTAGAGCAAACGCTTGCAAACGCCCGTAGATTTGCTGAAGATATGGAAGGGGCAAGAGCGCTTGAAGCTGCGGCTACTACTCGTAAAGACGCAATCGACGCTTGGTTGTGGGATGATTCAAAAGCTACGTATGTAGATTACAATCTAAAAACAGAAGCTGCATCGCCAACGCTTTCTCTTGCGATGGTGTACCCGCTTTATTTTAAAGTCGCCTCTCCGCAACAAGCCGAGGATGTTTCTAAAACTTTAGCATCTCAGTTTTTAAAACCGGGAGGCCTTGTGACTTCTTTGGTAAACAACAAACAGCAATGGGACAGCCCCAACGGCTGGCCTCCTCACCAGTGGCTTGCGGTACGCGGTTTACAAACCTACGGCATTAATGATCTTGCTAGTGACATAAGTGAACGCTGGCTACACCTTAATGAAAGCGTTTACAAACGCACCGGCAAAATGCTAGAAAAATATAATGTGATAGACACTACATTAGTCGCCGGAGGCGGTGAGTATCCAACTCAAGACGGTTTTGGGTGGACTAACGGTGTGTATCTCGACTTGAAAAATTGATAATGCTAAAAGGCTTCCGATGTTGGAAGCCTTTTGTTTTTACTATTTATGAGCAAAACGCAACCTTCGGTAAAACAGCTTTGGAACGCATTTACAAATAAACATCCTGAGTATCGCGATAAGAATATACCAGAATCATTTTACTTCTGCGATAATAAAACTGATGCTAATATTTGCGCCAATTTGGTCTTGAAAAGAATAAAACAAGCGACAGCAACTTCCCTCTGGTGGTTTAAAACCTACAACCAAGCTTTACCTAAAAAAGACGATCTAAACATCGTTACTGACTGGGACGGAAATGCAGTTGCCGTAATAAAAACCACTCAAATCGACTTGGTTCCTTTTCATAAAGTAACCGAAGTATTTGCTCAAACAGAAGGTGAAGGCGATGGTTCGCTAGCGTATTGGAGAAAAGTACACAAAGCCTTCTACACGCGCGAGATGAAAAATTCTTCAGACTCATTTAACGAGGAAATGCTCATTGTATGCGAACGGTTCGAAACGCTTTATCCTTGAGATCTAAAGGAAATTATCACAAGTCACATAAGCATCAATCACAGCCTGTTCTCCTTTTGCTCCGGGCATCGAGTTACCATGTTCCATTCCTAAAACGCCTTTATAGCCTTTTTGATAAATGTGTTTGAAGATGTTCTTATAATTGATCTCTCCTGTTGTAGGCTCTTTTCTTCCGGGATTGTCACCCATTTGAAAATAACCTATTTCTTCCCAGCTGGCATCAATATTAGGAATCAGGTTTCCTTCTTGAATTTGTTGATGATACACATCAAACAATATTTTACAAGCCGGGCTATCTACTGCTTTACATATTTGATACGCCTGCGGACTTTCCTTTAGAAATAAACCGGGATGATTAAAAAAGTTAAGCGGTTCTAGAACCATGGTTAGTCCGTGTGGTTCTAACAAAGCTGAAGCTTGCTTTAAACTTTCAACCACGTGTGCGGTTTGATAATTGATATCCTGGGTCATATCAACATAACCCGGCACTACGGTCATCCATTTGGCATTTACGCGCTTAGCCACTTCAATAGAGGCTTTGATATCGGCTAAAAACTCCTCTCTTAGATCCTGCTTTCCGCTGGTGAGGTTTGGAGCGGTCCAGTAAATCTTGTGCGCCACAAACACGCCCATGTGCATGTTATGCTTTTGCAACGCAGCACCTATTTTATTTTGCAATTCAACAGGCCTATTGCGCATATCATTATCTTCAAATGCAGTAAAGCCTTGCTCAGCCATAAAATCAAGCTGGGCGATAGGATCTTCACCTGCAAGATGTTTGAACATCCCCAGATGCGGCGCATAGTTTAAATTGAATTGGTGCTTAGGCAAAGTTGCGAGCCTATTTTGCATCGCAAATAGTTCGGCCCCGCCTAAAGCCAAAAAGGAACCACTTAGGGCTCCTTTTTGTATAAAACTTCTTCTTTTCATTAGAGTGACATCGTTTTTCCGCCACCGGCTTCTTCCGTAGAGATACATCCCAAATACGCCCCTGGGATCGGATCGTACCAAAGTACGTTTTCACCAACGGCCTCAGAGTTCTTCCAAGCCCAAATACCTAGGTCTCGTACCGCATTGAGATACGCATAAGAACCTGCGTGTGCATCAAAATCAGCTTCAGGCGCTTCGGGATCCTGTGTTTCTGAAATACGCTTTAAATATGCATTGCGTGTTTCTTCATCTGCACCAAGATACTTGGCTACAGCTTTCTCAAAATCTTTGGCTTCACCATCTTCAAGCTCTTTATCAAAATTCTCCTTAAAGCTCAATGCAAAGGCATTTGCACCGGCTTTAAATTCTTCGCGCTGTTTGTCACCGGCAACTTCGTCCATATAGCTGTCAATAAACTGCGCAATATTCAATTCTGAAGCACCGGGCGTATCGGTTTTTGGTAAAATAACATCGAGAACTTGCGTTAAGGCATATCCATTAGATGCATTCATAAATACCGGTTGCCAGTCGCTTTTGGGATCGCTTTTACAACTCTGTAAAATATTAAATACTGCCGGAGCCGCTATCACATAACCAGCACCCAGACCTAAATTTTTTAATACCTGTCTCCTTTTCATAATTAAGCGAATTTTCCGTTTTTAAATTGTTCTGCTGCGTGGTTTGCAGCGCGTGCAGTAAAAGCCATATACGTTAACGATGGATTTACACAACTTGCAGAAGTCATAAATGAACCATCTGTCACATATACGTTAGGTACGGTGTGTACTTGGTTATTTCCGTTAAGCACAGAGGTTTTAGGATCGCGTCCCATACGTGCAGTTCCCATCTCGTGGATTCCTAGACCGGGAGCTCCCGGGCTATCATAGGTTTGTACATCTTTAAAGCCAGCATTGGTAAGCATTTCTGCTGCCTGCTGCTTCATATCCTTACGCATCTCCCATTCGTTCTCTTTCCACTCAGCATCAAACGTAATGGTAGGTAATCCCCACTGGTCTAATTTATCATAGTCAAGCGTCATCTTATTCTCGTGATACGGAAGACACTCTCCAAAGGCATTGATTCCTATCGTCCAGCCTCCTGGTTCAGAAATTGCTTTCTTAAGATCTTCTCCGTATTTCATTTCTGAAATCGCTTCGGTCCAATCACCACGGCTTGCTCCACCTTGGTAACCATAACCACGCTTAAAGTTTTTCTGGTCAGAATCACCTCCTACGTTTCTAAAACGTGGAATATACAATCCATTTGCACGACGCCCTTTGTAATATTGATCTTCAAAACCGTCAAATTTTCCTGAAGCACCTACATTAAAGTGGTGATCCATAATATTGTGACCTAGTTCGCCACTGTCATTTCCTAAACCATTAGGGAAACGATCTGACTTAGATTGCATCAAGATAGAAGCTGAAGCAATCGCAGAAGCACATAAGAAAATCACTTTTGCGTTAAACGTCATTTCTTCTTTAGTCTCTGTATCGATCACTTTTACTCCGGTAGCCAATTTTGTATTGTCATCATAGATCACTTCACTTACGATACTAAAAGGTCTCAGGGTCATATTCCCGGTACGTTCAGCGGCAGGCAAAGTTGATGAGTTTGAGCTAAAATATGCCCCAAACGGACACCCACGCATACAACGGTTTCTGTATTGACATGCAGAACGACCTTCAAAAGTCTTTTCTGTACTGGTAATATGCGCTGTACGTCCTATCGTAAGCAAACGATCTTTATAATTTTGCGCCATGTTTTTCTTAAGGTGCTCTTCAACACAGTTAAGCTCCATTGGCGGGCCAAAGTGACCATCAGGAAGTTGTGGTAAACCTAAGTTTTCTCCACTCACTCCAATATATTCTTCAACCTTGTCATACCAAGGCGAGATGTCTTTATAACGTACTGGCCAGTCAACAGCGATACCTTCTTTCTTGTTTGCTTCAAAATCAATATCACTCAAACGATAACTCTGACGGCCCCACATAATTGAGCGACCTCCTACGTGATACCCACGCATCCAGTCAAAACGTTTGGTTTCATTATAAGGATGTTCTAAGTCATTTACAAAGAAATGGCTATGTGCCTTATTTGTAGTATATCCGGTACGCGCCTGTTTAAATTGTTTGGCTTCCTCCTCTTTGGTAGGTTGTCCCTTAAATTTAAAGTCCCACGGGTCCATATTCATGGTAGGGTAATCTTCGATATGTTTTACCATACGACCACGTTCAAGAACAAGGGTTTTAAGCCCGTTCTCACATAATTCTTTGGCAGCCCAGCCACCACTAATTCCTGTACCCACCACAATGGCGTCGTACATGTCTTCAGGTTTAATACTACTCACTTTTAATTCAGTTTTTAATAAAATAATCTAGCCTATGCTATCAAATATATAAATTTTAAGTTATTTTTTAGATAAACCAAAAAAAGTATAATTTAGAGAACTTATATATTTATTGGGGGGCAAGCTAAATTTACAAGCCTTCCAAAACAACCTAAATTGCTTATTCAATGAACGTTAAACTCGCATTGGCAGCTATTTTTTCAGTAGCTGTCTTATCGTGTAAAAGCGAAAAAAAAACTGAAAAAAATTCTAATGAAAGCGTTGTAGTAGCCCAAAAACAGCCGTTTTTTAAAATTTCACTTGCACAATGGTCACTCAACGAGGCGATACGAAGCGGCGAAATGAACCCTCTTGATTTTGCTGAAAAAGCTCATGAAATGGGTTTTGAAGGTGTAGAATATGTAAGTCAACTATACACTCCAATGATGGAAACTTACGATAATGATACCATCGCTCTCGATTCTATCCTTCCAAAAATGAAAGCCAAAAGCACCCAGTTTGATGTGCAAAATGTACTTATAATGGTAGACGGAGAAGGAAACTTAGCTGCCGAAAGCGAATCGGAACGCAATCAAGCCGTAGAAGACCATAAAAAATGGGTTGATGCTGCAAAATATCTAGGCTGTCATGCCATTCGTGTAAATCTTATTGGCGCTGCTGATCGTGACGTATGGAAAACCAGCGCGATCGATGGTTTAAAAAAGTTAGCCGAATATGGCGCTACTCAAGACATTGAAGTCGTAGTTGAAAATCACGGAGGTTATTCTTCTGACGCAGCACTGGTGATGGAAGTCATCAATGCTATCGATATGGAAAATTGCGGTACACTCCCTGATTTTGGAAACTTCTGCCTTGAACGTGAAAACGGTCAAATGTGGGGCGCTCCTTGTGTTAAAGAATATGACAAGTATAAAGGTATAGAAGAAATGATGCCTAAAGCGCTTGCTGTAAGTGCAAAAACCTATGATTTTAATGATGCCGGTCAAGAAACCTCAATGGATTTTCAAAGAATTCTTCAAACCGTGAAAGATGCAGGCTACACCGGTTTTATAGGCGTAGAATATGAAGGCGAAAATCACACTCCAGAAGAAGGAATCCTATTAACCAAAGAATTATTGCTAAGCACAGCTCAAAAACTTAATTAATCTTTTTTATGAAATCACTTATTCGCGTACAACTATCTGTAATGATGTTCCTAGAATTTTTTATCTGGGGAGGCTGGTTTGTTACATTAGGGACCTTTATGGGACAAAACCTTAATGCTACTGCCGGTGAAATAGGAGCTGCATTCTCAACTCAATCTTGGGGAGCGATCATCGCTCCATTCATAATCGGTTTAATTGCAGACCGCTATTTTAATGCAGAGCGTATTCTCGCTGTCTTACATCTTATAGGAGCTTTCTTGATGTATCAAATGGCTTATTCTGAAGATTTTACAGAATTTTATCCTTATGTATTGGGTTATATGATCGCCTTTATGCCAACACTGGCTCTAGTTAATTCGGTATCATTTAGACAACTTAAAGACCCTGCAAAAGAGTTTTCATTCATTCGCGTATTTGGTACGATAGGGTGGATTATCGCCGGATTGGTTATTAGCTATGTTTTCTTCTGGGACACTACCGAAGCCTTAGCTGCAGGTGCTCTAAAAAACACTTTTTTAATGACCGCAATAGCTTCAGCAGTATTGGGTATTTTTAGTTTTACCTTACCTAAAACACCTCCTGTGGTTGCCAAAGGTGAGAAAGTAGGTTTACGCGATATATTAGGCTTAGATGCCTTATCACTTTTAAAAGACCGAAACTTTCTCGTTTTCTTCGCGTCTTCGATCATGATCTGTATTCCTCTAGCATTTTACTACCAGAATTTGAGTCCGTTTTTGACTGAAATCGGTATGGAAGGCTCCACTGCAAAAGCAGCTATCGGTCAGGTTTCAGAAGTATTATTTATGCTTTTGCTTCCGCTTTTCTTTAAAAAATTCGGCGTAAAATACACGCTACTATTAGGTATGGCTGCCTGGGCTGTACGCTATTTATTATTTGCATACGGTAATGCAGACGAACTCGTTTTTATGCTCTTTATAGGGATTGCCCTTCACGGTGTTTGTTATGATTTCTTCTTCGTTTCGGGACAAATATATACCGATAGTAAAGCAGGCGAAAAATTTAAAAGTTCAGCGCAAGGCTTAATTACATTAGCCACCTACGGCGTGGGAATGCTTATAGGGTTTTTTGTAGCAGGTAAAGTGACTGACAGTAACCTCATTAGTGAAGGTGTTCACGACTGGAACGGAATCTGGACGTTTCCGGTCCTATTTGCGGTAGCAGTTATGGTTCTTTTTGCTATATTCTTTAAGAACGAAAAAGTTGAAGAAAAACATTTATAAAATGAAAAAATTAAAAATGGGAATGGTCGGTGGCGGCCAAGGCTCTTTTATAGGTGATGTACACAGACGTGCGTCACGCATAGACGGAATGATTGACTTGGTTTGTGGTGCTTTTAGCAGCAACCCTGAACGCAGTTTAAAGTCTGCCGAAGCTTTAGGCGTTGCTCCTGAGCGCGCTTATAAAAGCTTTGAAGATATGATTAAAAAGGAAGCCGAACTTCCTGAGGATGAGCGTATGGATTTTGTTTCGATCGTAACGCCAAATCATATGCACTTTCCACCGGCAAAAATGGCCTTAGAATATGGCTTTCACGTGATTTGCGATAAACCGGTTACCCTAAGCCTTGAAGAAGCTTTTGATCTTCAGAAAGTAGTAAAAGAAAGCGGTAAAGTATTTGCACTTACGCACAACTACACCGGTTATCCTATGGTAAAGCAAGCGCGTTTGATGATTCAAAACGGAGAGCTTGGCGATATTAGAAAGGTGGTGGTGCAGTACCTACAAGGCTGGATGTCGACCGCGGTGGAAGAAACCGAACATAAAGGGGCTTCTTGGCGTGTAGACCCTAGTAAATCAGGTATAGGCGGTGCGCTTGGCGACATTGGTACCCACGCAGAAAATTTAACCGAATACATCACCGGAAAGAAAATCGTAGAACTCGCGGCAGATCTTACCAGTTTTGGTGCCGGTCGCGTGCTGGATGATGATGGTAATATTCTTTTGCGTCTTGAAGACAATGCAAAAGGAACCTTGAGCATTTCGCAAATCGCAACAGGAGAAGAAAACAACCTGGCTATTCGCGTTTATGGAACCAAAGGAAGCATCGCATGGGGACAGGAAAACCCTAACGAACTTACGGCATACTGGCTTGATAAACCAAAACAGATCTATACACCTGGCGGAAACGGCACGTATGAAGATTCTACAAAATACACCCGTGTTCCTTCGGGGCATCCTGAGGGTTATCTAGAAGGTTTTGCGACCATTTACCGAAGCTTCGCAAAAGAAGTACAGTCGGTTAAAGACGGGGCAGCATTTAGCGAGCGACCCGATTTCCCAACTATTGATGACGGTTTAAGAGGAATGCAATTTATCTATGCCGCAGTGGCGTCAAACGACAACAATTCGGCTTGGGTAAGTCTAAAAGAATAATCTTAAAAAAAGCGTCTCTTAGGAGGCGCTTGATTTTTACAATATAAATCTACTACTATGAAAACCATTAAAGGCCCCGCTGTCTTTCTTGCGCAATTTATGGATGATAACGAACCTTTCAATTCGCTTGATGGGTTATGTAAATGGGCAAGTGATCTAGGCTACAAGGGCATTCAAATACCCACTTGGGAAGGCCGCTTAATCGATTTGAAAAAAGCCGCAGAAAGTAAAACATATTGTGATGAATTAAAGGGTAAAGTACAGAGTTACGGCCTCGAGATCACCGAACTGTGTACACATCTTCAAGGACAACTGGTTGCCGTGCATCCTGCTTATGATGAGATGTTTGACAATTTTGCACCAGATGGGTATAAGAACAATCCTAAAAAGCGTCAGGCGTGGGCAGTTGATCAATTGATGAGCGCAGCAAAAGCAAGTAGAAATTTAGGAATAGACGTGCACGGTACGTTTAGCGGTGCCTTGCTTTGGCACACTTTTCACCCGTGGCCACAACGCCCACCGGGATTGGTAGAAATGGGTTTTAAAGAATTGGCAAACCGCTGGCTTCCTATTCTAAACGCTTTTGATGAGCAAGGAGTAGATGTGTGTTATGAAGTGCACCCGGGAGAAGATATTCACGATGGAGTGACTTTTGAACGTTTTCTTGAAGCTACAGGTAATCATAAACGCGTAAATATTCTTTACGATCCAAGTCATTTTGTGCTTCAGCAATTGGACTATCTTCAGTATATCGATTTTTATCACGAGCACATCAAAATGTTCCACGTTAAAGATTCAGAATTTAATGCAACCGGTAAAAAAGGTGCTTTTGGCGGTTATGGTGATTGGAGAGATCGTGCAGGCCGCTATCGCTCGCTGGGTGATGGGCAGATCGATTTTAAAACCATTTTCACTAAACTCACCGAATACAATTGTGATGTCTGGGCGGTAATGGAATGGGAATGCTGCATCAAGTCTCCGGAGCAAGGAGCTCGTGAAGGCGCGCCTTTTATCGCCAGCCATATTATTGAAGCCACAGAAAAAGCATTTGATGATTTTGCAGGAGCGCAAACCGACGAAGCCAAATTGAAACGAATTTTAGGACTGTAAACCACAAACAATGAAACAATTAATAGTATCGGTAGCCTTTGCAATGGCCCTTTTCACTTCTTGTAAAGAGAAAGCTGAAGAAGCAAATACCGAAGAAGTAGCTGTAGCTACTACCGAAGCAACCCAGCCAGAAGATAGTGAGTGGGAAGTGCTTTTTGACGGAACCAATATTGACAAATGGCACGCTTACAACGGCGGTGATCCAACCCAATGGGAAATCGTAGACGACGTACTCGTCTTTACCCCTGCTGAAAACAGAAATGGATCTGAAAATCTGGTTACAAACGAAGCATACACCAGCTTTGTTTTAAAAATGGATTGGATGATTTCTGAAGGCGGCAACAGCGGGATTATGTGGGCGGTAGAAGAAGATCCTAAATACCATGAGCCTTATGCAACAGGTCCCGAAATTCAGATTCTGGATGATGAGCGTCATCCAGATACAAATGCCGGACCTAGTCACAGATCGGGTGCTCTGTATGATATGATTGGTGCACCAGAAGGGGTTGTTAATCCCGCAGGAGAATGGAACAGCTATGAGATCACTATCGATTACAATACCAATCAAGGCATCATCGTATTGAATGGTGAAGAAGTGGTGACCTTTGCTGTTAAAGGAGAAGCGTGGGAAGATTTAGTATCTAACTCAAAGTTTGCCAGCTGGGAAGCTTTTGCGAAAACAGACACTGGTCTTATCGCATTGCAAGATCACGGACATCAAGTTTCTTTCAAAAACATAAAAATTAAAAAACTCTAACCATGAATAAAAAAATAATAGTTCCGTTTATCGCAGCCGGCTTGCTCTTTTCTTGTGATACTTCAGAGAAAAAAAGTGAAGAAACCAGTGCTCCTGCTCAAGATACAACTGCCGTAGAAGAAGAAGCTCCTATCACAGACCCAGAAGCTACAGAGGTATGGGAACCAGAACCTGAAGTGGTTTCTTTTGATGAAAACAATGTCCCGTCTGACGCCATCGTACTTTTTAACGGAGAAAATCTAGATGCTTGGGAAAGCACCAAAGAAGATGTAGTAAATGCGCCTTGGCAGATCAACAAAGACGGTTCTATGACCGTTGTGGGCGGCACAGGAGATATTCAGACTAAAGAAAGTTTTGGCGATATGCAATTGCACGTAGAATGGCAAGCGCCTCAAGTTGTAGAAGGTGAAGGACAAGGCCGTGGAAATAGCGGAATCTTCTTGCAAGGTTTATATGAAATTCAAGTACTTAACAGTTATGAGAATCGCACCTACTCAAACGGTCAGGCAACTGCAATTTATAAGCAAAGCATTCCGCTTGCTAATGCAACTAAGCCAACTGAAGAGTGGCAAACTTATGATATCATTTACCATCAGCCGGAATTTGACGCCGACGGAACTAAAACTAAAGCCGCTACGGTAACCGTTTTACACAACGGTGTTCTCGTACAAGATCACACAGAAATTAAAGGTACCACCGAATATATAGGTAAACCGAAAAATCCTGCACACGGTGAAGGCCCGATCAAGCTTCAAGATCACGGTAACCCTGTGAGCTTTAGAAATATTTGGGTGCGCAAGCTGTAATCCTAAATACCTTTAAACTAAAAAACCCTCGTAAGCATTTACGAGGGTTTTGTTTTATTCAGTTTCTGCAAGCAATAAAAGCCTACCGACCAGTGGTGCCAATTGTGCCGGAGGACTACCTCGATCAAACTTGGCGCTTCTGCTATAGCTGTCACTCATTATTACAAAAGTAACCGGTACTGCAGCATCGTAAGCTGCAGCATCAGAAGGATTTTCTGTATCGCCGCTGGTGGTAGCAACGTAAGCTTGAGCCAGCCTGTTGAGTTCATTAACCTGAGCTGATGTCAAGGTTTTAGTGATTTTATCACTTCCATCGCGTGTATTTTCAACCATCAGTTGATCTCCTTCAACATGAATGTGATAATAAATTCCGCGAGAAGAAGCTTCATAGTCTATACTTGTATATGACAGTTGCTCCTCGCAACCTTTTGCTGCAAAAACCAGCATAAGCATTCCTAACAGATAATTCATACGTGTTTTTTTAGATACTTAAAATACAAAAAAGGCGCCCTTGAGAGAGCGCCTTTATCATTCCTTTAGCTTTTGAGCGATTTAGTTCAAGAAACTTGATCTTGGTCCGCCAGATGCAAAAAGTGCACGCATACGGCTCTTCTGTCCTTCAGAAAACATATACATACAAGCATCGTTCACATAATCCATATAGTTCATGGTCATGTCTGTGCTTCTGCAATTTACTGTTGGATATGATGGGCAACCGTAGTTTGGCTCGTCTGAAGATGGAGTATCTGCAACAAAATCATCTTGCTTACAACGACCATCACCCCAGATGTGGCGTAAATTTAAGTAGTGACCAACTTCGTGTGTTGTAGTTCTTCCTTCGTCAAAAGGAGCTGCCAAATACCCTGTGCTACCAAAATATTGCGGGCCAACAACTACGCCATCTGTAGCTGAAGAACCTCCAGGAAATTGTGCATATCCTAAAATTCCACCGCCAATATTACACACCCAAATATTCAAGTGTGTGCTTGGGCTTACAACATCAGAACCCCCATTAGAAGAGAACTTCATTTCGTCACGTGTTCCCCAAGAGGTACGTGTAGAAGCAACACGAATGGTTTGGCTCAAGGTAAAATTGATGTCTGAGTCTGCAACTACTCCTGCAAATTCTGAAGGCACCTGGCTCAGATCGCTATTGGTAGCATTAAAATCATCATTAAGCACTGCAATTTGAGAAGCGATTTGTGCATCACTAATATTCTCTTGTGAATTACTATAAATTACGTGAACTACTACCGGGATATTGATGCTTCCTAAACCATCATCAACAGGGTCTGTACCTCCGCCGGTATCTCCACCTCCGCCGCCGTTGCCATTTCCGTTACCGGCACCATCAGGCTTCTTTGAGTTTATGAATTTTCTTACATTCTTTTCAATCGAGTACATCTTATCATACAACTTGTCATCTTCAGACAATTGCCTGTTTAAGTTGGCCATCGAGTAACAAACTTTAGCATTTTTACCGGCACTGGCCTTACCATTGGTCAAATCTTCAGTATAGAGATAAAAATCACTCATATCTACAGCAACTTCCTGATTCTCCGAAACTTGCGAATCGTTTAATTCTTCAGAATTTTCAGCACAGGAGACGACCGCCAATAGTGCAAAACCTAAAATTAGGGATACTTTTTTCATAAATAATGTGTGTTTTAGATTATTATGCTTGTAATATATTATTAATTAACAGAATTTAATATTTTTTTAAGATATTTTTCATTTGCCGAGGATATCTGCTTTTCAGCTTTAAAACGACAATGCCTTTATACACGCTATGATTTGCTATCTTTGCCCCTTTAAATTTATTGCATGATTAAATCTATGACGGGCTTTGGGAAATCGGTTACCCAGTTGCCTACAAGAAAAATAACGATCGAGATAAAGTCTCTCAACAGTAAGAATCAGGACCTTAATGCGAGAATTCCGTCTTTCTACAGAGAAAAGGAACTTGAACTGCGTAATCTTGTAGCGCAAAAACTCGAGCGTGGTAAAATAGATTTTAGCCTTTATGTGGAGCTCAATGGTGAAGAAACCAGCAGCTCGATCAATGCAGACGTGGTGAAACAATATATGAAGCAGTTGCGCGAAGTCACTCCAGATGCAGCTGATATCGAATTATTAAAAATTGCCACACGCCTTCCTGACGCACTTAAAACCGAACGCGATGAGATTGATGAAGAAGAGTATCAATCTATTCTCGCAGGGGTAGAAGAAGCGCTCAATGCAATAGACACGTACAGAGAAGATGAAGGAAAGGCGCTCAAAAAAGATTTTGAGTTACGTATAAAAAATATTGCCGAAAACCTTGAAGAAGTCATCAAACTAGATCCTGAGCGCATGACCGGTGTACGCCAGCGTTTAACCAAAGCAGTAAGTGATCTAAAGACTGAAGTTGATGAAAATCGTTTTGAGCAAGAGCTTACTTATTACCTGGAGAAGTATGATATCACCGAAGAAAAAGTGCGCTTAAGTAATCACTTAAAGTACTTTCAAAAATCCTTGGATTCGGCTGACTCTAACGGTAAGAAATTGGCTTTCATTAGCCAAGAAATGGGACGGGAGATCAACACCATAGGTTCAAAATCAAATTACGCGCCTATGCAGCAAGTTGTGGTACGTATGAAAGACGAATTAGAGAAGATCAAAGAACAACTTTTAAACGTACTTTAAAATGGCTGATACCGGCAAACTCATTGTTTTTTCTGCACCTAGCGGAAGTGGTAAAACCACTATTGTGAGATGGCTTTTGGAGAAAAAAGAACTCAATCTTGAGTTTAGTATTTCGGCGGCTTCGCGAGAACCCAGACCTACTGAAAAAGATGGAGTAGACTACTACTTTCTGTCGCTCAAAGAATTTAAACGCCGCATTAAAGAAGATGAGTTTTTAGAATGGGAAGAAGTATATCGCGATAACTTCTACGGAACCTTGAAAAGTGAAGTAGAACGCATCTGGAAAGAAGGAAAGCACGTTATTTTTGATATTGATGTTGTGGGCGGTTTAGACATCAAAAAGCTGTATCCCGAGCGCACCTTAGCGGTTTTTGTAAAACCTCCAAGTATCGAAGAGTTAAAGATCAGACTAAAAAAGCGCAAGACCGAAAGTGAAGATCGCATCAATATGCGCGTTGCAAAAGCTAGTATTGAACTCGCTACGGCACCGCAATTTGATTACATCATAGAAAACAATGATCTTGATACCGCTTTGGCTGAAGCCTACGAACTTGTAACGAAGCACATCAACGCGTAGTATGAAAATCGGGCTTTATTTTGGCACGTTTAATCCGGTGCACATCGGTCACCTCATCATAGCAAATCACTTTGCAGAATACAGTGATCTTGACAAAATCTGGATGGTCATTACGCCGCACAACCCGTTTAAGAAGAAAAAAACGCTTTTAGATAATAATCACAGGTATCAACTGGTATTAGAAGCGGTAGAAACTTACCCTAAGGTAGAAGCAAGTACTATTGAATTCAATTTGCCTCAACCCAACTATACCTCAAATACGCTTGCGCATCTACAGGAAAAATATCCGCAGCACGAGTTTTGTCTTATTATGGGTGAAGATAATCTGCGCACGTTACACAAGTGGAAAAACTACGAGGTTATTTTAGAGCGTCACGAGATCTATGTATATCCACGTATTGGTGAAAAACAAGCCAAGCCAGAACTGCTCAATCACAAGCACGTTCACGTAATTGACGCTCCGGTTGTAGAAATTTCATCTACAGCCATTCGCAAAGCGATTAAGGAAGGAAAAAATTGCCGCCCTTTATTACCGCATTCGGTTTGGGTTTATATTGATCAAATGAATTTTTACAGGTAAATCCCTCGCGGAAAGCCTATAATCATAACATCCTTTGGCAACACCAACAAAAAAAGCTTCAGTAGTTACTGAAGCTTTTTTATTGTATTAGAAGTTTTGCTTAGTCTACATTGGGAATTCTAAGCACTTGACCCGGATAAATCTTATCAGGATCTTTCAGCATTGGTTTGTTTGCTTCAAAAATCACAGGGTATTTCATAGCGTTTCCGTAGAATTTTTTAGCGATCTTACTCAGCGTATCTCCGGAAACAACAGTATGAAACTGCGCCTCAGGCTCTTTGTGCTCTACTTCCATCTGATCATCTACTTGCGCAATTCCTTCAACATTACCCACGACAAGCCTAACTTTCTCTCTAGTGGTTTGATCTTTTGCTTTCCCGGTCACGGTAGCAGTTTCTCCTTCAATTTTTATATCGAGTCCTTCAACCTCAAGTCCTAAACCTACTACCGTCTCTTTAAGTGAAGCTTCGGCTTTCTTATTTGCTGCAGCAACGGCAGCAACGGCTTCAGCTTTTTTCTCGGCAGCCTCTTCTGCGGTACTTTTACCTATGCCTATTTTTGCTCCGGCATTTTTAATGAATGAAAATAATCCCATGTTTTTGTTCTTAAGTTAGTCTTAGTTTTTGAGCATTCAAGTTACAAAATACCCGTTTAACCCTTTGGCTTCCTATCTTTAAAACTATGTGAATGTTTTAGCTCCGTTAAAGGATTTGACACCTTGAGGCATTTACTCAAAAAAGATCGCCCCGCGAATAAATCAACGGGGCGATCTCAACTAACCAACCAAAAAATCTTCTATTGCTTATTTAGCTAACGCTTTAATCGTTTTTATATTTTGCTCGATCTCACTTTGTTTTAATCGACTTTTACCTTCTGAAGGGGTCTTGTATTGAATATACCCACGACCTCTAAAACGGTATTCACTTCCTGAAGCAGGGTGATATAAGGCTATGGTCGCATCATCTATGATTGAAAGCTCAAAAAACTCATCGGCAAAGTAGTCATAGTCTAGCGTAAGCGTTTTTAAATATGCGTTATTGCTCACGTTCTGAACTTCATAAATCCCGGTGTAATCCCAATAAAGATTGCTTGTAGAACTTCCTATACCGTCCTGCGAACTTTGAAAATTTCCTCCTGATGTAGCCGGTAAGAATTGTAAATAATTCTCTGCGTCAAACTCATTGGACCATCCGGTTGAACTGGTATAAATTTTCTCCCAAGCAACATACTCTTGTAGAAAATAATGAATATTATCATAGAACAAACGGTCGTAATCAAATGTGCTTCGCTGATATCCTTTTAATACAAACGAGGTGTTAGAATACCTGTGGTAAAGTTCGATACTGTTATTAGACAACACCGATACTTCAAAAGAGTAAAACCCATCGATATCATGACCAATGTCAAGGTCGTAATCAAAAATATCATAATACCCCACTTCTATCCCAAAACCATTACCTTGATTACCTATTCCTGCAAGGTTATTATTTGCCATAATCGTTCCATTTAGAAAGGAAAGCGTAAAGGCTTTTTCCATAAACGGGATCGAACCATTTCCGTGGGTTTGATCGATATCTACGTACCAAAGTTCGTAATCTTCAAGTACGGCCGATAGCGGCACTATAGGGGTGGTCACCTCATCTTCGATATACACATCGGTATAGCACGAGGTAAATACGGTAAGCATTAGTAAAAAACTGCTAAGTAATTTTATCGTTCTCATAATCGTTCGGTTTTAAAGATGAATAACTTCTGAAAAATTCAGAATAACCTGTCTTTGGGCAAACCTCAGGGATGTTATCCCTTTGGCAGTGCCATCAAAATTCTTAGCGTTGACGTCGTTGCTTATGAATTGTGTTTTTAACATATTCAAACGGTGTGCCAAAAAAGTATTAAAGTAAAAGTCAGGATTTTACATACCCTCTAAAATGAGTATCTTTGAATCCTCTCAAAAAGTCTAAAAACATAGATTATACAAGGCTTTGCAGAGCAACCCTAAATTGAAAGCAAACTACCTCAGCGTAAACCCATGAGGCATTGGTTGAAAGTGAATTTTCAATTGTGAGGTATCCCAATAACGATCGGGACGGAGTATTAAATCCTTTGGCGTAGTAGCCAATTAATTCTGCTTCTGCAGAAAAAATAAAAGAATATGTCTTTAAAATTTGGTGTTATCGGCGGCGGAAGCTGGGCAACGGCAATCGTAAAAATGCTTACTGAAAACTTAGAGGAAGTAGGCTGGTATATGCGCAGTGTCTATGCTTTAGAACATCTTAAAAAAGAAAAGCACAACCCCAATTATTTAAGTGCGGTAGAGTTTGACACCACCCATTTAAAATTAAGCAATGACATCAATGAGATTATTGATTATGCCGATTATCTCATTTTTGCTGTTCCCTCTGCATTTGTAGGTAAAGAGCTAGAAAAAGTCACCACAAGCCTTAAGGACAAAATTATTTTTTCGGCAATAAAAGGTATTGTGCCCGAAACCGGCCAAATCGTAGGTGCGCACTTTCACGATGCGTATGATATCCCTTTTGAAAATATTGGTGTGATTACAGGACCTTGCCACGCCGAAGAAGTTGCGCTAGAACGCCTTTCATACCTTACCATCGCTTGCGCAGATGAGCAACACGCACAGATCGTTGCAGATCATCTTAAAAGTTGGTACATCAAAACCACCATTAGCGATGACACCATTGGTACCGAATATGCTGCGATGCTCAAAAACATTTATGCGATTGCTGCGGGAATCGCACACGGTTTGGGTTATGGAGATAACTTTCAAAGTGTGTTGATGAGCAATGCGATTAGAGAGATGAAAAAGTTCATCAAGAAAGTACACAAGATGAAGCGCAACATCAACGACTCGGCATATTTGGGAGATTTATTGGTGACAGGCTATTCAGTTTTTAGCCGAAATAGAATGTTTGGCAATATGATAGGTAAGGGGTACACCGTAAAAAGTGCTCAAATGGAAATGAGTATGGTGGCTGAAGGATATTATGCTGCAGAAAGCGCTTTTAAAATCAATCAAGAATTAGGCGCCAAAACTCCGATTATCAATGCGGTTTATCAGGTGCTCTACAAAGGCAAAGACCCTAAGATGACCTTTAAAAAACTTACAGAAAAGCTCGATTAATTATTCAGCTAAAACACCTTCTTTTAGCATTGACGGTACAGGACCTGCATTGGCGTCTTTGATGCTATTTGCCGGGAAAATGAATTTCTTATCATACATTTTTCCGTCTAAGAAATACGTGACTGCAAATTCGTTGGTAAGCTTCAGCACGCTATCTTCTACAAACTCGATCTTAGCATACGCTTTTGCGGGAAGATTTTGCAGCTTATGCCGCATTTGGCTGGTTGATTGCTTGCTGTTATATCCTTTAGAAACGATCAATACCATTTCTAAGGGCTCGTTGGTATCGTTGACCAGATACGCGTTCCAATCGTTAGTGCGATGCGTCTCGTTAAACTCTTTGACCGCAGCCACATAAACACCTTTGACTTCTGGTATGTTAATGTCTTTTTTCATGACTAATCGTCGTCGTTAACCTTCCACATAATCCACAATGCAAGCAATGCGATTGCCATAATTACCAGAAAAACGGTGCCGATCATTATTTTGATCAAGCCTATGGCAAATGTTAATACCGCAACCACTATTGCGATAAAAACCAGAATACTGATTACGGTATATTTTTTCATAGCTATATATTTTATAAAGCGCTCTTAAACTGATTAAGGAAGCGCAAATCATTCTCGCTCAATAAGCGAATGTCTGAGATTTGATGCAGCAATAGTGCAATACGATCGATCCCCATACCAAAGGCAAAACCGCTATATTCTTTAGAGTCGATACCGCAGTTTTCAAGCACATTAGGATCTACCATTCCGCAGCCCATGATTTCTAACCACCCGGTACCTTTAGTCATTCTATAATCGGTTTCAGTCTCAAGACCCCAGTATACATCAACCTCTGCACTTGGTTCTGTAAACGGAAAGTAAGAAGGGCGAAGACGTATTTTACTTTTCCCAAACATTTCTGTAGTAAAGTGCTGAAGCGTTTGCTTAAGATCTGCAAACGAAACATCTTTATCTATATACAAACCTTCAACCTGATGAAAAAAGCAATGAGAACGTGCTGAAATTGCCTCGTTACGAAAAACACGTCCAGGAGAAATGGTTCTAATTGGCGGTTTATTTGCTTCCATATAGCGCACCTGCACCGAAGAAGTATGCGTACGCAGTAAAACGTCTGGATTGGTTTGAATAAAAAAAGTATCCTGCATGTCTCGTGCCGGATGATATTCAGGTAAATTTAATGCCGTAAAATTATGCCAGTCATCTTCAATTTCAGGCCCTTCAGAAACATCAAAACCTATTCTCGAGAAGATCTCTATAATTTGATTTTTGACTACAGAAATAGGATGACGCGATCCTAACTGAATCGCATCTCCAGGTCGTGTAAGGTCTCCATAAACACCTTCTTCTTCTGTAGTCTCCAGACTTGCTTTAAGCGTATCTACTTTATCTTGAACCGTCGTTTTTAACTGATTCATCGTTTGACCAAAAGCTTTCTTTTGCTCATTAGGAATATTCTTAAACTCAGAGAAATACTGATTAAAAAGTCCTTTTTTTCCTAAAAACTTAATTCTAAAAGCCTCTACCTCTTCTAGCGAGTTACCAGTAAACGCTTCAGCTTCGCCAATAAGCTCTTTAATTTTATCTAACATAATGCTCTTTGATTCCCCTTTTGGGTTTTGTATGCAGCCTACCGGCCTGATCAAAATTCCTTCTAAATTTCTACTGTTATGACTCAAACAACAGAAAAATTAGAGGCACAAATTTATGAAATATCGCTGGCTTGGGCTTTATTGTCTCTATAAATATATTGCAGGATAAAAAATACCGCTGTACCGCCAAAAAGATGCCATAACCAGTGGGTTCCCATCCAGAAAAAATCAAAGTCCAAACGCTTGTCTAAAACTCTAAAAAGCACCGCAAATCCAAAAACAACAAATGCGATGATTGCCGGTCTGGCGTGACGCCATTTGGTTTTGATCAAGTAGCCTAGAATTGGGATCAAAATGGTAAGCGCGCTGATAACATAACCTATACTATGCTCTAGCTGCCTCGGGATGGGCAGATAACGCAACCCCACAAAAGCAAGCCCTATACAGGCTACAAAAATGATGCGCCTTCCCCAGGTTTTTTTCCATTTAAAAATAAAATACAAGATGGCCGCAAAGCTTAAACCGCGTATGGGCACCCAATCTAATAAAAGCCAAAGTTCGTCACTACGCAACCCGTGGTATAACGTGCCTCCTACATAACCGATAAAAATAAAAGGTAAAGCAATCATCAAAAACCACTGGTTTTTAGGCTTTCTATAAATCTTGATCCCAAAGTAGATCACTATAAATAAAAAAATGAGATTGCTATACGTATTGAATGGCTCTACCGGAAACCTACCTGCAATGGTTTCCTTGTAAATTGGACCCGTATCATTAGGGAAGTATTCTTGAAGTAAGCTTATAAGCATATATGGAAATAACAAGAATGTAGCAAATACTTAGTGCACAAGCTCTTTCTCAAGAAAATACTGCACAATAGCTTCTTTCATCAGCAATGATTGCTCTCCGGCTTTGAGTGATGGTAATTGCTCTATCATCTCATAATGCGGCCAGCCATCCTCATCTTGATAATCAAAACGGTAATACCCAAAAGGCTCTAGCAACCTGCAAATCGCAATATGCATCAGGTTTATTTTATCATCTTTTTTAAAACGCTTTCCCGGTTTGCCCAGCTCTTGCACACCTATCAAATAGATGATCGCGTCTAGGTCTAAAGGTTCTCCGTCTGCAAAGCGTGCAGATAGTTTATTTACTACTTGCTCCCAGCGTTCTTTAAGTTGTTCGTCTCTTGCCATGCGGCAAAGATAATCAAGAAGAAACAATCAAAATACTAACATATAGCCAAGCTCAAAAAGATTATTTAGCACGATACAGTATCTTTAGCCTATGAACTACTTGGATATCATCTTAGGAATCGTGCTCGTATTAGGCCTTTTTAAAGGTTTAAAAAACGGACTTCTTATTGAAATCGCATCATTAATCGCTTTGATTTTAGGTGTTTATGGCGCTATTCACTTTTCGTACTATGCGGTAGATTTTCTTAATGAAAAAGTAGACTGGAGTGAGCACGCGATAAACCTGACGGCTTTTGCTGTGACATTTATTATTATCGTTGTGGTCATTACGCTTGCGGGAAGACTGCTTACCAAGGTTGCTTCTCTTGCCATGTTGGGTATCGTAAATAGAATTCTGGGAGGGGTATTCGGTTTATTAAAATCTGCTTTTATCTTAAGCGTGCTGATGATGTTTTTCTCGGCAATGACCAACAGCCTTATTGATGAGGAAACCAGAGAAAACTCGGTACTCTACAACACTATTCAACCGCTGGGACCGGCGTTTTTACCTAGCATTTTAAGAGAGGTTGAAGAATTTGAGGATGCTCTGGATGAAGAGGAGCTTAACTATGAGTCGGCCTAGCCTAAGACACGGGCTTGTAATGCTTTTCTCTCTTAAAAAACTCTTCATAACTCTCGGGGTTCTCAACAGTACCTCGCTCTGAAATGATAACCACATTGATATTTTTGTCTTTGGCCCTAAAGCTAAAATCATCTAAGATCTCTATAATATCTTGATCTAGATACTGTGTTTTTCGCACATCTATTTCTAGAAAAGTGTTGGGCTCTAGCCTATTCAGTTCTTTCATAATCGCTCCTTTATTTATAAAAGTCACTTCTTCAGCCAGGGTCATTTTAACCACATCTACTCCGGTCTCCTCTTCTTTTCTCAAATGCAAAAAATGAGAATTCTGATAGCTTTTTATCAAGATCACCACAATGCCTACGCCCAGCCCGAGGCTTATACCAATCAACAAATCGGTAAACACTATACCCAAAACGGTAATGATAAAGGGAATGAATTGTTTCCAGCCTAAAACCCACATACGCTTAAAGGTAGCAGGTTTTGCGAGTTTATACCCCACAAGCAAAAGCACTGCAGCCAATACCGATAAGGGAATCAAGTTTAAAATATTTGGAATAAGAATGATCGAGATTAACAATAAAAAACCGTGTATAATCGCAGCCATTTTGGTTTGCCCACCTGATTGCATATTTGCAGAACTGCGCACAATAACCTGAGTAACCGGAAGACCTCCTATCATTCCCGAAACGATATTTCCCGCGCCCTGAGCAAAAAGTTCGCGATTAGTAGGCGTAGTACGTTTTTTAGGATCTAATTTATCTGTTGCCTCAACACAAAGCAGGGTTTCTAAGCTTGCTACCAGTGCAATTGTAAACGCAGTGATCCAAACCTGAGGTTCTCCAATAACCTTAAAATTAGGAAAGGTAAACTGACCGATAAACGAACTAAAATCATCAGGAACCGGAACTTTAACCAAATGCGCTTTTGATATGCCCCACGTTTCAGAATCCTGAGTTGCGAGGTAATATACAATTCCCAAAACCACAGCAACCAATGGTCCTTGTACCAATTTAAAAAAACGACCTTTCTTGCTTAAAACCGCATCCCAAAGTATGAGAACCGCCATACCGGTACAGGCTATAAGCGTGGCCCCGGGGCTTATCCCGTTAAAGACACGACCTATTTCAGAAAAGGTGGTCTCCCCATCAACTTGAAAAAAAGCCCAATCGCCTTCCGGATCAGCATCGTAACCAAAAAAATGCGGAATCTGTTTCAGTATGATAATAATACCTATCCCGGTAAGCATTCCTTTTATTACAGAAGAAGGAAAATAATAACCTATAATTCCTGCTTTTAGCAATCCAAATACAAGCTGAATAGCTCCGCCCAATACTGTTGCTAACAATAAATTTTGATACCCGCCCAAAGTTGTTATGGCAACGAGAACGATTGCAGATAATCCTGCAGCAGGACCGCTAACTCCAATGTGCGATCCACTTAAAGAACCCACGACAATACCACCTACGATACCGGCGATAAGTCCTGAAAATAAGGGTGCGCCACTAGCTAAAGCAATACCTAAGCATAAAGGTAATGCGACAAAAAACACAACTATACTTGCGGGTAAATCACTTTTTAAATGTTTAAACATAGCTCTAGTTTTTAGGTTAACCCTTTCAATAAAAAGAAAGCGTAAACACTAAGTGTTTACGCTTTATAAATTTTAATCGTCTAATCTATAGATCTCCATTATATGTTCTAGGATCGCATCAAAATCTATTTTTAGATCTATTAGCTTTCCAGAATGGATGTCAAATACCCAGCCGTGCACTGTAAGATTGCGGTTACGTATCGCCTTTTGCACATCTGCCGTCTTGATCACGTTCACACACTGCTCTTGAACATTGAGCTCAACAAACTTTTTGTAACGCTCTTCCTCGTCTTGAATAAGGCTTAATTCCTCTTTATGAATTCTATAAACATCTCTAATGTTTCTTAACCAGGGATTCAATAAACCAAGATCTGAAGACTGCATAGCCGCCTTCACGCCTCCACAGTAATAATGACCACAAACCACTACGTGTTTAACCTTTAGGTGTTCTACCGCATAGTTGATTACAGACATAGAATTAAGGTCAGTATTCGGTACCATATTGGCAATATTACGGTGTACAAAAACGTCACCGGGTCCTACTCCCATAAGCTCTTCAGAAGATACACGGCTGTCACTACAGCCTATGTACAGGATCTCTGGAGATTGCCCCTCAGAAAGCTTTTTGAAATAATCAGGTTCGGTACCTAAGCGCTCCTGAACCCATTCTTTGTTGTTTTGAAAAATCTTTTTAATATCCATAGTAATTGTTTTCAGTTAAAAGTCAGACCATAGCCCGCTTAAAATTATATAAACTAAGCCTTACATCGGTCTTTATCTCTTAAAGAGATTCTAAAAATAGAAATTATGTAGCTCTCTTAAACTAAAAAATCCAATTTGGATACAGGAATATCTTGGGCAGATGTGTTTCAGAATCAACATAACCCAAATAAAACAAGCGTTTTACGCTCTTTTATAAGATTTTGATATCGGTTGCAGGAATCCAACCTTCTTTACCATCTGCCAGCCGAATCATTTGCCAATCGCCTTCGGTTTCCAGCACGCGAACTTTGGTTCCTTCATGTAAAACGAAAGCCTCCTCGCTGGCTAAATTAGGCTCGCTTTTAATTTCAGCTTCTGCTGAAAAAACAATAGCAAACTGTTTGTTTTTTTCATTAGACTGCGCCTGAAACGCCAGAGCAAGACTCAACAATCCTAACCCCAAAGCCACAAAAGACGTAGTAAAAAAGCCACGTTTTAAAGCCGTAGTTTTCCCGAAGTAATAAATGATAAAACTCAAGGCAAAAAGCAGCATGCACACCACAGTAACGATCGCCCAACCGTCTAGAGAGAAAATATGAAGCAATTGATTCCACCATCTTTTAAAAGTATTTTCTGGCAACGGCGTTATGGCGTCAATGGTCATGTTTTGTGCAAACTCCAGATTATTCTTGATCTCTTTATCATTAGGCTTGAGTGCTAGCGCTTTTTCATAATTATAAACGCTTGGTGCAATACGATTGAGTTTATAATTGGCATTAGCCAAATTATAATAAACAGCCGCCGACTCGTAACCAGAATCGAGAACTTTCTCGTAATTCTTGATAGCTTCCTCAAAATTATTCTGCGCATACTGCGAGTTTCCGGTTTCAAAAAGCTGCTGTGGCGTTTGTGCATTTAAGCTCAGCGAAGCCATAAACAGCACAAGAATTACAAAACGATAGCTTGATCTTATCATTGTTTTCATAACTGTTTATCTATTTCTGAAATTACACGAGAAGCCTGCTCATAATCGTGTTGCATAGCATCACTGCTGGATGGTGTGTAGCGCGCAAATTCGCAGCTTTCTAAGAGCTTCAGGAATGCCGCAGTAGTTTCTACGGTTACACCACGATCCTGAAGCAACTGGCTGATGCGCTCTTTACTCATTTCACTTGTTTGAATATTCAACCGTGCTTTTAAATAATTATGCAAACACTTTTCTAAGGCTAAATAGAAAGCGGTTTGATCGCCCAAACTCTTTTTGGCATCGCCTAAGTATTTTCGAGCCAACTTATCGGCCTTGCGTAAGCGATTTCCTTTCACATCATTTTGATAAGCTCTGCGTTTACGACCGAATAAAATCGCTAACGGAATCAACACCACCGGTGTAACCAACAAACTCCAGAATGCGGTAGAACCAAAAAATCGATCTTGATTCATCGGCTTCAGTTTCGCATCAGATTTGATGTAGGCAAATTGCTTGGTTTCTTCCACAGGGATTTTATCAGCCTTATCTGAAGTCGCTAGAGTTGCAGGACCATTTTCTACATCAATCACGATCTCGTCGCTGCTAAGCGTTTTATACTGCTCTGTCGCAGGATCAAAATAAGAAAAGCGAATAGGCGGAATAGGATAGCTTCCCTTTTGCTGCGGAACTATCGTATAACGTGCGCTGTTAGAACCTGCCATCCCATTAAGTGAAACACGAACGTCCTGCTCGTTTTCGGGCTCATATACTTCAAGTGCACTTGGCAATTTAGGCTTTGGTAGCGTGAAGAGTTTTAGATTCCCATTTCCTTTTGCAGTTAATGTAAGATCTAGTGCCTCTTGTGCGTCGAGTTTCGTTTTACTGGCTACAACATCAAAATCAAAGTTTCCTACCGCTCCGCTAAAATTCTCGGGCTTCCCGTCTTCCGGTAAGGCTTTTACATTGACTTTTCGGGTGGGCGCGGTAACCGTAATTTTTGCCGGTCTTGTGATGCGCATTCCAAAAATATCTCTGCGATTGGTTGGCGCTTCCACATTGATATTCAACGCCAATGGCTCGATGGTAAGCTCTCCTGTTTTTTGAGGATAAAGCAGCGTTCTTCTCAAGATCACATAGCGATAGGGTTTACCGTCATACGAACCATCATACACTTTAAATTGTTTCTCATCTATACTCTGACTCCAGAAATCTGCAAACTTAGGTGCGTCGAGTTCGTTCCAGCCATTTACTGCAGTTTCCCGACTTACATACAGCTTATAAACAACCGTAAACGCCTCGTTTAAATAAGGATCATTTTTAGAAACCTCAGCAACCAGATGCACATTATCTTCTGCTGCGGCGACAGGATCATTAGGATCTTTGGGTTTTTCGACCGCGCCGGTCACGGTGATCTCTATAGGAATCGTTTTATACACCGTCCCGTCGATCTCAATTTCGGCCTGGCCTATTTTTAAGGTACCTGTAGCATTAGGCTGCAGAAAGTAGGAGAAGGTTTTAGAGAAACTCGCTTTACCGTTAATCCACTGTTTACTGATGGATTGGTTAGGACCACCTACTACCGTAAACCCTTGAAAACTGGGCGGTCTAAAGTTATCGCCGTCTTGATTCATTTCAAAATCAACACGTAAACGCTCATTAACGCCAAGTTTTTCTTTGCTTACAACGGCATCAAATTCTACCTGAGACCAAGCGCTAAACCCGGCAAACAAAACAATCAGCAAAAATTTTAGCTTCATCTTCATTGTAACTTCTGCTTTTTTTACGTGATACTGGTCTCTAAAATTACCAGTCCTTATCGGTTTTCACCTTTGCTCCTTTAACTTTTTGAGCATTGATCTTATCCTGAACTTTATTCTCTTCGTTTTTCATCGCTTCCAGCAAACTCTTTACTTGCTGAGGAGACAACTGACCTTGACCGGGTTTTGGCTGTTGTTGTTCTTTCTCCTTATCGCCATCTTTACCTTGATCTTTTTGATCACCATCTTTGTCTTCGGGCTTGCCTTTATCGTCCTTATTTTCATCGCCCTGATCTTTCTTTTCATCTCCCTGATCGTCTTGATCTTTAGGCTTGCCGTCATCGCTTTCTTTATCATCACCTTCACCATCCTGATCTTTTTGATCTTCGTTTTGGTCTTGATTTTCATCTTCATTCTCATCATCACCGCCGCCACCGCCGTTTTTCTCTTCTTCCTTTTTAGCAAGCGCTAGATTATAACGTGTTTCTTCATCGGTAGGATCGTTGCGCAATGCATTTTTATACGCTTCAACTGCTTTTTTGTAATCCTTTTGTTGATAAAATGCATTCCCAAGATTGTGAAACGCCTTATGTTTTTCAGCCTTTGTTTGGGCTACCTCAGCTGCCTGAATATAGCGATTCATTCCCTCACCATATTTTTTGTTTCGGTAGTAATTATTACCCATATTGTATTTGGCTGCCGCATTTGCAGGATCTTTGGCTACCGCTTTTCGATAGGCAGATTCTGCCGCTGCAAACTCATTTGAGGCAAACTCATCGTTAGCTTCTGCTACAAAATCCTGTGCCTCCAAAATAGCCGGATCGGGTTTTTCGCTTTGCGCAAACACCACACCGGTAACCAAAATAAAGGTCAAGCTTAAAAGGTTATTTATAAAATTCTTCATCTTCAAAAAGATTAAGATTTAGACTTATTTTCATTGAATAGATTCAGTTTTCTCACCCAGGCCGTTTTACGCTCCAGCAAGAACACATCTATAATTAGCAAGAATAGTGCCGCAGCAACAAACCACTGAAACTGGTCTTTAAAATCGGCAAATTGCTTGGCTTCAAATTCTTTTTTATCCATTTGATTTAAAGCGGAAGCCATTTTGTCAACGACTTCTTGCGTACTGTTCCCATTGATGTATTCACCATCAGCCTCAGCTGCGATCTCCTGAAGCGTTGCCGGATCTAGCTTAGTGATCACCGTCTCTCCATTCTGATCTTTTTTATACGACTGAACAACACCATTTCTTTTAATAGGAATACGATCTCCCGCTTCTGAACCTACACCAATGGTAAAAATGCGAATGCCTTGCTCTGTAGCCGATTCTGCAATAGAAGCTACTTCACCTGCGTGATCTTCTCCATCAGAAATAATCACTAAAACTCTATTGGTCTGCTCCTCATCATTATAGTAGGTTTTTGCCAGCTCAATCGCATCTCTTATGGCTGTTCCCTGGCTCGATAGCATATCGGTATTCATCGCGTTGAGGAACATCTTGGCACTGCTGTAATCTGTAGTGATGGGCAATTGT
Organism: Leeuwenhoekiella sp. CH_XMU1409-2; assembly: GCF_037029365.1. NCBI lineage: Bacteria > Pseudomonadati > Bacteroidota > Flavobacteriia > Flavobacteriales > Flavobacteriaceae > Leeuwenhoekiella > Leeuwenhoekiella sp. CH_XMU1409-2. The sequence continues at coordinate 174,812 of NZ_JAYMEI010000001.1, read as the reverse complement.
GGATAAGCACTTCCTGCATAAGCAATAATCCCCACACGGTCACTGCCTAAATTGTTGATGATCTGTGTAACGAGTTGTTTTGCTTTATCAATTCGGCTGGGAGCGATATCTTCAGCATCCATACTTTTGGAAACATCAACCGCAAAGACTACGTCAACACCTTCCCGCTTTACCGTCTCTAATTTGGTACCGATCTTTGGATTTACCAAAGCCACGGCCATACAGGCCAAAGAGAGACATAAAACGATAAGCTTCAACACCGGTTTAAAAACCGAACGCTGCGGCGTTAATTTTCCCAACAATTCACGGTTGGTCACAAAGCGTTTTTGCGCACTGCGTTTCCAAAGGGTGACTGCAAAGTAAAGCAGTACCACTACCGGAATTGCCAGCAACGCCCAAAACCATATTTTTTCTTCTAGTAAATACACAAATTAACTATTTAGTATTCAATCTATATTTTAAACAAAACTTCTAAACACCGTATACCTCAACAGCAATTCAAACAACAAAAGCAAACCTGCCAGAATAACCAGCGGTCTGAATTTCTCCTCATAATTGGTATACTTAAACTCTTCAACATCTGTTTTTTCAAGCTTGTTGATTTCGGCATAAATCTCCTCTAAAGATTCATTATCGGTCGCTCTAAAATAAAGTCCGCCGGTTTTATCTGCGATCTCTTGCAGCAAGGCTTCATCAATTTCAACAGGAATGCTTCCATATTGAAAACTTCCGTCAGGGCGTAAAGCAACAGGAGAAAGCGCTGTACCGTTAGTTCCCAGACCTATGGTGTAGACTTTGATCCCAAATTCCTGAGCCAATTCACTCGCGGTACTCGGCTCTATAAATCCGGCGTTATTCACACCATCAGTCATCAAAATGATCACCTTGCTTTTTGCCCTACTGTCTTTTAAGCGGTTTACCGAAGTCGCCAATCCCATTCCTATCGCAGTACCACCCTCGATAATGCTATTATATTGAATATCATTAAGCGAACTCAACACAATACTTTTATCGCTGGTAATAGGCGTTCTCGTGTAACTCTCTCCCGCATATTCTACGAGACCAATTCGGTCGCTAGGGCGATCTGCAATAAACTGTGAAGCCACCTCTTTAAGCGCCTCAAGACGATTAGGTTTTAGGTCACGCGCCAACATACTCGCCGAAACATCAATGGCGATCACAATGTCAATTCCGCGTGTGGTGTTTGTTCGAGTAGAAACATCAACGTTGCGCGGCCGCGCCAAAGCTGTGATCAAACAGGCTAATGCCAACAGACGTAAAACGAATAAAACGGGACGGAATTTTGCCAGCAAACCGCTGCCTGCTTTAAATCCCTTTAAACTCGAAAGTTTAACCTGAGCCGTGAGCTTATTTCGTTTAAAGAAATACCACACTGCAACTACCGGAAGCAGGAGGAACAACCAGAAAAATTCAGGACTTTGAAATTCAAAATTACTTAACATCGGTAGGTACAGATTTTTGAAGTTCTACTGAATTTATAATGCGCGCGCTCATCTCTTTTGCATAGGTATCATCTTCACGATGGGCTACTAAAATTTGCTGCAAGACACCCGGAGCCGTAAATAAAAGCATCTCATATGCTCCTTTACTGAATTCGTCTTTATTCAAGGTTTCTGGGAAATCACCTGTTCCGTAAACGCGTAAACCTTCAGTTCCTTCGGGCGTGGTGTATTTTTCGGTTTTAACGATCAGGTTTTTTGCACCGTTGGCTTCAATCGTACTGATGAATCCTTGCGCCGAAGCTTCTAAATTAGCTTCATTTTTTCCGCCAAAGCGGGTATTATTTACCACCACATAAAAGTCGTCAATCAAGCTTCCGTAGGTAAAGGTGCTCATATCCATCTGTTGCTTGAGCGAATCTGGCAAAGCGATCTCGTCACGCTCTAAAATACGCGGCGTACTGATGATCACCGGAGGATAACCATACTCACTGCGTACCCAATCACTTTCAAGCAAATCTTTTGAAGGATGCCCGATGAAATTATCTTTTACAAAATCAAAACCTTTGGTAGCGATTAAAATTCCTGTAGCGATCACTAAAATTCCAAAAACTCCAAGTACCGAAGTTAAAATAAGCTTGCGCTTGCGACGCTTTGCCAAGGCTTCACGATAAGCCGCATCTCGCATCAATTCTTCTTCTGTAGGCGGCGGGATCGCTTCTTTGGTTTCTTTTACGATCTCTTCAGCAACCAGACGATCTGCTTCAGCCTGGCCGGTTCCCGGAGACGTACGAGCAAACTTGGTAAGATCGGCACGCTTTAGGATTTGGTCTAACTTAAGAATGGTTTCTTTGCTCAAATCAATTTTGCCTTCCTGCTTTTCGAGCATTAAGCGCTCGATCAATTCTGAAGAAGTACTTTCCATAGAGCGGTCATAAACCTCTTCATCAAGATACCTTCTTACGATGTCTGTAAGTTTTGAATAGTACGCCTTGGTCACATCGCGCTCATCAATACCTCGCGCAGGTTCTTTATACTCTTCGTCAAGTTGTTTTAATGAAAATAATGCCTGCTCAAACGGCGGAAGCTTTTGCTCTGCTGCTGCTTTTTTACGACTGCGTCGAATAATAAAAACTAAGAATCCACCTATTATCGCGGCAAGCAATAAAAAGTACAATAAATACTCCCAGAATTTACTAGTTGCGCGCTCTACAGCGACAATATCTTTAATATCGTAAAGGCCTTGTTTGGTCGTGTCGACCACTACATTGTTCACTTCGATCGCAACCGAATCTGTATAAAAGGGTTGTTGATTTATCGACACAATCTGACGTGGAATCGTGTATGACCCGCTATCAAACTGGGTGAGCCCATAGCGTTTGATCAAGTTCATCTTTGCCCCGGCGTACGAAGTGTCGACCTGATAGGCTTCGATCATTTCCAAAGGCTGAAAGGTTTGCCCTTCAGGAAACATCACAAGATCTGTAGAATCTGCCGAAACTTGAAACTCATACGTGATCTGCTCACCAATACGAATTGACGTGGTATCAACGGCTCCGGCAACTTGCTGTGCCTGCATATTTAAAGCACCAAAAAACATTAAAATCAAAGCCGAAGCCAGCATCTTTATGCTACAAATGCACGTTTTATTTTGAAGTATATTAGGGTTACTGTTCATTGTTGTGTTATCCTCTTCGTTTAAAATAACCTAATAATTTTTTGACATAGCTTTCATCGGTACGTACATCGATCACGCCGGCACCGCTTCTTGTAAAACTATCTTTATAATACGCCACGCGATCGCGGTAATATTTTGCATAATTGTTACGCACCTTTTTTGATGTGGTATTGACCAGCAATAATTCGCCGGTTTCTTCATCTTCCATTTGCACAATTCCCAAACTCGGGATTTCTTCCTCACGCTGATCGTAAATACGTATACCTGTAATATCGTGACGCTTGGCCGCGATCTTCATCGTGTCCTGATAGTCGTCTGCAATAAAATCTGAAAGGACAAAGACAATGGCTTTTTTCTTCATCACTCCAGAAAGGAATTTCAAAGCCTGTGCCACATCGGTCTTTTTACTTTTCGGTTTGAATTCTAAAAGTTCGCGAATGATACGCAGTACGTGTGATTTTCCTTTTTTAGGCGGAATGTATAATTCGATACCATCTGAAAATAAAATGAGTCCGATTTTATCATTATTCTGCAATGCCGAAAATGCCAGGGTTGCGGCAATTTCTGTAACCACTTCAGACTTCAACTGCTGGTCTGTTCCAAAGAATTCTGAACCACTCACATCGGCCACCAGCATCATCGTAAGCTCGCGCTCTTCTTCAAAAACCTTTACAAAAGGCTCATTGTAGCGTGCGGTGACATTCCAATCTATATTGCGCACATCATCACCAAACTGGTATTGACGTACTTCACTAAAGGTCATACCACGCCCTTTGAACGTAGAGTGATATTCCCCGCCAAAAATATGATCAGACAGTCTTCTGGTCTTGATCTCAATTTTGCGTACTTTTTTTAGAAGTTCTTTAGTGTCCATGAATATGTAATCAAAAAGAAAATCAGCAGGCAGTAGTTGCTATTTTTCAAGCAAGAACTGCGAACTGATTTCTGTCTTTTAAGTTTATGGTACTTCGATCTCGTTTACGATCTTGTTTATAATTTCTTCGGTAGTTACGTTTTCTGCTTCTGCTTCATAAGTAATTCCTATACGGTGACGCAATACGTCGTGTACTACTGCACGCACATCTTCTGGAATCACATAACCGCGACCTTTGATAAACGCATAACATTTTGAAGCCGTTGCCAGGTTGATACTACCCCGTGGCGAAGACCCAAAACTGATCAAAGGTTTTAAATCTGCCAACTTATAATTTTCCGGATAACGCGTCGCAAAGATGATATCAAGAATGTACTTCTCGATCTTCTCATCCATATACACCTCTTTTACGGCTTCCTGCGCACGCAAGATCTGTTCGATAGAAACAACCGGATTTACTTTTTCAAAAGAGCCTTTTAGATTGGCGCGTATGATGAGCTGTTCTTCGGCTTGCTTAGGATAATCGATAACGGTTTTAAGCATAAAACGGTCAACTTGCGCTTCAGGAAGTGGATAGGTCCCTTCTTGCTCTACCGGGTTTTGAGTTGCCATAACCAAGAACGGTCTGTCAAGCTTAAAGGTCTCATCACCAATGGTCACCTGCTTCTCCTGCATCGCTTCCAGCAATGCACTCTGTACTTTAGCCGGGGCACGGTTAATCTCATCCGCGAGGACGAAATTGGCAAAAATAGGTCCTTTCTTTATGCTGAAATCATTCAGTTTCATATTGTAAATCAAGGTACCCACAACATCTGCCGGAAGTAAATCTGGCGTAAACTGAATACGGCTAAAGCTACCGTGAACCGCTTGAGAAAGCGTGTTGATCGCTAATGTTTTTGCCAGACCGGGAACTCCCTCCAGCAAAATATGCCCACGCCCCAAAAGGCCTATGAGCAAACGTTCTACCATATGCTTTTGTCCTACGATGACTTTATTCATTTCCATCGTAAGTACTTTTACAAAAGCACTCTCTTTTTCGATCTTTTCGTTAATCGCTCCTATATCAACAGATGCGTTATCTTCCATACTCTAGTTTTATGTACGTTTTATATGACTCTGAGGTCTACAAGGTTATACTTTATTGCTAACCATTTTGTTAAGCAATGGTTAAAATCCCCTGTAAGCACGGCTTGCGGAAAGCTTTTAGGGGTAATTCTAAAGACGACATCTCGTGAGAAATGTTGCAAAAAAAAAGCAATCTTTTCAGATTGCTTTTCAAAGATACGTGTTCTTTATGTTTTATTCAACGGTAATAGCACCTAGCGCTGTAGTCTCACCATTTACAACTGCTACATCTTCTACAACTACTGTTGTAATCACATCTGCAACAAGTTCGGCCTCGATCGTTACATCATAAACACCTTCTGGCAAACCGTTAAGAGCAAAGTCTCCATCGCTGCTCACATTGGTAGACACAACAACGCCTTCACCTTCGGCAGTAATGGTTGCCGGCACATTAAGTGGCAATAATGAACCAGCGATCACACCGGTTGCTTCAATTGCACTCGCTCTAATCACAGGTTTTAATAAATAACCGCCATTACCTTGCTCTACAATAGATTCTTCAACATTAAAGTCAAGCACTACCGTATAAAACACTCCGGCTTCTAAAGTTTGATTAAACTGAACCTTTAAACCAGACTGTTGTGCACTTGGCGTTTGCAATGGGTAGGTTTCTCCATCTACAACTACGGTGTTGTCATCACCAAGCACTAAACGCACTTGACTAATCGCACCAGCAGGAATATCTTCATCTGCAAGAATTGCATAAGCACCACCTGTAAGTTCTAACAGGTCATAAACCTCATCATCGGTGTCAAGCTCAAATTCACCATCTACAAAAACGTAATCATCGTCATAAGCTTCTTCATTAAAATCGTCGTTATACTTTACAACAACTCCTTCTACATCTATAAAAACATTATCGTAATCTCCTGGTGCATCCACCATGCGCACGGTCATATTAGAAGTCCCGGCTTCGGCACTTGCATTGCTATCATCATCACTACAAGAAGATAATCCTAGTATTCCGGCTACTAACAGCCCATATTTCAACATATTTTTCATAATATTCTAATTAAATTCAGTCATTAATTTGCTCAAAAATGAAGTAAATTCTTACGTTGCAAAAAATCATTAACGACAATTAACGTGTTTTTATCTTCTTTTAATAAACCGCTATAATTTTATTAGGAGGACTTAAGAATACTTAACAAATACACTTAATTATGTCTAGACCAACAGCTTTAATTACCGGTGCCACAAGCGGTATAGGTGCAGCCACTGCTAAACACTTTGCTAAAAACGGCATTAATCTTATCCTCTGCGGAAGACGTCAAGAACGCCTAGATGCGCTTAAAAACGAATTACAACAACTCGTTGAAGTGCACACTTTGACTTTTGATGTTCGAAATAAAAAAGACGTAGAAAATGCGATTAATGACTTGCCTGAAGCTTTTCAGCACATAGATATTCTTATCAACAATGCGGGCAACGCACACGGTCTTGATCCTATTCAGGATGGAAGCACAGACGATTGGGATGCGATGTTGGACATCAACGTCAAAGGCTTGCTCTATGTAAGTGATAGGATCATCCCAAAAATGATCGCACAAAATAGTGGGCACATTATCAACATAGGTTCAACCGCCGGTAAGGAGGTGTACCCCAAAGGTAATGTGTATTGCGCAAGTAAACACGCCGTGGATGCAATTAATCAAGGCATGCGTATAGATTTGAATGGCTATAACATACGTGTGGGAGCGGTTAATCCGGGAATGGTTGAGACCGAATTCAGCGAAGTTCGTTTTAAAGGCGACTCAGAAAAAGCAGATAAAGTGTATCAAGGGTTTAAACCTTTACAAGCTGAAGATATCGCAGATATTATTCATTTTGTAGTCACTCGCCCTTACCATGTGAACATTGCAGACCTTGTAGTTATGAGTGTGGATCAAGCTTCTTCTACGGTGGTGAACAAGCAATAATTATTATTTTTATTGTTATTACTATTATTCACCCGCAAGATGGCACATTACAACTCATTTGAAGAACTAGAAATTTTTAAGAAAGCTAGAGTTCTTGCTAATAATGTTTGGAAACTAATTCAGACTTCTAATTTGAAACAAGACTTTGAACTTATAAATCAAATAAATGCTTCATCAGGTTCTGTAATGGATAACATTGCTGAAGGCTTCGGCAGAGGTGGAAATAAAGAGTTTATTAATTTTTTGGGCTTTGCTAAAGGATCTTGTTGCGAAACAAAATCGCAATTGTTAAGATGTTTAGACAGAGGGTATTTAGGCGAGGAAACATTTGATGAACTCAATCAAGAAACCCAAGAATTGATTGATCAGTTGGGTAAATTTTCTAACTATCTTAAAAACTCAGAAAAACGCGGAAGTAAATTTGATTGACTTGTGAACTACCTCAGGGTAAGCGAGCGAGGCTTTACTTGGAATCGAATTTTCAATTTCGAGACAAGTCTTGGAGTTTTGAACCCTTTGGCCGTGCCAATAAAAATAACAATACTAATAGCAATAAAGAATGATCAACAAACGCCTGCTCATTAAAAACTTACTCGCACATAATGACGAGAACAGTTTTTATGACAAAAAGCGAAAAGTTGACATCAGTACCAAAGAAGGCAAGGCTAAGTTTTTAAAACACGTATGTGCGCTTTCTAATTCGAACCCCAAAAACAACAGTTATATCGTAATTGGAGTTGAAGATGAAACTAACGAAATCTTAGGCGTTCCGTTTTTTGATGATAGCAAAATTCAAAATTTGGTGAATGCCTATTTGACCAATCCGCCACTGATTTCTTATGAAAACATTCCGTTTCCGCATTTGCCTTCAGATCAGGTAATTGGTTTAGTCACCATAAGACCAATCAATAAACTCACAGCGCTAAAGAAAAACATCTGGAAATATTGGGGTGGCACTGCTTTTTTTAGAGACGGAAGCATCTCTATGCCCAAGGTTTTTAAGAGTGAAATCAAAGATGTGAACAGCGAGATCGTCGCCACGATCGAAAAACACGCTCACAACAGTATTGAATTGACTCTGGACGGCGTTATCGATTTTATCAATGTGCGGCACGCAGATCTGTTTACGCAGTACAAAGTGTTTAAAGAGCAATTTGTGGTTTGCTGGGCAGGCAATAAAAAAGAGGTTAAAGGCAACACCTATTTTAGTCGCGTAGATATCGAACTGATCAACGAGCAAGTGCGGCTTTTTTATTCGGCTTTAGACGAAGTTTCCATTGCTATGACCGATGATCATTTTACTATTTTAGAATACGTACTGCTAGGACTTCAGAATGAATATAAATATTATCCGCTGGAAGAATTGACGATCAATTTTAATGAAAACGGGTCATACACTATTGACAGCACTTTAGTCTTTGAGCCACCTCAATTTGACCGAAAATTGCTCTATCATATTTATAACAATAACAATACTATTCTTAAGAAAGTATTGGCTAATAAAGAACTCAACAAAGGCGAACTTGAAGACCTGTACAACCTGCCGGCAACGTATTTAATTTGCTACCTCAACGGGTTTGAACCGGCGCTTGATAAACTAGAACGTATTCGGCCGTATCTTAGAAAATACGGCACCAAACTTTACAATGCATACAAAGAAAACATTCGCATTTTGCGAAAAGTAAAATACAATTCATGACACGTACCCTCGCCATAGGCGACATTCACGGCGGCCTGAGAGCACTTGAACAAATTCTTGAGCGCGCCAAAGTAACCCAAGACGATTTACTTATTTTTTTAGGAGACTATGTTGACGGCTGGAGTGAGAGCGCACAAACGGTTTCCTTTTTAATTGAATTGTCAAAAACGCATAATTGCATTTTTATGCGAGGTAATCACGATGATCTGGCGTATCAATGGTTGCGAGACAATACCAAAAATGACACTTGGCTCAATCACGGCGGAAGAAGCACGATGAAGTCTTATGAAAACATCACCCAAGAAACCAAACAAGAGCATCTTGAATTCTATAAAAACCTCAAAGATTATCATATAGATGAACAAAACCGCATGTTTGTTCATGCCGGTTTTCAAAACCGCAATGGTCCCGAGTTTGAACATTACAGCACGGCTTTTTATTGGGATCGCACCTTTTGGGAAATGGCAGTTAGCCTTGACAAACGCATTAAAAAAGAGGACCCGGAATATCCTATGCGGCTGCAATACCACAAAGAGATCTACATCGGTCACACTCCTGTAACCCGCATCGCCAGAGACGAACCAACGCAAATGGCTAATGTTTGGAATGTAGACACGGGAGCTGCCTTTAAAGGAAAGCTTTCGATCATAGATGCTGATACAAAGGAATTCTGGCAAAGTGATCCTGTTTACACTTTGTATCCTGATGAAGAAGGAAGAAACGCATAAATGATCTTGAAGTAAGCCATAGAGCATTTAAATCTTGCCCATCGAGTAAATAGTTTGAAACAAAATATAGACTTTTGATACTCATAAGTATACAGCTTCATTAAAACCGAAACAACCTATGGGAATATTTGATAAGATTAAAGAAAAACTCAGCCACGAATTTATCGACATCATCGAGTGGCTCGATTATACGCCAGATACCATTGCACATCGTTTTGAGCGCTATCAAAACGAAATTAAGAACAACGCAAAACTCATCGTACGCGAGGGACAAACTGCTGTTTTTATCAATGAAGGTCAGCTTGCAGATGTTTTTGGGCCGGGAACATACACTTTAAACACACAAAACCTTCCTATTCTTTCTACACTTAAAGGCTGGAAATATGGTTTTGACAGTCCGTTTAAGGCAGAAGTATATTTTGTAAACACCCATTTATTCACCGACGAAAAATGGGGAACAAAAAACCCAATTACCTTAAGTGACGATCGTTTTGGCTTGGTCGAAATCAGAGCTTTTGGAACTTATGCATTTAAAATAAGCGACGCCGGAACATTCATTAAAGACATTGTAGGCACCGATGCCAATTTTACCAATTTTGAGATCAATGAGCATCTCAAAAGCCTGATCGCAACGCGATTTACAGACACCGTTGGAGAAGCCAATCTTCCGATAGAATTGTATGCTGCAAACACTACAGAACTTTCTGAGACGTGTAAAGAAGTGATGCAACCCGAGTTTACGTCGGTGGGAATTTCGCTTGAAAAATTCTATATCGAAAATGTATCGATGCCCGAAGAGCTCAAAAAAGAAATCTTCGAATACAGCCGAATCGATAAACTCGACCTTGATAAGTTAACCAAATTCAAAACTGCAAAAGCTATTGAAGCTGCTGCAAATAATGAAGGCGGTACCGCCGGTGCCGGGATGGGAATGGGAATGGGCTTTGCGCTTGCCCAACAAATGGGAAATGCCATGAGCAAGCCACAGGCACAACAACCGCAAGCCGCTGCAACACCTCCTCCAATGCCGGTCGCAACACAATATTATTATGCTCAGAATAATACGCAGCAAGGACCTGTAAGTTTTGATCAGTTACAGGCACTTTTTGCTTCGCGTACGATCAATAGAAATTCTTTGATCTGGAAACAAGGCATGAGTGAATGGAAAGCGCTTCAGGAGATCGAAGAACTGAAACCCTTTTTAGGCGGAAATACACCACCTCCACTTCCGGGTCAATAATTAATTTTCAAAGCTGCTTTGACCGAACCATCCATTCAAAAATCTGAACTCAAAAAAGCCTGTAAAAATTGTGGTGCCGAGCTTAAATACAGGCCTGGCACCACAACGATTACGTGCGAATACTGCGGAAACCAAGAGCAAATCGCACTGGAAACCGATCCTATCAAAGAATTACCGCTTCGGCAATTTCTTCAGGAAAAAGGAGCTCAGGCAAACAGTGAAGAAATAAGCATACTGCATTGTAAAAATTGCGGCGCCAATCAGCACGTTGAAGAGAATTACAAGTCCTTGCATTGCGTGTATTGCGGCACACCACTAATTCGAGAAGATGCAAAAACTGAGCAATGGATCCTTCCGGGCGCGGTGTTGCCTTTTCAGCTTACACAAGAAGAGGCTATTCTTCGGTTTAAAAAATGGGTAAACGGACTTTGGTGGGCGCCCAACGATTTAAAAAAAGCAACGCTAGATCCTCAATTTACTAAAGGTTTATACTTACCGTATTGGACGTTTGACGCGCAACTTTATGGTCAATATAGCGGTGCTCGGGGTGATTACTATTACGAAACACAATCCTACAAAGACAGCAAAGGGCGAAGACGCACACGCCGCGTGCGCAAAACCCGTTGGATTCCCATAAGCGGAAACATTAGCGGTTTTGTAGATGATACGCTCATCAAAGCCTCAAAGCAACATACCGGTAAAGTACCTCGTGGTGTCGCACTGTGGAATTTAAAAAAGCTACAGCCGTTTGAAAGCAGCTTTCTCGCGGGTTTTGTAACCGAAAAATATACCATTCCACTTAAGGATGGGCATCTCGAAGCTCAGGAAGAAATGCGTCGCATTGCAGACACGTGGGCGCGTCGCGATATTGGTGGAGACGAGCAACGGGTAAATACGTTAAACATCAACCTGGAAGAAGAAACTTTCAAACATATTTTGTTACCGGTTTATATCTCGGCGTATCGCTATAAAGGAAAAGAATACAGCTTCTTTGTAAATGGAGAAAACGGAAGCATTTCAGGAAAACGCCCCTATTCCTTCTGGAAAATTTTCTTTGCCGTGTTGGCAGGGATTCTCCTTTTTGGATTGGTGTACTTGTTCAGCAAGTAAATAAAAAAAGCCGCTTAAACAGCGGCTTTCGTATTTCTTTTAATTTCCTATTACAAATCAAATTTAATTCCCTGTGCCAGCGGCAACTCAGTCGTATAATTTATCGTGTTGGTCTGGCGGCGCATATACACCTTCCAGGCATCGCTACCGCTCTCACGACCACCTCCGGTTTCTTTTTCGCCACCAAAAGCACCACCAATTTCTGCACCGCTAGTACCTATATTTACATTGGCGATCCCGCAGTCACTACCGGCCACACTTAAGAAACGTTCTGCTTCACGCAAGTTATTGGTCATAATCGCAGAAGATAAACCTTGGCGTACACCGTTTTGTAATTCGATCGCATTCTCCACTTCTCCGCTATATTTCATTAAGTAAAGTACCGGAGCAAAAGTCTCGTGCTGTACGATCTCATAATGATTTTCAGCTTCTGCAATGGCTGGTTTTACATAGCATCCGCTCTCATAACCTTCACCTTCTAGCACTCCGCCTTCCACTAAAATTTTACCACCTTCTTCAACCACTTTAGTCAAAGCATTTTGATAATTTTTCACTGCGTCTTTGTCGATTACCGGCCCCACGTGATTGTTTTCATCCAGCGGATTCCCTATACGCAATTGGCCATAAGCATCTACAATTGCATTTTTCACTTTATCATAAATACTTTCGTGAATAATTAATCTACGCGTAGAAGTACAGCGCTGCCCGGCAGTTCCCACCGCGCCAAATACCGCACCGATCACGGTCATTTTGAGATCAGAATCCGGAGTAACGATAATCGCATTGTTTCCGCCGAGTTCCAAGAGGGATTTTCCTAATCGAGCACCAACGGTTTGTGCTACTTGTTTTCCCATTCGGGTAGAACCGGTCGCCGAAACCAACGGTACACGCTCGTCTTTAGTCATCAATTCGCCTACGGTATAATCACCATTGATCAAGCACGAAATCCCCTCAGGCAAATTATTCTTAGCAAAAACCCGTGCTGCAATTTTTTGACAGGCAATACCCGTAAGCGGTGTTTTTTCTGAAGGTTTCCAGATACACACATCACCACAAACCCAAGCCAGAGCCGTATTCCAGCTCCATACCGCCACCGGAAAATTAAATGCCGAGATAATCCCAACAATGCCTAACGGATGATATTGCTCATACATACGATGCCCGGGACGCTCAGAATGCATCGTCAAACCATGCAACTGGCGCGAAAGCCCCACTGCAAAGTCACAGATATCTATCATTTCTTGAACTTCGCCTAGACCTTCTTGATAGCTTTTACCCATCTCATAAGAAACGAGTTTTCCCAACGGTTCTTTAAGTCTACGCAACTCTTCATTAAACTGGCGCACCACTTCGCCTCGCTGTGGTGCCGGCATCACGCGCCATACTTTGAATGCTTCAGCTGCAGTTTGAACCACTTGCTCATATTCTTCCGGAGTGGTTTGCGTCACTGATGCAATATCCTTTCCGTCAACGGGAGAAACGGAAGTAATCAATGTACCCGAATTACTCGTTTGTAAACCGGTTGAAGTTCCTGCATTTTCAGAAATGATCTCTAATGCTTTCAGCGTTTCAGCTATTGCTGCGTTATCAGTGGTTTGAGCCATTATATTGTAGTTTTCTTATTATTTATGTTTTAATCCTTCGAAGTTAGTAAATAACTATATCTATTTAAAGCATTTATTAGCAGATTAATAAATCCCCTCAAAACCTATCTTGGAGACATTCTGTAGCAACCAATTTTTAATTTCGAGAAATACGCCCTTTAACAATACTCATAAAAAACGCGCTTCAAAAGAGCGCATTTTTTATTTCTGTAGCTTTCCTGTTATTCTACAAAGCGGGCATCAGCTTCCATCACTGTACCGCACTTATCACAGGTGCGTAATTCTTCACTTGCATAGAATACTTTAAAATGCTTTAAAAAGTCTTTCTCAATATCATTCAGCGGAAAATAAACCTCATAGAGTTTATGATTGCAATTATCACAAAACCACAATAAGCCGTCTTTTCCGTCAAGATCTGCGCGTTTTCGCTCAACAACAAGACCTATAGAACCTGCTTTACGCACCGGAGAATGCGGCACTTTTGCCGGATGCAAATACATATCGCCAGGACCTAATTGCATCGTGCGTTTTTCACCTTCATCCTGCACGTGTACTTCGATTTCACCCTCTAATTGATAAAACAATTCTTCGGTTTCATTATAATGATAGTCTTTGCGCGCATTAGGGCCGGCGACCACCATTACAATGTAGTCGTCTGCGTCTTTATATAAATTTTTATTTCCTACCGGTGGTTTTAATAAATCCCGATTTTCTTCAACCCATTGGGTCAGGTTAAAAGGTTTTGCAATAGCCATAGTCTTGTATTTAGGCTAAAATTACAACATAATAAAGTGGCATAAAACAATTGACCTCTCCGTTTGCCGCTAGTTTTTCTGTATTTTAGGAGCTTAAATTTAACACCTATGAAATCTGTTCTTTCCCTATGTATTGCAAGTCTCTTCTTTGTCGCTTGTAATCAAGATTTAAAAACTGAAGAAGCAGCTACTGCTGAAACTCCAAATCAACAAGAATTTGCCATTATCATACACGGCGGAGCCGGAACGATTCTTAAAAAGAATATGACCGACTCGATGGAGCAAGCTTATAAAGCCAAACTAACTGAAGCTATCAAAACCGGTCACGAAATATTGAAAAATGGCGGAAGCAGTCTTGAGGCTGTACAACGCACTATAAATGTGATGGAGGATTCGCCGCTGTTCAATTCAGCTAAAGGTGCGGTTTTTACTCACGAGGGTAAAAATGAATTAGACGCTTCTATTATGGATGGCGCCACTTTAAATGCAGGAGCCGTTGCCGGGGTTACCAATGTAAAAAACCCGATAAACCTGGCATACGAAGTTATGACCAATTCTGAACACGTGCTTTTAAGCGGTAAAGGAGCTGAAACTTTTGCCAAAGAAAAAGGCATTGAGCAAGTAGATCCTTCTTATTTCTTTACCCAAAGAAGATACGACGGGCTGCAGCGCATATTAGAGCGCGAGAAACAAGACAGCATCAGCAAAGCCACTGCATTTTACGATCCGTTTATCAAAGACGAGAAGTTTGGTACCGTTGGCTGCGTGGCACTTGACAAAAATGGAAATATTGCCGCAGGAACTTCTACCGGCGGGATGACCAACAAGCGCTACAACCGCATAGGAGACTCGCCAATCATTGGCTCTGGGACGTATGCAAACAATGCGACGTGTGGTGTTTCTTCAACCGGCTGGGGAGAGTATTTCATTCGCGGGCAGGTAGCTTACGACATCAGCGCTCAGATGGAATATGCTGAAAAAACGCTAACCGATGCTACGCAAAATGTGATTCAGGAGAAGCTGACCAAACTTGGTGGAACCGGTGGAATTGTAGCGCTGGATCACTACGGAAATCCTTCTATGGAATTCAACACCGAAGGCATGTATCGTGCCTATATGAATGATCAAGGCGAGCTGACTCTGGGTATTTATAAAGAAAATGAAAACTAAATCTTGTGGAACTTTCTGCTGAACAAAGCTATTACGCCGTAATTTTTACTTCTAAACAAACCGAAGATACTTCAGGCTACGCCGAAATGGCTACCAAGATGGAAGCGCTTGCACAAAAGCAACCGGGTTATTTAGGAATGGAACACGCACGAAGCGCATTAGGAATCACTATCTCGTATTGGAAAACCGAAGCTGCCATCGCCAGCTGGAAAAATCAAGTAGATCATCTCGTCGCACAACAAACCGGAAAAGACAAGTGGTATTCAGCATATTCAGTACGTGTGTGTAAAGTAGAACGCGAATATCATTTTGATAAGGAAAATTAACTTAGCCGGTCGGTTGACTTAAAACATATCTCATGAAAAAACCCTTAAGCAAAAAACTTAAGGGTTTTTCAGTAAGTAATTCTCGCGAGGAGAAAGGCGAAACAGCAGGCCCCCGCCTGCTGCATCTAACATAACAAAACCAACTTAAAGTTGTAAATTTTGTAAATGTCTTGAATGTTGTAATTGATCTTGTGACCTGTTGGGTCGGTTGGGGGATTTTAGATTTGGGGGTTTTAATCTTCAGGCTGTCTTACAAGCCTAAAACATTTTTATTTTTTGATAAAGATCTGCGTAAAAAAAGCGATTCCCTTTTCATTCTTCACTACTGAAAGTCCGCTATGAGTAAAATCACCTTCAATAGCTTCTTTGTGGCTTTCGCTTTTTAACCAAGCAGATACAACTTCTTCTGGGCTGCGGTACCCGTAAGCGACATTTTCACTTACGCGTGCAGCACCTTTAGCTTTCAAATAATCTGATCGCTGGAAAAAGTTATCGTGGCTAATTTGATTTTTGGTAGCCATATATTTTGAATGTTCTATGGCCTTCACTTTAGAATCGTTGTTATAAGCTAATTGAGAAAGCCCAATGCTCTCGCGATGCTTATTTACTTCGACAAGAATTTCTTGAGCAAAAGCATCTTCGATAACGAGGTCTGCAGAAACTTCAAGAGTTGTCTCTTCATTAGAGGTTAAAAGCTCTTCATCTTGTGAACAGCTGGTTAAGAATATGGCAAAAGTTATTGCCAACAAGTTGGTTGTAAAAGTTCTCATGATTTGGGGGTTATGAGTTATGTTGAGACAAACATAAGCAGGATATTTTATTCCTACAACACTTAAACTGTCAATTTGTGTATTTCGTCGATATTATGGCTGTATTTAACATTTTTATCATAAAATTTAACACTTTATAGCGTTTCAAAATGCACTTTATCGACTTTTTGAATGTACGTAAACAAATACAAAACTCGCCATTTGTGTATTTCATCGATTAAAAAACGCACTTGTTCGTCGATGAAATGCAATAAATTATACTTTAACATCAAATCGTGTTGATTGATATAATTTTTATACAAGTATTTTATACGAGTTTCATAACAAGCATTTTAGCTCAAAAAATGAGCAAAAAAGAAGAAAAGCATTAGTCAAAAATTAAGAAAAGAAGTATTTTACAATTTAGCTTGTAATTGTGGCGTTTCTCAATAAAATAGGTTTCATGAAAAAAGAATATTACCTCCTCTACCTTGTTGCTTTTTTAGCTTTTTCCTCTTGTACCAAAAAGCATCCAAAAACCGATAATATTTTTAAGTTCAAAGAATATATTTCTTTCAACACCTTTGGTAATGCTTCGATTGAAGATCCTATACGCGTAGTCCTCGCCAAGCCCACTTCTCAGTTTGAAGCCACTCAGGAAATACCTTCAGAATACCTGATCATTAATCCAAAAACAGAAGGTTCTTTTTTTATTGAAAACGGAACTCAGCTTCTTTTTAAGCCGGAAGAAGCCCTGCGCCCCGATACCGAATACACTGTAACCTTAAAATTGAGCCGCTTTTTTGAAGACATTGACCCGGAGTTTAAAAATTACACCTTCGGATTTAAAACCATCACACCCAACTTCAAGATAAACTTAGGCAACCTTCAATCTTATAGTAAAGAGTGGCAGTACTTAACAGGCTCTATTGAAACTTCAGATTGGGTGGCTGCAGAAAAAGCAAAACAACTCGTAAGCGCTTCTCAGGAAGGAAAGGCGCTTCATATTGATTGGCCCACAGAAGAAACCAAGGGCACTTTTTTCAATTTTACCATAGACAGCATTCATCGTAAAAAGGAGAATTCGCAAATACGTATCGCCTGGAATGGCGAGAGTATTACCAGTGCTACCCAAGGTCAAAGCACACTCAACATCCCGGGTCAAGCCAATTTTACACTCGTAGATGTAGTGTCTACTTTGAGTCCGGAAACGGCCGTAAGCGTCAACTTTTCTGACCCGCTTCAAATGGAACAAAATTTTGACGGACTTGTTCAGCTTGATAGTCTATCTAATTTGCGTTATGAGGTTCAGGGCAATGTTTTAAATATCTATCCCAGACAGCCCTTAACCGGCGAGCTGACACTCACACTCAATAAAGGAATAAAGAATGCCTTTGGCGAAGCTTTACCCACAACCTATTCTCAAAAAATATCCTTTCAGCAGTTAAAACCTCAAGTGCGTTTGATCTCTAAAGGCAACATTCTTCCTGCTTCGATGAAAACGCCGATTTACTTTGAAGCGGTTAATCTTTCAGCTGTTGATGTGCGTGTCATCAAGATTTTTGAAGACAACATGCTGCAATACCTTCAGGATTCTGACCTCAACAGTACTTCTACCTATGATTTGAAACGCGTGGGCAGACGCATCGCAAAAAAAACCATTCCGTTGATCAATAACAGCATTGGTCAAACCGGTTTATGGAAAGCTTATGCCGTAGATCTTTCAGAATTATTTAAGGCCGATCCCGGAGCAATGTACCGCGTTGAGCTGAGCTTTAATCAAGACTATAGTCTGTTCCCTTGCCCTGATGCTGAAGAAGGAATTACTCAAAGCAAAGAAGATATTTACCTTGAAGAGTCTTATGAAGATTATTATAACACCGGAACCGGGGTCGAAGAAGATGAACGCGAAGAGCGCTATTGGGATAACGAATTGTACTCGTGGAGAACGCGCGTGTACAACTGGGAGGAAGAAGACAATCCGTGCCATCCCGCCTACTATAACGAAGAGCGTTTTGCACAAACTAATATTATAGGTTCAGACTTGGGGCTTATCGTAAAAGAAGGGGCTAATGGCGCCTATGATTTTATCACCACCAACTTGCTCACAGCTGAGCCTGAGATTGGCGTGGATATTAAAATTTACAACTATCAGCAGCAACTCATCAAAGACCTAAAAACAGACATCGACGGTCTCGCATCCTATAAAAGTGATCAAACAGCTGCCTTTGTTGTAGCGCAGCAGCGCAATAATTTTGCGTATGCAAAACTCGATGATGGGAACGCCTTATCCCTAAGTAACTTTGATATTCGCGGAGCCCAGTTACAAAAAGGATTACGCGGATTTATTTATACCGAACGTGGCGTGCATCGTCCCGGCGACAGCATTCATTTGAGTTTTGTTCTTAATGACCAGGCAAACCCTTTACCTAAGGAACATCCTGTAAAACTAGAGGTAACCGATGCCCGCGGAAAACTCGTGCAACGTACGCTATTGAGTTCAACACTTACAAATAAGAACGTTTCTGGCGGAAGCAGTCACGGTTTTTACTATTTTCCGATTCCAACTGCAAGTACAGACCCTACAGGAAACTGGAATGCAACCATCACCGTAGGTGGTGTTCAGTTTTCAAAAACCTTGCGCGTCGCTACCGTAAAACCCAATCGCCTCA
This sequence comes from Leeuwenhoekiella sp. CH_XMU1409-2, assembly GCF_037029365.1. NCBI lineage: Bacteria > Pseudomonadati > Bacteroidota > Flavobacteriia > Flavobacteriales > Flavobacteriaceae > Leeuwenhoekiella > Leeuwenhoekiella sp. CH_XMU1409-2. The sequence continues at coordinate 155,703 of NZ_JAYMEI010000001.1, read as the reverse complement.
AATTAAATCTAGATTTTGATGCAGAAACCCTATCTACTCAAAAACCCATATCCGGAAGCCTTACCGCACAGTGGTTACACGGTACACCGGCCCGCAATCTTAAAGCAGAAGTAACCGCAACACTCAACAGTACGGCTGCTGCCTTTAAAGATTATGAAAACTACGACTTCACAGATCCCGTGCGCAAATTCTCTGAAGTTGAACTCCCGATTTTAAAAGATAAAAGTTTAGACAATTCAGGAAAACTGAGTTTCAACCAGAAACTTGATTTGAGCAACAAAGCTCCGGGAATGCTAAAGGCTACTTTTTTAACCAAAGTCTTTGAAGGCGGCGGAGATTTCTCGGTAGATGTGTTTTCAAAAACCATCGCTCCATACGCGCACTTTACAGGAATTAAGGCTCCTGAACCTCATAAATACGATGCGTATTTTACCGATGAAGATGTGAATTTTGATTTGGTAAGTCTCACCGAAAACGGAAAACCCGCACCTAATCGCAAACTGGAGGTACAACTGTTTAAAATGGAATGGCGCTGGTGGTATAGCAGAGGTTACGACAACCTCTCGCGCTATGAGAATGCTTCGGTTTACAAACCTTTGCAATCTTTTAAGGTAACTACAAACAACAACGGAAAAGCAACTGCAAAAATCAATGTTCCAGAAAAAGAGGGCGGCCGCTATTTGCTGCGTGTGATCGATAAAGAATCGGGTCATGCCTCTGGCCTCATTACCTATTTTTATCGCAATTGGAGCAACGCACCTACAGCAAATGCTGAAAGTGCAAAAATGCTTGTTTTCAATTCAGATAAAGAAGACTATACGGTAGGCGAAGAAGCAGTAATCAAGTTTCCTTCTGCAGCAGCCGGAAATGCATTAATCAGCATAGAAAGCGGAACCGAAGTGATTTCTAAACAATGGGTAAAAACCACTAATGAAGAAACTACCGTGCGCATTCCTGTTACTCAGGCAATGGCTCCCAATGTGTATGTGCACATTAGTCTGCTACAGCCTCATGCGCAAACAGTAAACAATCGCCCTATACGCCTGTATGGTGTAATACCTCTTATGGTTGAGGATCCTCAAACCCTACTTGAACCGCAGTTAAAAATGCCGGAAGTACTCAAACCGGAAACAGATTACACAGTGCGCGTAAGTGAAGCTTCTCAAAAAGAAATGACCTACACCCTCGCTGTGGTAGATGAAGGTTTGCTTGATCTAACAAGATTCAACACGCCTGATATTCACAAGGCATTCTACAAACGCCAGGCTTTGGGTGTAAAAACTTTTGACATCTATGATTATGTTATCGGCGCCTATTCGGGTAGCGTAGACAATATTTATGCGATAGGAGGTGGCGATATGGCCGCCGGAGCGAAAAACCGAAAAGCAAATAGATTTAAACCAGTTGTAACCTATCTGGGTCCGTTTCATTTGAACGCTGGAGCAACAGCAACGCACAAACTGCATATGCCTAACTATGTGGGATCGGTGCGCACTATGCTCATCGCGGGTGACAATGCCACCGGCGCTTACGGAAGCACACAAGAAACAACGCCCGTGCGTAAACCTTTAATGGTATTGGCCTCTATCCCGAGACGCTTGGCTCCGGGAGAAAAGCTCACGCTACCGGTGACCGTTTTTGCTATGGAAGACAAGGTAAAACAAACCACGGTTACCATAGAAAGCAGCAATTCGCTTAAGGCTGTTGGTTCAAAATCAAAAACGATCACATTCAACGAGCCCGGTGAACAAATTGTGAATTTTGAATTTGAAGTGCTTCCGGCAGAAACACCTCAGCAATTTGAAATCACCGCCAGCGGAGCCGGAGAAAAAGCATCGTATGCTGTAGAAATTGATGTTGAAAATCCGAACCCTATTTCGCAGAAAGCAACATACTACACTTTAGAACCCAATGCCGAACTCCAGATAGATTATACCGGTTTTGGAGTTTTGGGAACAAATAGTGCAACGGTAGAACTTTCTACCTTACCGCAAATCGATTTTACAAAACGTCTTCAGTATTTAATTCATTATCCCTACGGATGCGCTGAGCAAACTACATCAAGCGGCTTTCCTCAGCTATATTTAAGCGCTATTTTCAATTTGGAAAGTGCGCAAAAACAGGAAACTATAAGCAATATTAAAGCTACTATAGACCGCTTAGGTATTTTACAAAATCCCTCTGGCAGCGTGAGCTACTGGCCCGGTGAACGTGAATCTGATGCTTGGGCAACCAACTATGCAGGACATTTTATTCTGGAAGCTCAAAAACAAGGTTATGCTCCTCCAATTACATTTTTATCAAACTGGCTGACGTTTCAAAAAAATGCAGCAAAACAATGGCGCAACGGGGCGACCTCGTACAACAGCAGTTTAACACAGGCCTATCGCCTTTACACATTGGCCTTAGCCGGTCAGCCCGAATTGGCCGCGATGAACCGCCTACGAGAATCCGGTGACCTGAACAACGACTCCAGATGGCGTTTAGCAGCAGCTTATGCTCTTGCGGGTAAAAAGCAGGTAGCACAACAATTGGTAAGTGAAGCTTCTCTTAATTTCAGCACCAAACGCGAATTGCAATACACCTATGGTTCGGTTTTGAGAAACAAAGCGATGGCACTAGAAACGATGATTTTGCTTGATGACAAGCGGCAACTTGAATTAGCAAACAGTATTGCTAAAGATCTTGGTTCGTCACAATGGCACAGTACACAAACTACCGCCTATGCCTTATTAAGCTTGTCTAAAATGCTCATCGCCAATGGCGGAAAAGCCATCACAGTACAGCTCGATGGAACAGCACTAACTACCGAAAATGGCTTCTTGCGTAAAACGCTTAATGTTTCAGAAGAGCAAAAGGTGCTAACCTTGAAAAATACTCAGGATAATCGGGTGTATGTTAGCCTTATTCAGCAAGGTAAACTTCCGCTAGGTGAAGAATTGGCTAGTCAAAATAACCTGATCCTAAACACACAATTTCTAGACGGTAATGGCAAGAACATAGCGGTTAATAACTTGCGTAAGGCTACGGCGATCAAGGCAAAAATCACGGTTACTAACAATTCTCAAAATCAGATTGACAATGTAGCTTTATCTCAAATTTTCCCCAGCGGATGGGAAATCGTAAATACGAGCTACACCAGTTTAAATGGTGGTGCTTCGGGTACAGCGCGCTATAAAGATATTAGAGATGACCGTGTTAATTTTTACTTTGATCTGAAACCGAAAACAACCCGCACTTTTGAAGTAGACCTCAACACCTCCTTCTTAGGCACCTATTATTTGCCGGGTACCCAAGTTGAAGCTATGTATGATCATACCTATTTTGCGCGTACAAAAGGCCAGTGGATCACCGTAGAACAATAGATCAATGCTGAACAAAACGCTTAGGCTATCACTATTAAAAAGGCTCAAACGCCATAAGATTGTTCTAGGTGTTTTGCTTCTTGTCGTTTTGGTCTGGTGCTTCAGTTTACCTAGGACCTTATTCAACAAACCCACAGCCACTGTGGTCAGCGGTAGCACTGGTGCATTGCTGGGCGCCCGTATTGCCAGTGACGGCCAGTGGCGTTTCCCAGAGGTAGACGAAGTACCAGAACGGTTTAAAACCTGCATCATAGCTTTTGAGGACGCCTATTTTTATAAGCATCCGGGTTTTAATCCGGTGGCGATGAGCAAGGCGTTATGGTCAAATCTTACCAAAGAAAGCCGTCGTGGCGGCAGCACATTGACCCAACAAGTGATACGTCTTTCAAGAGACAATCCCAATCGAACCTATCTTGAAAAACTTATTGAAACCTTTCTTGCCACCAGACTAGAAGCCGGTTATAGTAAAGATGAGATTCTAAAACTTTATGCCTCGCACGCGCCCTTTGGCGGAAATGTAGTTGGTTTAGAAAGTGCAAGCTGGCGGTATTTCGGAATCCCTGCGCAAGAACTCAGCTGGGGGCAAGCTGCAGCCTTGGCGGTATTACCCAATGCTCCATCTTTAGTTTTTCCCGGGAAAAATGAAGCTATTTTTAAAGCGAAAAGAAATCGCCTACTTAAGAAGCTAAAAGAGGAGAAGTCTATTGATCAAACAACCTATGAACTTGCTATCGCTGAAGATCTTCCCGGTAAACCCTTAGACTTGCCTGACGTGACACCGCATTTCACTGAACGTTTAGCACGCGAACAAACAGGAAAATCAATTACCAGCACTATTGATTATAACCTGCAAAAACGAATGAATCAAATTGCTGAAGAGGCTCATTTTCAGCTGAAGCAAAACCAGATTCATAACCTTGCAATTTTGGTTCTTGATGTAAATTCCAGAAAGGTTTTGGGTTATGTAGGTAACGCGCCTACCACTGCAGAACATGCCAATTATGTTGACATCATTCAAAGTAATCGCAGCACCGGCAGCACGCTTAAACCCTTCTTGTATGCCGCGCTTATGGGTAATGGAGACTTATTACCGCATAGCTTAGTTCCTGATGTACCTACGAGCATTAGTGGATATGCACCACAAAATTTTGATCGAAGTTTTCAAGGCGCAGTACCGGCTTCAGAAGCTCTGGCTCGCTCACTCAATGTACCCGCTGTGCACTTATTGCAGCAATACGGACTTCAAAAATTTTATAACAACCTGCATCAGCTTCAGTTTAAGGCCATCAACAAATCGGCAGATTATTATGGCTTATCCTTAATTCTGGGTGGAGCAGAAAGCAACCTTTGGGAGTTAACCAATGCCTACGCAGGTATGGCAGCGACACTCAATTTTTTTAATCGTACGTCTAGCGAATATCCGCAGCAAGCCTTTAAGCAACCCATCTATACAGAAAAAAACACTTACAATTTAGGAACTCCCGTACAGCATCCCGAAGTTTTTGATGCCGGAGCGATCTATGAAACGATGCTGGCTTTACAAGAAGTTAACCGACCTCAAGGTTCAGAAAACTGGGAATTCTTTACCGATGCACAACCCATTGCTTGGAAAACCGGCACCAGTTATGGTTTTAAAGATGCTTGGGCGGTAGGTGTAACGGGTTCGTATGCCATTGGCGTCTGGGTTGGTAATGCAGATGGTGAGGGCCGGCCCGGAATTACAGGTATTGAAGCTGCAGCACCCATACTGTTTAATGTACTTAACCTATTGCCGCAATCCTCTTGGTTTGAAATGCCGTATGATGAACTTACCGAAGCAAGTATTTGTTCGCAAAGCGGAACTTTAGCCGGTTTACATTGTCCCAAAACACACACAGCATGGATTCCTAAAAAAGGAATACGCACATCTGCTTGTACATATCACAAACCCATATTTCTAAATAAAGAGCGCAATTTGCGTGTAAATGCCAATTGTTATCCTTTAGCCGATATGGTCTCGACCTCTTGGTTTACGCTTCCAACGGTTTGGGAATATTATTATGCGCCGCAGCATCCTGAATACAAATCAATGCCTCCATTTGCATCGGGTTGTTATAGTGAGGACACCCAATTGATGGAATTTATCTATCCCAAAAAAGGAGAACAAATTTTAATTCCTGAAGATTTTGACGGGGAACAAGAGGTGGTTTTCAAACTTGCACATCGCGATGCAGACACGACGGTTTATTGGTATTTAGATGGTACTTACATCGGGCTTACAACTACTTTCCACGAACTATCTCTAGCCCTCAAGCCCGGTAAATACAGGATTTCTGCAACAGACGCCCAAGGCAACACGCAGGCGCAAACGTTAGAAATAGGGCCTGCCTAGATTTAACTTTTCATTTAACAAAACTTTAAATTCTGTTTAGTTCGGTATTTTCCGAACCAACCGTAATTTTGTCGCTTCAAATGATCTAGATATGGAGTTGGAAGCACTAAATGAAGAGAAACATATATTAATTGAACGCCTGGGTGTGCATATTGAGAAGAAGGATAATATTCCTCCTTTGGCAGCCAGAATTCTATCTACCTTAATATTAACCGGTAAAAATGGATGCACATTTGACGAACTGGTTAATAATCTTCAAGCAAGTAAAAGCACTGTTTCGACACACCTGACCAATTTACAGCATCTTAAAAAGATCACATATTATACAGTTTGCGGCGATCGCAAGAAGTATTTCATAATGAACCCTAAAAGCATGATCCTCAGTATGGGTGAAATGCTTGATACGTGGGAAAAAGAAAAGCATCTGCACATCGCCATTATGAACTATAAAGAAAAAATAAATCACATCGAGCCTGAAAATGCAGACCAGCATTTTGATCTTGAGTTTCACTTGGATTATCTCAACTACTTAGAACAGGCTAGTGACTCTATAAAGCGCATACGCGAAAGACTCTTAGAAAAACACAAACAATAAATAAACCCTCAACCATGAAAAAAAGAATATTTAACTATCTCGTTCCCGCCCTACTGGGAGTTCTTGTTTTTACCTCCTGTGGAGACGACAAGTCATCTGGTGAGGCTCAAGGGCAAGCACAACAAGTACAGCAATTACCTGTGATAAGCATACCTCAACAAACCCTTACAGGCTACAGCTCGTATCCCGCAAGTATAGAAGGTATTGTAAATAGTGGTGTGCGTGCAAAAATACAAGGCTATATCTCTGATGTGCTCGTAGATGAAGGAGCTAAAGTACGTAAAGGACAGCCGCTTTTTAAGCTAGAAACACAATCCTTAACACAAGATGCAAATGCTGCTCGTGCTAATGTGAATGCTGCTCAGGTAGAGGTTGACAAACTTAAGCCGCTCGTAGAAAAAAACATCATTAGTAGTGTACAGTTAGAAACCGCAAAAGCACAATTGGAGCAAGCCAAAAGTAGTTATGAAAGTATCGCGGCAAACATCAGTTATGCGACTGTGAAAAGTCCGGTAGACGGTTATGTAGGTGCAATTCCTTATCGTGAAGGAGCCCTCGTTGGTCCTTCAGACACCACACCTTTGACTACCGTTGCAGATATCGAACAAGTGTATGCATTCTTCTCTATGAATGAATCTGAATACCTCAATTTTATTCAAAAAACTGAAGGTTCATCGCTTCAGGAAAAAATCGAAAACTTCCCGGAAGTTGTTCTTATTCTTGCTAATGGAAAAGAATATGAACACAAAGGAAAAATTGAAACCGTAACTGCTCAAGTAGATCGTACAACAGGTACAGTAAGCTTTAGAGCAATTTTTGATAATCCTAATCAACTTATTACTAACGGTAACAGTGGTACTTTAAAAATACCTAATGTATATAGCGAAGTTCCTGTAGTCCCTCTTAATTCAACTTTTGAGCAACAAGGAAAAATAATAGCCTATAAAGTTGACAGCAACAATAAAGCGCAGACTACTGAGATCATTCCTCGTGCTACTATAGGCAACCTTTATGTTGTAGCGTCTGGTGTTGAACCCGGCGATAAAATCATTGCTAAAGGTGCTAATAAAGTGCGCCCCGGGACTACGATCCAACCCAATGAGGTTCCTTTTGACAGCATAGCAAAACCTGCTAAACAAATATTTCAATAAACAGAAACCGAAATCATGTTAAAGACTTTTATAGAAAGACCAGTACTTTCTACCGTAATCTCTATCATCATAGTGATTTTGGGAGTGCTAGGACTTACCACCTTACCGGTAGAGCAATATCCTGATATAGCACCGCCTACCGTACAGGTAACTGCAAATTATACCGGTGCCAGTGCCGAAACGATTCTGGAGAGTGTAATCATACCAATCGAAGAACAGATTAACGGGGTAGAAGGAATGAGTTATATTACTTCTACCGCAACCAATAATGGTACTGCCGAGATCACAGTATACTTTGATCAGGATACAGACCCTGATATTGATGCGGTTAACGTACAAAACAGAGTTGCTCTTGCAAATCCATTACTTCCGCAGGAGGTTACCCAAGCGGGTGTTGTTACTCAAAAGCGTCAAACAGGATCATTAATGTTCTTGTCTATGTACTCTAAAAATCCGGAGTACGATGCTACCTTCTTAAACAACTATCTAAACATCAATGTTGTTCCTGCTTTTAAACGTATTAACGGTGTGGGAGATGTTAACGTATTCTCTCAACAAGATTATGCGATGCGTATCTGGTTAAAGCCAGATCGTCTCAAGGCATACAATCTTGTACCAAGTGATGTTGCTGCTGCTCTCAATGAACAAAGTTTAGAAGCGGCTGCAGGTACTTTAGGACAGAATAATGGTGAAACTTTTTCATATACCATCAAATATCCCGGTAGATATAAAGAGGAAGGACAGTATGAAGATATCATCATCAAAGCTCTTGAAAACGGACAATTTTTAAGACTGAAAGATATTGCAGATATTCAGCTTGACGCACAATCGTATGCAGCGAGTTCACAAACCAAAGGATATCCTAGTGTGACTTTTGCCGTTTATCAAACCAAAGGTTCAAACGCGCAGGAGATCATTGAAACGGTAATGGAAGAACTTGAAACGATCGAAGCCGGACTTCCGGAAGGTGTAGAGATTTTTATCCCTTACAATACCAATGAGTTTCTTGAAGCTTCAATAGAAAAAGTGGTGCACACCCTTATCGAAGCCTTTATCCTGGTTTTTATCGTAGTATTTATTTTCCTTCAAGACTTTAGATCTACATTGATCCCTGCCATCGCAGTACCGGTTTCTATTGTGGGTACGTTCTTCTTCCTCAATTTATTTGGGTATTCTATAAACTTACTTACCCTTTTTGCACTTGTACTGGCAATTGGTATTGTGGTTGATGATGCCATTGTAGTTGTTGAAGCGGTACACGCGAAAATTGACGAAGGTGCAAAAAGTGCAAAAAGCGCTACAATAACCGCGATGCACGAGATCTCTGGTGCGATCATCTCGATCACCTTAGTAATGGCCGCAGTATTTATTCCGGTAACCTTTATTACGGGACCTACGGGAGTATTTTATGAGCAATTTGGTATTACTCTTATTGTCTCCATCGTAATTTCAGCGGTGAACGCGCTTACTTTAAGTCCGGCTTTATGTGCACTGTTCTTAAAAGCCCACGACGAGAAAGAAACTAAAGAAAAGAAAAGCTTCTTACAACGCTTTTATGATAAATTCAATAAAGGATTTAATGCAACCATAGAGCATTACGGTAAATCATTGACCTTCTTATACAAGAGAAAGTGGATTACTTTTGCTATGCTCATCTTAGCCGGTGTAGGTATTTATTGGTCTGCAACGACTACACGTACGGGATTTGTCCCTAATGAAGATCGTGGGGTTTTATTTATTGATTTATCTCTTGCGCCGGGTTCTTCACTTGACCGTACCAATGAGGCCATAACAGCGCTTTACGAGCAAATCAAAGATCTTCCGGGTGTTGAAGCTGCAAACACGGTAGCAGGTAGAGGTTTAATTAGTGGTCAAGGTAGCAACAATGCCCTTGGGTTTATCAAATTGAAAGACTTCTCAGAACGTGAAGCAGATTCTCTTTCGGTTGATGCGATTACCGCAAAGCTGTTTGGCATAGCTGCAGGATTTCCTGATGCTAATATCATTTTCTTTGCACCGCCAAGTATACCCGGATTTAGTATTTCTTCTGGTGTTGAAGTAAACCTACTCGACCGTGCTAGTGGTTCAATTACAGATTTAGATCAAGCCAATCAAGAATTTATGGGTAACATTATGGCACACCCAGAAGTTCAATATGCTCAATCTTCATTCAATACCAGGTATCCTCAATATCAACTGGATATTAATGTGCCTTTGGCAAAACAAACCGGGGTTGCTATTGATGACATTTTCTCTTCGCTTCAGGGATATATAGGTGGTATTTATGCTGCTGACTTCTCTAGGTTTGGTAAGCAATACCGCGTGTATATTCAGGCATATCCTGATTACCGCGCAGATACCGATGATATCAACTCGATGTTCATACGCACCAGCGATGGTAATATGTCTCCGTTGAGTGAATATGTAAGCTTTGAGCGTGTTTATGGTCCGCAGGCAGTAACGCGTTTCAACTTATTCAATTCTACAAAAGTTAATGTTTCTATGAACCCTGGTTATAGCTCGGGTGATGGTATTTCTATTGTGGAGGCCGAAGCAGCAAAACTGGCTAACAATTATGACATTGCGTATTCAGGACTAACCCGTGAAGAAGTAAATGCCGGAAGCCAGACGGTGGTTATTTTCCTACTGTGTGTGGTTTTTGTTTACTTCTTACTTTCGGCACAATATGAGAGTTATCTGCTTCCTTTAGCAGTGATCTTATCGCTTCCGTTAGGTATTTTTGGAGCCTTTTTTACTACTAAGGTTATGGGGCTTGAGAACAATATTTACTTCCAGATCGCACTCATAATGCTGGTGGGGCTTCTGGCTAAAAACGCCATTCTGATCGTAGAATTTGCCATCCAACGCCGTAAAAATGGGGAGTCTATCGTAGATGCTGCCATAGACGGAGCAAAAGCACGTTTACGACCTATTTTGATGACCTCTTTTGCTTTTATTCTTGGGCTTATGCCACTTGTACTAGCAACTGGTGTAGGTGCTGCCGGTAACCGCTCTATTGGTACGGGAGCTGTAGGAGGCTTGCTCATCGGAACAATTCTAGGTGTGTTTGCAATACCTATACTTTACATTATGTTCCAGTATCTACAAGAGAAAATTTCAGGAACTCCAACTCAAACCGAAGAAACGCATTAAGATGAAAAAGCAACTCATATATAGAATATTCATACTAGGCGCTGTTCCTTTGTTGCTGGCCTCGTGCTTCGCAGCTAAGGAATATGAGCGACCTCAAGAACTTATTGACGAAACCTATTATCGCACCGATGCTATTGAACAAGACAGTATCAATATGGCTGTGGTATCTTGGAGAGAATTATTTTCTGATCCCATTTTACAAGAACATATTGAAACCGGTCTTGAGAACAACATAGACATTCGCGTAGCCTTACAACAGATCCTGGCTGCTGAAGCCTATTTTAAACAGGGTAAAGCTGGGTATTTCCCTACGCTTGATGCAACTGCACAGATGACGCATCAAGAGCTTTCTTCAAACAGTCAGTTTGGAGGTTTATTCTCTTCTCTTGATCAATATGAACTGAGTGCAAGCTTGTCTTGGGAAGCTGATATCTGGGGAAAAATAAGAAGTAATAAGCGGGCCTTTGGCGCACAGTATTTACAAACTGTTGAAGCCCACAAAGCGGTTAAAACCCAGCTTGTAGCGATGATCGCTTCTTCGTATTACCAGCTTTTGGCTTTAGACGAACAGCTGAGAGTAACCGAAGAAACCATCGAGACGCGCAGCAGTAGTTTAGAAACTACCAAAGCTTTAAAAGAAGCAGGAAATGTAACAGAAGTTGGTGTAAAACAAACCGAAGCGCAATTATACACTGCACAAGCATTACGCATCGATTTGATCAACGAGATACGCTTGTTAGAAAACAGCTTTTCGATTTTACTGGGACAGCAACCCGGTGCAATAGAACGTGACGGTTTACGCAATCAGGAAATCGAAACTTCTTTAAAAACTGGTGTTCCTGCTCAACTGCTCGTAAACAGACCGGATGTGAGAGCTTCAGAATTTGCTTTGATCAATGCTTTTGAATTGACAAATGTAGCCAGAAGTAACTTTTACCCGTCGCTTACGCTAAGTGCTTCCGGAGGTTTACAAGCGCTGCAAATAGACGAATTGTTTGACACCAATTCCCTTTTTGCAACCATAATTGGTGGACTTACACAACCTATTTTTAATAGAAGGTCTATCAAAACGCAATACGAAGTTGCACAAGCCCAGCAAGAGCAAGCGCGTTTACAATTTAAACAAGCCTTGTTAACAGCTTCTAGAGAGGTTTCTGACGCGTTATACACCTATGAAGCGGCTACCGAAAAACTTGATGTTAAACGTAAAGAATTTGAGTCGTACAACACAGCAACCGAATATTCTGAAGAGCTTTTAGATAACGGTCTTGCCAACTATTTAGAGGTGCTTACAGCTCGGGAGAACGCACTAAACTCAAGCCTGGACCTCATCAACACCAGATTAACTCAATTGCAATCTGTAGTTGATCTTTATGAAGCCTTAGGCGGAGGCTGGCAGTAAAAGCATCGCACCTTTCATTCCTAAATTGAAAAAAATCCGAAGTGCACTATAGTACTTCGGATTTTTTATTGGTATCACACAAATAGTTTCCTACCGTAGCGGAAAACCTTTTGCCGCCCACCATGGATGAATCTCGATCGCTAGCCTTCCTGCTTTAACCATAGGATCAAGGTTTGCCAAGCTATCTGCCAGGTGCTGTGTAGGCGTATTGTAAATTGTAATCCCTCGTATATCACCGTCATCACCAAATGGACCAGAAATATCGGCGTATCCTAGATCGTACATTCGGCCTAGGTGTTCCAAATGTAGTTTTTGAAGACTATCTGCAACTTCCTTAGGTTGATCCCGATTAGAACCACGCTTTAAAAAAGCAATAAAGTACTGCTGCATAATCACAGTGTCTTTAGTCGCTTCATCAACATAATTCATGGTCAAATACCCTGCTTCTTCAAGTTCGGCTTGTATTTCTGAAACTGTTTTGCTGTTTTCTTCTCGTAAAACCGGAAGTTCTTCTTCGGTTTTTTCCTCTTTACAAGCCCATAAGAATACGCTCAACAGACCTATTTTAAGTAGTGATTTTACTTCCATAATTTAAATGGTTTTTTACTGAGTTGTGAGTTGTAATAACGATGATCTCCTGTTACTTCTTCGCCCAACCAGACTGGTTTCTCAAAATCTTCGGTGGCCGATTGAAGCTCTATTTCAGCAAGAATCAAACCTTCATTATCCTCAAAAAATTCGTCTACCTCATAAATATGAGCTCCTGCCTTAACCTCATACCTTATTTTTGAAATCATTCCGGGTTCACTGAGTTTGAGTAAGGCTTCGGCCTCTTCGCGGCTTATTTGCTTTTCCCACTCAAAACGTGTTGTTCCACTTGCATCAGACTTTCCTTTTATGGTTAAAAAGCCCGAGTCATCCTTTAGACGCACACGTACGGCACGCTCAGGACTACTATTGAGATAGCCTTGTTTTATCTCGTTTTCACGAAATGCTTCCGCCTTGAAAGCATCATTTTTTACTAAAAATTTACGTTCGATCTCAAGCATCAGCTAGTTTTTGAATTTCATCTGAAGGAATACGTGCATCCTCATAAGTATTAAAGGTCAAATATAACATCGTTTTCACCAAGGCTTCAGGTTTAATACTTCTAAACTTTTTTAAAGGACCAATCAAAAACGGATTCAAAACCTTAAAAACCGCAATCCCGATCTTCTCTGCCGTTCGTTTTTCTTCTCGGTCTGCGGCAAGTAATGCAGGTTCTAAGAAGTACGTGTCATTGGGTTTTATGGCTAAAACATCACGTTCCATCTCGCCTTTGACTTTGTTGTAAAAGACCCGACTCTCAGGGTCTGCTCCCATTGCCGAAATAACAATTAAGTGCTTGATATCGTTGGTCACACAAAGCTTTGCCGCGGCAAGTGGAATTCCGTAGTCAATTTTTTTATAGGTCTCCCTATCGCTGGTTTTGGATTGTGTCGTGCCCACACAGCAAAAAACAACATCAGCCTTAAACCCTTCTTGCTGTTTTTCTAATTCAAACATATCTATAACATGCTCCTCAAGTTTAGGATGCTGTAAGCCCGATTGACGTCTATGAAAGCTTATTACTTTTTCAAAACGTTCATCATCAAATAAATGTTTTGCAAGCAAGCTTCCCGTCACGCCGGTAATCCCAAGAATTATTGCTGTCTTTTTCAAAGTTTATAAGTATAAATGAATATACAAGTTACGATATGATTCTTTATTTCTATAAGTATCAAATGCCCGAGCAGTTTGGCTGAAGATTTGTAGTTAAATTTGCAGAATTGATGGAAGCTCCTCTCAAAAATAGAAAGATCATTCACGTAGATATGGACGCGTTTTACGCTTCTGTAGAGCAACTCGACAATCCTGAGTTGCGCGGGAAACCTGTTGCCGTAGGCGGCGGGTCTGAACGTGGTGTTGTAAGTGCTGCAAGCTACGAGGCGCGTAAATTTGGTGTGCGAAGTGCGATGGCGGGAGCACTCGCACGTAAACTTTGTCCTGACCTTATTTTTGTAAAAACACGTTTTGATCGCTACCGTGAGATCAGTGCGCAAATACGTGAGGTGTTTCACGAATATACAGATCTTGTAGAACCGCTCTCCCTTGATGAAGCTTATCTGGATGTTACCGAAAATAAAAAAGGAAATCCCAGCGCCACGCTGATCGCAAAAGAGATACGTGCTAAAATCAAAGAAAAAACAGGGCTCAATGCTTCAGCTGGAATTTCTATAAACAAGTTTATTGCTAAAGTTGCCAGTGATGTCAACAAACCCAACGGACAAAAAACCGTCAATCCAGAGGAAGTACTTCCGTTTTTAGAAGCTTTAGACATTAGAAAGTTTTACGGTGTAGGTAAGGTGACTGCAGAGAAAATGTATCAACTGGGTATTTTTACCGGAAATGATCTTAAAAGTAAAAGTCTCGAATTTTTGCAGGAGAAATTCGGTAAAAGCGGTAATCATTATTACAACGTGGTGCGCGGAATTCACCTCAGTGAAGTCAAACCGCATCGCATCAGAAAATCATTAGGCGCCGAGCGCACCTTTAGTGAAAATATTTCTTCGGAAATCTTTATGCTCGAACGTCTGGAAAATATCGCTGAAGAAATAGAACGCCGCCTCAAAAAATCTAATGTTGCCGGAAAAACAGTAACACTTAAAATCAAATACAGCGACTTTACGCTCAAAACACGAAGCAAAACACTACCCTATTACATCAGATCTAAAGAAGTGATCTATGAGACTGCAAAAGAGCTTTTGTACCAAGAAAAGATGGAAAACAGTGTGCGGCTGCTAGGGATTACTTTAGCCAATCTAAACACTGAAGATAAACGCGAGAAACCTTCTGAAAAAAAGGAAATCGTAGTACAGCTCAAGTTTGAATTTTAGCATAAATTATTTTCGGATATTATTCCTTTTAGGAATGCCAATAAAAAAAGCTCCTTCCGTTAGGGAAAGAGCTTTTAAAGTTTTTAGAGATCAGGAAGTATTAATTTCCTTGTATCTCGCGTACTCTTAATGTGTTTACCATTCCTTTCTCGCTGATTGGCATCGCCGCAAGGCTAATTACCATATCACCAATATTTAGGTATCCGCTATCACGAGCGATACGATTTACGTCACGCACGGTTTCATCTGTAGAAACAAACTTGTCGTAATAGAATGCTTTAACACCCCAAAGTAAATTAAGCTGACTTAAGATATTTCGGTTTGAAGTAAAGACTAAGATATGCGCATTAGGTCTCCAAGCTGAAATTTGAAATGCTGTATAACCACTATTTGTAAGTGTGGTGATCGCTTTTGCATCGATATCATTTGCCATAAGCGCCGCGTGATAACAAATAGACTTTGTGATATAGCGCTTTGTACGAATGTGAGGTGGTGTTTGAGGCACTTTGATCAATGGAGAATCTTCTACCTTAGCCAAGATAGAGGCCATACGCTCAATCACCTGCACAGGATATTTACCTACTGAAGTCTCGCCACTAAGCATAACCGCATCTGCACCGTCCATTACAGAGTTTGCCACGTCATTCACCTCTGCACGTGTTGGCGTTAAGCTATCGATCATCGTTTCCATCATTTGAGTTGCAATGATTACAGGGATGCGTGCTTTTTTTGCAGAAAGAACCAATTGCTTTTGAATAAGTGGAACCTCTTCTGCAGGAACTTCTACTCCAAGGTCTCCACGGGCAACCATTAACCCATCACTATAGGCAACGATCTTATCGATATTTTGTACAGCTTCAGGCTTTTCGATCTTAGAAATGATCGGAATTTTATGCGCTGAATGCTCTTTGATTAAATCCTGAAGTTGAATCAAATCACCTTCGTGACGAACAAATGAAAGTGCGATCCAGTCTACATTTTGCTTGATTGCAAAAATTGCATCTTCGATATCTTTTTCAGTAAGTGCAGGAAGCGAAATATTGGTATTAGGAAGGTTTACACCTTTTCTAGACTTTAACGGTCCTCCTTGAATTACAACAGTTTCAACTTCGTTCTCATTATCGGTTTTTAAAACCTCAAAAATCAATTTACCATCATCAAGAAGAATGCGCTCTCCTTTATTAACGTCGCGAGGAAAATGCTCGTAGTTCATATAAACACGCTCCTTGGTGCCTTCAAATTCCTCTTTTGTAGAAAAAACAATCTTATCTCCCGGATTAACTACAACCTCATCCTTCATAATCCCTACTCGCAGTTTAGGACCTTGTAAATCTGCTAAAATTGCGGTGTTGTATCCAAACTCTTCGCTGAGGCTGCGTATCATATCTATACGCTCTTTAACTGCGTCATAATCTGCGTGCGAAAAATTGATTCGAAATACATCTACGCCTGCTTTGATCATATTGTGAAGGACTTCCTTCTTACTGGTCGCAGGTCCAAGTGTAGCAACAATTTTAGTTTTCTTAGTGTTTGACATTATTCAAAAATTAAATTTTGTTTAGACTTTATGGTGCTTACATCTACTTCGTAAGCGGTAATTATTTGTGGTATTAGGTTTAGGTGTGGTAACAGTGCTAGCTTGGGAGATATTCCGTTATCACTTTCAATCTTTAAAAGAAAATCGGCATTCTTTACTTCAGGAACTAAGTTGAGCGTCTTGAAGTGTTCTGAATCTGCCTCTGCAAACAAGTCACTACCCAGCTGTACTTGTTTGTATCTCATTTTATATTTATTACTTAACAACGTATAGGTTTGATATTTTTTTTGATCTTCAAATTTATACGAAGCAAAGCTAAACTTATGCTGGTCGTTATAAAAGTCAATATCCTTGGCCCGTTTTAATCTCAAATGAGCATATTTATTAATCATAAAAGCCAGACGATAGCTCTCTAAAGAGCAGTGTAGCGCGATTAAACTGAAATCATAATCAAACGCATCATCCAATACTAGCTTAAGTGCTGCCATCTTCTTAAATAAGCGTTAAATATAGTCAAACTATAAGAGATTCCCTTAGGCTTTAGCTTTATCTAAATGTAAAAACGACAGTCTACCTAAAACAATTTAGTTAAAACGATGTACATCTATTTTATTCTGAAATACATAGTAGGCGCGCTTCGCTGCCTTCTCTTCTGCTTTCTTTTTTGAGGTTGCTCGTGCCTTGGCCACTTGCTTACCATCTATAGATAAGCGCACCGAAAAATGGCGCACCACATCCTGCCCAGAATCTTCATAAGTATCAAAATCAAAGAGTCGCTTTTCCTTTTGACACCATTCGATAAGCAAACTTTTATAACTTATTACACGGCCTTCTAACTTTTCAATATCTACATAAGGATCAATTACGCGTTTGTTGATAAACTTACGCGCATACCTATATCCTCTGTCTTGATATATCGCACCTACCAGAGCTTCAAAAAGATTACCGTGAATGTTTGCCCCAAAATTCTCTTTAGGTATGGCCGATTTAACTAAACCGAGCAACCCAAGGTCTCTACCCAGCTCGTTAAGATGCTCCCGGCTTACCACCTTAGAGCGCATCTTTGTCAAATAGCCTTCGTCACCTTTACCTACTTCGTCAAAGAGATATGCAGCAATCACAGCTCCCAGCATCGCATCTCCTAAAAACTCCAAGCGCTCATAATTAAAGGCATTACCATTTTTATCTTGTAAGGCCATAGACCTGTGGGTGAAGGCTTCTTCGTAATGCGTAATATTGATGGGCTTAAAACCGATTATTTTTTTGACAGTAACAAAAAAATTCCCGCCCTTTTCAGGACGGGAAGTAAATATGTTGCGAATTACACTCATCTAACTGAGATTATTCGCTATACTTTTTAAATAAGACACAAGCATTGTGACCTCCAAAACCAAAGGTGTTGCTCATCGCTACATTAACCTCACGCTTTTGTGCTTTGTTGAGCGTAAGATTTAAAGAACTATCAATATTCTCATCAACAGTAGTATGATTGATGGTAGGCGGTACAAGACTGTGCTCCATCGCAAGGATCGAAGCAATTGCTTCAATAGCACCTGCAGCACCAAGCAAGTGCCCGGTCATCGACTTTGTTGAATTGATATTAATATCTTTTGCGTGCTCACCAAATACTTTGGTTATAGCTTTAAGCTCAGCCACATCGCCCAACGGAGTTGAGGTACCGTGCGTATTGATCGCATCTACTTCTTCAGGCTTGATATTTGCATCGCGCAAGCAATTAAGCATCACACGTTCTACACCTATCCCATCAGGATGTGGAGCTGTCATATGATGTGCATCACTAGACATACCGCCACCTACAACTTCAGCATAAATTTTAGCGCCACGTGCTTTTGCGTGCTCATACTCTTCAAGAATAAGCGCTCCTGCACCTTCACCTAAAACAAAACCGTCTCGTGTAGCATCAAATGGTCTTGAAGCCGTTGCCGGATCATCATTGCGAGTAGATAAGGCATGCATTGCATTAAAACCGCCCATCCCTGCTTTGGTAACCGCAGCTTCACTTCCTCCTGTAACTATGATATCACAATGACCTAAACGTATATAGTTTAAAGCATCGATCAACGCATTAGCAGAAGATGCGCAAGCAGATACTGTAGTGTAGTTTGGCCCCATAAAACCATGTTTGATAGAGATATTACCCGGGGCAATATCTGCGATCATTTTAGGAATAAAGAAGGGATTAAATCTAGGAGTACCATCACCTTCGGCAAAGTTTATTACTTCGTCCTGAAAAGTTTCTAAGCCGCCGATTCCGGCTCCCCAAATTACACCAACTCTAAATTTATCAACAACATCAAGATCTATTCCTGCATCTTTGATAGCCTGGTCAGATGACACTAATGCATATTGTGCAAAGCGATCTAGTTTACGGGCTTCCTTTCTGTCAAAATAGTCTTGTGCGTTAAAATTTTTGAGCTCACAAGCGAATTTGGTTTTAAACTTCTCTGCGTCAAAATAAGTAATAGGTGCACAGCCGCTTTTACCTGTACTCAATCCTTCCCAATATTCTTCAATATTGTTTCCGATTGGCGTAAGCGCACCAAGACCTGTTACTACAACTCGCTTTAACTCCATATGGTAATTTGCTTTCTTCTTACTTTGCTTCTTCTATGTAGGAAATAGCTTGACCTACAGTCGCGATATTTTCTGCCTGGTCGTCTGGAATCTGAATATCAAATTCTTTTTCAAACTCCATAATAAGCTCAACTGTATCTAACGAGTCTGCTCCTAGGTCGTTTGT
Source organism: Leeuwenhoekiella sp. CH_XMU1409-2 (assembly GCF_037029365.1). NCBI lineage: Bacteria > Pseudomonadati > Bacteroidota > Flavobacteriia > Flavobacteriales > Flavobacteriaceae > Leeuwenhoekiella > Leeuwenhoekiella sp. CH_XMU1409-2. The sequence continues at coordinate 136,453 of NZ_JAYMEI010000001.1, read as the reverse complement.
GAAGCTCGCTTCTGCAACAACCTCGTTCTCATCAACGCCAAGTTTATCTACGATGATGGCTTTTACTCTTGATGCAATGTCTGACATAATATTTAATTTTTAATTTTAATTAGGAGGCAAAAATAGCAAACTTTACCGTTTTACCACATTACCTATCTAAAATGTGTCGTTAATTTAATCATTTCCTCTTGAACTTTAAACCAAAACTGCACATTTAAAACAATAATAATGCGTTGCTTTGTAGTCTCGCAACACCTTAGTATATATGAAACGAATTGTAATTTTTGCTTCAGGAAGCGGCTCTAATGCACAACAAATCACCGAGTTTTTTCAAGACCGAAAAGATGCGCAAGTTGTTCAAATTTTAAGCAACAAAAACACGGCAAAAGTCTTAGAACGTGCAAATAATCTTAAAATTAGCGCCTTCAGTTTTAACCGAAGCGCTTTTTATGATACCGATCAAGTGTTAAATCTTGTCAAGGCAACACAGCCCGACTTGATCGTGTTGGCCGGTTTCTTATGGCTATTCCCACAAAACATCATTGAAGCCTATCCCGGTAAGATCATCAACATTCACCCGGCTTTACTACCAGCCTATGGCGGAAAAGGAATGTATGGTGCTAACGTGCACAAAGCTGTGGTAGCCGCCGGCGAAAAAGAATCGGGCATCACCATTCACGAAGTCACTTCAGAATATGATAAAGGAACGATCCTTTTTCAGGCTAAAACACAATTAGAGTCTGACGAAACCCCAGATAGTTTGGCGGCAAAAATTCACGAGTTGGAATATGAGCATTTTCCGCGTGTGATCGCAGAGATTCTAGAAAAGCAATAGACATATAATGTTGAAGGGATTCCCGCCTTCGCGGAAATGAAAGAGATTGATTATTTATGGCGAAGAAAGAGAAATTTTATGTGGTCTGGCAAGGCAAAAAGCCCGGCATTTACACCTCTTGGAAAGATTGCAAAGCAATGATTGATGGCTTTGCAGGGGCGCAATACAAATCTTTCCCAACCTTTCCTGAAGCTAAAGCTGCTTATAATAAAGACTACAAGGATGTAAAAGGAACTTCAAAAAAGAAAAAGACATTAACTGCTGAAGAAAAACAGAAATACGGCGAACCCAATCTGTATTCAATTTCGGTAGACGCAGCAAGTTCTGGTAATCCGGGCATTATGGAATATCGAGGTGTTGACACGCAAACCGGGAAACAACTTTTTCATCAAGGTCCTTTTAAACAAGGGACTAATAATATAGGTGAGTTTCTCGCCCTCGTTCACGGTCTTGCACTCTTAAAACAAAAAAACAGCGATCGCATTATTTATTCAGATTCGCGCATCGCTATTGGCTGGGTAAAAAAGAAAAAATGCAATACTAAGCTTACCGAAAATTCAAAAAACAAAGACGTGTATGACTTAGTGCGTCGTGCCGAAAACTGGCTTCAAAACAACACCTACAAGACGGTGATCGTTAAATGGGAAACGAAAGCCTGGGGAGAAATTCCGGCAGATTTTGGTAGAAAATAATTCTTACCTTCACAAAAACAGCTCACGATCAATTAATTATTGATCGCCTTTCCTTTTATAAAGCCTTACGTAAGTTTAGAAACACTCTAACGACCATTGTTTAAAATTGCATTATCAAAACTGTATATTTGCATAAAATTTTTGGATGCATAAACTGGTAATTGTAGGCACGTGTGCCTTTGATGAAATTGAATCTCCGTTTGGAAAAACCGGGAAAATTCTTGGTGGAGCAGGAACCTTTATAGGTCTGGCCGCCTCTAATTTTGATGTTGATCAAGCTATTGTTTCAGTAGTAGGATCAGATTTTCCTGAGGAATATATTGACTTGCTCAAAAGCAGAGGTATTAATATGGAAGGGCTCGAAGTCGTAAAAGATGGAAAAACCTTTTTTTGGAAAGGGCGTTACCACAACGATCTCAACTCTAGAGATACCTTGATTACCGAGCTCAACACCTTAGCCGATTTCAATCCGATCGTTCCTGAAGCTTACAAAGATGCCGAAATCGTAATGTTGGGTAACTTACACCCGCTTGTGCAGCTTTCTGTTTTGGATCAAATGAATAAAAAGCCCAAACTGGCAATTCTTGACACCATGAATTTCTGGATGGACAGTGCTCTGGAAGATCTTAAAAAGGTTATTGCAAAGGTTGACGTGATCACAATTAATGACGAAGAGGCACGCCAACTGAGCGGCGAATATTCATTAGTAACTGCGGCTCAAAAAATCTCAGCGATGGGACCTCGTTTTGTGGTTATTAAAAAAGGAGAACACGGTGCTTTATTATTTGAGGACGACAAAGTCTTTTTTGCACCCGCCCTACCTCTTGAAGAAGTTTTTGACCCAACCGGAGCAGGCGACACTTTTGCCGGTGGCTTTGCCGGTTATTTAACCAGCACGGGAGATCTTTCTTTTGAAAATATGAAAAGGGCCATCATTCACGGCTCAAACCTCGCATCGTTTTGTGTAGAAAAATTTGGTACAGAGCGTATGCAAAATTTAAAACCCGAAGAAATCGAAAAGCGTTTGCTGAAATTTAAAGCCTTAACGCAATTTAATTTAGACCTATAAAACAACGCGCGCCCTCTTCTTAACCAGAAGGGGGCGCAAACATTAGAATAAGCTATGAGTGATGCAATTAAGCATGAATGTGGAATTTCGGTAATACGTCTTCTTAAACCCCTGGAGTATTATAAAGAAAAATACGGCACCGCATTTTATGGTGTAAACAAGATGTATTTAATGATGGAAAAACAGCACAACCGTGGTCAGGATGGTGCGGGTTTTGCCAGCATTAAATTAGATATGGAACCGGGTGAGCGCTATATAAGCAGACAACGTTCTATCGCACAACAGCCTATACAAGATATTTTTGCTCAAATTAATTCAAGAATTAACCAGGTTCTGTTAGAAAACCCTGAGTATGCTGATGATGTCGCTTTACAAAAACGTCACGTTCCTTATGTTGGCGAACTCTTACTAGGTCACGTGCGCTACGGTACTTTTGGTAAAAACAGTGTAGAAAGTGTACACCCATTCTTGCGTCAAAATAACTGGATGCATCGTAACCTTATCGTTGCGGGTAACTTTAACATGACCAATGTTTTTAAGCTTTTTAATAAGCTTGTAGAGCTAGGTCAGCACCCAAAAGAGAAGGCCGATACCATCACCGTAATGGAAAAGATTGGTCATTTTCTTGACGATGCTGTTGCTAAGATTTATAAGAAATTAAAGAAAGAAGGTTTTTCAAAATTTGAAGCTTCTCCGCAAATCGCAGAGCGCTTGAATATTGCCAAAATATTAAAGAAAGCTTCTAAAGATTGGGATGGCGGTTATGCGATGGCTGGTCTTTTAGGTCACGGAGATGCATTTGTGTTGCGAGATCCTTCAGGTATTCGCCCGGCCTATTATTATAAAGACGACGAAGTTGTCGTTGTTGCGAGCGAGCGCCCTGTGATTCAAACGGTTTTTAATGCCAAGTTTGAAGATGTGCAGGAACTCGATCCCGGGCACGCGATGATCATCAAGAAGAGCGGAAAAACTTCTATCGAAAAAATTCAGGAGCCGCACGAGCGTAAAGCCTGTTCTTTTGAACGCATCTATTTCTCTCGAGGAAGCGATGCCGAAATCTATCAAGAGCGTAAAGAATTGGGTAGGTTGTTAATGCCTGAAGTACTTAAGCATATCGATCATGACACGCAGAATAGTGTGTTTAGTTATATTCCTAATACCGCTGAAACTTCATTCTACGGTATGGTTGAAGCTGCACAAGCTGAACTTGATAAGCAAAAAGCAACAGAGATCCTAGAGCGCAGAAATGAATTGGATGAAGCAGGTCTTGAAGCCATTCTGTCTAAAAAATTACGCACCGAAAAAATTGCGATAAAAGATGTAAAACTACGTACTTTCATTACCGAGGACAGCAGTAGAGATGATCTGGTTGCACACGTTTATGATGTGACTTATGGTGTGGTTAAAGAATCTGATAATCTTGTAATTATAGACGACAGTATCGTACGCGGTACTACGCTTAAGAAGAGTATCATAAAAATGCTTTCTCGTCTTAATCCTAAGAAGATCGTAGTAGTTTCTTCTGCACCGCAAATTCGTTATCCGGATTGCTACGGAATTGATATGGCAAAACTTCAAGATTTTATTGCCTTTAGAGCTGCCATTGATCTGCTTAAAGAAAACGGCAAAGAAGAGATCATCAATCAGGTTTATGAGAAATGTGTAAGCCAGATCGACTTTGAAGATGTTGATGTGATCAACTACGTTAAAGAGATTTACGAACCTTTTACAGACGAAGAAATTTCAAATAAAATTGCCGAGCTTTTAAAAGATGAAACTATCAAGCCTGAGGTAAGTGTGATTTATCAAAAAGTGAGTGATTTACACAAGGCTTGTCCTAAGAATTTGGGAGACTGGTACTTCACCGGTGATTACCCTACCGTTGGTGGAAATCGTGTTGTAAACCGTGCTTTTATCAATTATGTAGAAGGAAATTTAAAGAGAGCTTATTAAAAAGACGCTTCAACTAATAATTCCGCACTTTATCTAAAAGATTGGTTTCGGTTGGAGAGAAGTAATACTTTAGTATCTGCCATAACATAAGTAGGTTAAGTTCATGGTAGATTTGGGGCAAAAAAGGTGGATTTTTTCCACCTTTTTTATTTGCATCAAATCGGGGTGGCGAGCAGGTTTAGAAGCACTAATCGCTACTGATAATTCTTCAAAATACACACTGAAAAAACAGAGCTAAAACAGGCCGCGAGCCGTTTCTTCAATCACGGGTTTTCCACCTTTTTTGGTAACCAAAGTGTTCAATACTCCAAGGCATCCCTCGAAATAGAAAGTTCGTTTTCAAGCAATGCTTCATGGTTTTTCCCTAAGATTGTTTACTTGCATCAAATCGGGGTGGCGAGCAGGTTTACAAACACTAGTCGCTACTGATAATTCTTCAAAATATACACTGAAAAACAGAGCTAAAACACGCCGCGAGCCGTTTCTTCAACCACGGGTTTCCCACCTTTTTTGGGCACCGCCAAAGGGTTTAATACTCCAAGGCCTGCTTCGAAATTGAAAATTCGTTTTCAAACAATGCTTTATGGGCCTGCCTTTGTCGGCAAACAGGCTTGCCCTGATGTAATTTAATTGTGCTATAAGCTTAGAATACTTCGTACTGCTTTCAGTTCTAAAAAACTTTAAATTCCGCTTTGCGGATTGCTTTTAAAGCTTAAACAAACTCGGATTTAAAACCCTTTAGTACCCATAAAAAAAGCCCGACTTACGCCGAGCTTTTATATTCAGTTTTAAAACTTCTTACTTATTCTGAGCATATCTGCTAGAAACTTCTTGCCAGTTGATCACATTAAAGAATGCATCGATATACGCTGGACGCTGGTTTTGATATTTTAAGTAATACGCGTGCTCCCAAACATCAATTCCTAAAATTGGAGTTCCTCCACAACCTACTTCAGGCATCAATGGGTTATCTTGATTTGGTGTAGAGCAAACTTCTACTTTACCACCTTCGTGTACACATAACCAAGCCCAACCTGAACCAAACTGAGTTCCTGCAGCGCTACTAAATTTATCTTTAAACGCTTCAAAAGAACCAAAAGCAGCATTAATTGCTTCTGCTAGTTCGCCGGTTGGCTCTCCTCCACCGTCTGGTGACATCACATCCCAAAAAAGACTGTGATTGTAAAAACCTCCACCATTATTACGTACTGCCTTGTTAGTCATATCAAGGTTGATAAGAATATTCTCGATAGTCTTACCTTCAAGATCTGTACCTTCAATAGCAGCATTTAATTTGCTGGTGTAACCCGCATGATGTTTGTCATGGTGAATTTCCATAGTTTTTGCATCGATATGAGGCTCTAATGCATCTTTAGCATATTTTAATTCTGGAAGTTGAAAAGACATATTTTATTTTTTTCGTTAATAGAATAGTTGAATCTCAAAGTTACTATTTAACACGGCTTATCTAAAGTATCTTGTGTTATAATACTCTTAAGGTTTGCACAAAGACGGTTCATTTTCAGCAGGGTATCGTCAAAAATCTCAAAACAGCATCAAAACCTAAAAGTCTGAGTGCATTTGCTACATATCTTTATTAAAGTTGCCGAAGTCAACATCGCGTAATTTAGTAACTTGACTGCATGCAAAATCACCACTCCATATCTGTTTATAATGCTTCGGCAGGTGCCGGAAAAACATTTGCTCTTGTCAAAAATTACTTGAGCATTCTTTTTAAAAGCAGTAATGATTTTAAGTATAGACGCATTCTTGCCATTACATTTACCAATAAGGCAGTTGCCGAAATGAAAACACGTATCATCAAGAATTTACAGGATTTCTCTAGTGATGCCATTTTTACTCAAGACAACCCAATGCTCTCAGCAGTTGAAGAAGAAACCGGTTTGGAGCGCAGCGAAATTCAGAATAAAGCAAAACGCATTTTAAAACACATTGTTCAAGATTATGCTTCATTTGATGTGGTGACCATAGACAATTTTACACATCGCATCATACGCACATTTGCTTACGATCTCAAAATTCCGCAAAACTTTGAAGTTGAATTAAACACACAAGATGTATTAGAACAAGCTGTAGACAGCCTTATCGATAAAGCCGGAAAAGATCAAAACATAACCCGCGTTTTACTTGACTATGCTCTTGAGAAAATTGATAACGATAAAAGTTGGGACATCTCCCGAGACTTTTATGATATAAGCAAGTTGCTACTTAGTGAAAATGACCGGGAATACCTGCAACGCATCAAGTCTAAGTCACTTGATGATTTTGAGCAACTTAAAGCTTATCTAAAAACATCAACTAAACATCTAGAAAAGGAAATTCAAGAAGCTGCTTCCGCCTTGATCACCTTCATAGCGTCAAACGGATTAGAAGCCACACATTTCACTCGTAAATATTTACCTAAAGCGCTTGATAAAATGGCTGAAGGTGATTTTAATGTGAATTTTAATACGAAATGGGTACAGAATTTAGGTCAAGAACCGATGTACACAAAAAGTCAGAAAGAGCCCATCAAGGCAATTTTAGATAAGCTTTCTACTGAAATTACATCACAGTTTAATGCAATAAAACCTTTGATTTTTAAACTGAAACTTAACGAGGAGTTGTACAAAAAAATCACGCCGCTCTCCTTGCTTCAGCTCATTCAACAAGAAGTAGAAAAAATAAAATCTGAAAATAACCTCGTGTTGATTTCCGATTTTAATGAGCTTATTCATAAAAATATAGCCAATCAACCTACGCCATTTATTTATGAGCGTCTCGGGGAACGCTACGAGAATTATTTTATCGACGAGTTTCAAGACACCTCGGTTCTTCAGTGGTCTAATCTGGTGCCGCTTATTGATAATGCTGTGAGTACGAGTCAAACCGAAAGTGTTTCTAACAGTGTTATGCTGGTAGGCGATCCCAAACAAGCCATTTACCGTTGGCGAGGTGGAGAAGCAGAACAATTTATACGTTTATCAAAATCGGAGGTTAACCCTTTTCAGAACGAGGATAAAAAAACCATTGATCTCCCTCAGAATTACCGCAGCTATGATCAAATAATAAACTTCAACAATGAGTTTTTTACGCACGTTTCAAGCGATTTTTCTTATGCGGAATATGAAAACATTTACAAATCAGGCAACGCACAACAAATCAATCATCGTATAGGTGGTCAAGTCACGCTTAATTTTATTGAAGGAAATACGGTAGATGAATTAACTCCGCTTTATCTAGATGAGGTCGTAAAAACCATTGAAACCTGTGTTTCAAATAACTTTGAGCTTGGCGAACTCTGTATCTTGGTACGTAGAAATTCAGAAGGTGTAGCCATCGCGCAACGCCTTCAAGAAGAAAATATTCCGGTCATCTCTAGTGAAAGTTTATTACTGAAACAATCTCCGCAGGTTCAGTTTATCATAAATCTACTGCATTACACCATTGAGCCTCAATCCTCTGCAATCACCTTAAATATCTTAGAATATCTTGCTAAGAATTATCTGGAGGTTGAAAATGCACACGAGTTCTACAAAGAACATCTTAAGTATACCGGTGCCAACTTGTTTCAGCAATTATCACATCAAATCAACAATTTTGATTTTGAACAATGCGCGTTATTGCCTATTTATGAAGCCGCAGAATATATCATAAGATGCTTTGACCTTAACAAAAACGGAGGCGCCTATTTACAGTTTTTCTTAGATGCTATTTTTGACTTTGCTCAAAAAAATTCAGGCGGTATTCCAGAACTTATCATCTGGTGGAATCGCAAACAAGACAAGTTGAGTATAAGCACACCACCAACTTCAGAGGCGGTTCAAATTATGACCATTCATAAAGCCAAAGGGCTCGAGTTTCCGGTAGTAATTTATCCGTTTGCTCATACCGAATTATACTCCAATCACACCGATACTTACAATTGGTATCTCCCTGAAAGCGATAATTATCAGGGCTTTGAAGCGCTTTTATTAGGACAAAAAGCTGAGTTGACGGAGTATAACGAACAAACTGCTATGCTTTATCATCACAAACGCATACAGCAGCAGCTTGATACTATTAATGTATTGTATGTTGCTTTAACGCGTAGTGTTGAACAATTACACATCATATCTAAAACCGGCAAGGATAATGCGGAACCCAAAAACTTTGCAGATTTATTTGTGCAGTATTTGAGCTCCAAAAACCTATATGAGTCTGAAACCCGTTTTTATAGTTTTGGTGACGCAACGCGAAAATCAGGATCGAAGCCAGCATCCAAAGAAGCCTCAACGCTGAGATTGCTAAGCACTGCCCGTGAAGATCACGACCTTAGCATTGTTACACAGGCCGAAGCGTTATGGGACGACTCTAGGCAAGAAGCGCTTTCTATGGGAAATATTATACACGAACTCATGGCCGGCATAAAAACCATCGCTGATATTGATAGCGCCGTAAATAAAGCACTTACCCGAGGCTGGATCGAACAAAAAGACGTAAACCAACTCAGCACACAACTTAGAACATTAATAAGTGCTTTGGAAGAAATTGGTTTTTTTAATCACAAGCATCTTATTCTAAATGAGCGCGATATTAACAGTAAAGGACAAACAATAAGACCTGACCGCGTTGAAATAGGCAAAAACAATTCAGTTTGGCTACTCGACTATAAAACAGGTACTCCTAATGCCACACATAAAAACCAAGTTGAGCAGTATGCAACAACTTTGGAAACTATGAACTATAAGGTGATTTTAAAAGCACTCATCTATCTAAATGACCAAAACCCTATTGTTTTGCTTTAACATTTTATAAATAGTGTAAATTCCTAAAATATTCATAATCAGCAAAGTCTAAAAATACATTTAAACAACTTATTCTTAGGGTTTAACCCACATCACAAAGCTTTAAAAACAAATTAAACGCTGTATGTCAACACCTTATAACAAGGTATTATTTTCAATAAAGGTTTAATAAAACTTTATCACTTGTCATTTTGTGGCTTTGCATTAACAAACTACTTTTACCCCTGTAAATGTTAAACAACCAAACCGAAAAGAGCAATAGACTTATTTAAATAGTTTTAGTTTTCGGTGAATTGATTAAAATAAACAATGTGATTTAACAAAGATTAAGCAACAAAATCAAGTATAGAATGACTCAATATTAAATTTCACTGATGATTTTTATTAAATTTGGCTTTGTTGCTAGATTTTAACAAATTACATTTGCTTCAATTAACACTTAAATTTTACTTACTTAACATGAAAAATCTTACTAAATTATTTCTGTTTGCGGCTTTGACCTTCGTGGGTCTGAGTACTGCAAACGCACAAGACAAAAATAACCCTTGGGCTATTAGTATAGGGGTTAATGCAGTGGATACCTATCCTGTATATCCACCAGATAACAGACCTTTAACCGGAGGATTCCCTGACGAATATTTCAACGTTAGAGATCACTGGAATATCCTTCCTTCTGTTTCTACTCTTTACGTAGGTCGCTACGTAGGTGCTGGATTTGCATTTGGCGTTAGAGGTTCTATCAACAAAATTGATCAAATGGGAGACCTTCCTGTTGATGATCTAGCATACTACTCTGTTGATGGTATGTTCTCTTATAGCTTCCGTGACGCTCTTTTTGGAGAAGGCGGTTGGTTTGACCCTTACCTAGGTGGTGGTGGTGGTTACGTGTTCATTGGTGATATGCCAAGTCACGGAACCCTTAACGGTACTGTAGGTATTAAATTTTGGTTAAGCGACAACATCAACCTTGATGTATCATCTACTTACAAGCACGCAATGATGCCTGGTACTTATTACACCAGACACATGCAACACGTAGTAGGAATTGGTTTTGCTTTCGGAGGAACTGATACTGACGGTGACGGAATCTACGATGACGAAGACGAATGTCCAGAAACTCCAGGTTTACCTGAGTTCAACGGATGTCCTGATACTGACGGTGACGGAATCCCTGATTCTGAAGATGCTTGTCCTGAAGTAGCTGGTTTACCAGAATTTAACGGATGCCCTGATACTGACGGTGACGGAATCCCTGATAACGAAGATGCTTGTCCAGATGTTGCTGGTCCTGCTGCAACTAACGGTTGCCCTGATGCAGACGGTGATGGTGTAATTGATTCTGAAGACGAGTGTCCTAATGAGGCTGGTCCTGCTTCTAACAACGGATGTCCTTTCGCTGATGCTGATGGTGACGGTGTTGCAGATAAAGATGATGACTGTCCTAATGTAGCTGGTCCTGCTTCTAACAATGGATGTCCTGAAGTTGATGCTTCTGTATTAGAAGTATTGAATGGTGAAGCTGGTCGTATCTTATTTGATACTGATAAAGCAACTATTAGAACAAGTTCTTACGAGACTCTAGCTAGAATCGCTAGTATCGTTAAAGAATATCCTACTGCTTCTTTTGAGGTTGAAGGTCACGCTGATAGCCGCGCAAGCAACGCATACAACATGGATCTTTCTGAAAGAAGAGCACAATCTGTTGTAGATTACTTAACAAGTAAAGAAGGTGTTAATGCAAGCCAGTTATCTATCAAAGCTTACGGTGAAGAGCAGCCAATCGCTCCTAATACTACAGCTGCTGGTATGCAACTTAACAGACGTGTAAAACTTACTTTAGAGTAAGACACTTCTTTTCAGATTTTATCTGAAATAATATAAATGGAAAACGCCCTGATAATTCAGGGCGTTTTTTATTTTTAACCTATGACTACATTCATAGATGAAGTAATAAATAACCTTCTAAAATCTCAATTACCCCTTACACAAACTGTAGTGGTACTGCCCTCCAAACGCGCGGGTAATTTTTTTCTTCAGCGTTTAAAGCTTCAACTCCAAGAAACTACTTGTTTTCTTCCCAAAACTATTAGTATTGAAGAACTTGTAGAAGAGATTTCAGGATTAACAGCGGCATCTCAGACGCAGTTACAGGTTGAACTTTACCACACCTATCAAACGCACTTTGAAGGTGACAATCCAGAATCCTTCCTTAATTTCTTAGGTTGGGGACAAACGCTTTTAGGTGATTTTAATGAAATTGATCGCCATCTTATTGATACCAATTCGTTTTTTGATTACCTCTCTGCTATAAAAGAACTGAATCATTGGTCTACAGATCAGGATTCTCAACTTATTTCTAATTATTTGATCTTTTGGAAATCGATCAGCAGCTATTATGAGCATTATAAACAACACCTCGAACGTCTAGGCTTAGGGTATCAAGGTATGCTTTACAGAAAAGCGGTAGAAAACCTTGAACGCTATCTCGACCAAAATGAAGAATATGTTCTTTTTTGTGGTTTTAATGCGCTTAACACCGCAGAACAAAAAATAATAGATCGTTTTTTAGAAAGACCGAATACCAAAATATACTGGGACATCGATCCCTATTTTCTCGAAGATCAAAATCACGTCGCCAGTAGATTTATCAAAACCTATCTTAAAAAGTGGAATGCTGCCGCCGACAAAAACTTTGCCTTTCCTGTAGAGCAATCAAATTTTAACGTTGAAAAGAACATTACTGCAACAGGAATCGCTCAACACGTTGGGCAAGTAAAGTATGTAGGCCAACTCTTAGAAAATCTATCCAATGCTGAACTTAACGAGACTGCTGTAATTTTGGGAGATGAGCATTTGCTTTTGCCTTTGCTCAATTCGCTACCCGCTTCAATAAAGCACCTTAACGTCACTATGGGGCTACCCCTAGAACAGGTAGCTCAAGCAGCATTTTTTGAAAGTTGGTTTCAACTACAGATCAACAAGCAAGGGCAGGGTTATTATTACAAAGATGTATTGTCATTGTTAGACCAACAGTATGCAATACTATTACTTGATGGAGAACGCGAAATTTTAAAAAGAACGATTACCGAAAAAAATCTGATCTACCTCGAACCTCAATTTATTATTGACTCCAATGCTTCTGATAACGCCAAACTCCTATTCTCTTCCTGGCAAAATTCTAGCAGTAGTGCACTCGAGTATATTTTAGAAAGTATTCAAGCCATTAAGGAAATCCTGTTTCCTCAAAAAAACTGGCTTCAGCTTGAATTTTTACACGCATTTCTAGAACTGTTCACACGCTTAAAAAACTTAAACGACACCTATACATACCTCAACGACTTACGCACACTTAAACAGTTTTATAAGGAACTATTAAGTCAGGAAACACTCGACTTTAAAGGGGATCCCTATCAAGGACTGCAGATTATGGGAGTTTTAGAGTCTCGTGTGCTCGATTTTAAAAACATCATAATCACTTCTCTTAATGAAGGCACGTTTCCCTCGGGAAAAAGTCAAAACAGCTTTATTCCTTTTGATCTAAAAATCGAAGCCAAGCTTCCTACCTATCGTGAAAAGGATGCTATTTATGCCTATCATTTTTTCAGAATTCTTCAGCGCGCTCAAAAGGTGAACCTCATTTATAACAATGAAGCAGGTGGTCTCAACAGCGGAGAAAAGAGCCGGTTTTTATTACAGCTCGCCACAGATCCTAATGCTCGTTATCAGTATCAGGAACAAAGTGCTAGCGCGCCCGTAAGTCTTGAGCCGGTCACCTTAAAACAAGTTGAAAAGACTCCTGAGATCATTGAAGCAATCAAAAAACACGCAGCTTCCGGATTTTCACCTTCGGCTTTAAGCACCTACATTAGAAACCCTATTGATTTTTATTATAAATATGTTCTAGGTGTTGAAGAACTGGAAGCAGTAGAAGATGTTATCGCGCACAACACTTTAGGAACGGTGGTGCACGAATCGCTAGAAAACCTGTATAAACCCTACCTCAACACCATCTTAACCGAAGAAATACTTCAGCAAATTTTAAAACAGGTAAACGCTGAAGTACAACATCAATTTGAATTGCATTACAATGCACTCAACATTAAAACAGGTAAAAACCTAATCATATTTAATGTTGCCAAGCAGTTTGTACTGAATTTTCTCAACCTTGAACTTCAATCGGTTAAATCAGGTAAAGAGATTATCATCAAAGCTCTAGAAGCCAAATATGCAATTCAGCTTACTTCAGAAATTAAGCTTAAAGGAACTGTTGACCGCCTCGATCTTGAAAATAAAGTCACTCATATTCTCGATTATAAAACCGGTAAAGTTGATCGTGGCCAACTGGTAATAAAGGACTGGGAAACACTCATTTCAGATTATAAAAAGCAGTCTAAAGCATTTCAAGTATTGTGCTATGCCTTGATGCTTTCTAAAAGTGAAGGTCTTCCCAATGCTTGTGAAGCGGGTATAATTTCATTTAAAAACTTGAATTCTGGTTTTTTAAAGCTTAGCCAAGACAAAGACACGGCAGTAACTTCAGAATTGCTGCAAACCTTTGAAGAATACCTTCTGAAACTTATTAATGAGATTCTAGACATCAATACGCCTTTTACTGAGAAGGAAGTCTAAAAAACTAAATAGCCTTTTTTTTCGTTTATATCTATGTAACTCGAGTTACAAGATCTATAAAAAACGAGCACTACTTTTAAAGTGGTTAAAATGAAAGGTTATTATGTTTAAAAAAATTGTTTTTACACTTGTTGTATTAGTATTTGCTCAACAAACGCTTCACGCGCAAAACTGGTTGACCAGTTGGAGCACTGCAAAAGAACGCGCAACCACTCAAGACAAACCCATTATTCTGGTCTTTCAAGGCTCAGACTGGTGTGCGCCGTGTATTAAATTAGATAAGGAAATTTGGCAATCTGACGCCTTTAAATCTTATGCTCAGAAGCATTATGTGATGCTTCAAGCAGATTTTCCACGGAAAAAGAAAAATGCACTACCCGAAGCCCAACAAAAAGCCAATAATACATTAGCGGAACACTATAATCCCAACGGCTACTTCCCATTTGTGGTTGTTTTAGACAAGAATGGCCACGTTTTAGGAAACACAGGTTATGAAAAAACAACTCCAGAAGCTTATATCAAAAAACTAAATGCCTTTGTAAAATAATGCTCAAACCTGCTCTACTCTTTATCCTTGCCTTGGTGACCACGTTTAATTTACACGCGGCACAACAACCGTACAAGCGAACGCTCAAATTGATGGGCAGTCGCTTTGACATTACAGTTGTAGCAGATAATGAAGCGCAAGGAGAAGCCTATATTGATTGGGCAGTCGGCGAAATTACCCGGATCGAAAAATTGATTTCTTCGTGGGACCCTAATTCACAGACTTCGGCAATTAATGCCAATGCAGGAAAAAAACCAGTAAAAGTAGACCGCGAACTTATTGAGCTTATTCAGCGGGCTATTGCCATTTCAAAACTAACCGATGGCGCTTTTGATATCAGCTATGCTTCGATGGATAAAATCTGGAAGTTTGACGGAAGCATGACCGCAATGCCCGATGCGCAAACCATAACCAATTCTGTTGAGAAAGTAGGTTTTCAAAACATTGTCATAGATTCTGAAGCAAGCACGGTTTTTCTCAAAAAAGAAGGGATGAAAATTGGCTTTGGAGCCATTGGCAAAGGCTATGCAGCAGACAAAGCCAAACAGCTTTTGATCGAAAAAGGTGTTTCCGCAGGAATCATAAACGCTTCAGGCGATATGAACACTTGGGGAAAACAAACCAACGGCAACCCATGGAAAGTTGCGATCACCAATCCGCTGGATAAAAATAAAGTCTTTGCTCTTTTACCTATCGTCAACAGCGCCGTAGTAACCTCTGGTGACTATGAAAAATACGTGACGTTTAACGGCACACGATACGCGCATATAATTGACCCAAGAACCGGCTACCCCGCAACGGGAATAATTAGCGCAACGGTTTTTGCTCCTAAAGCAGAACTGGCAGATGCGCTGGCTACTTCGGTTTTTGTCATAGGAATAGAGGTAGGCCTAAATAGAATTAATCAATTACCTGGCATAGAATGCATCATCGTTGATGATCAAGGAAACATTCACAAGTCAGACCATATAGAAATCGAGAAGCCATGATAAAAAAACTGAGTATGCTGTTCATTTTAGCGTGTTCCTTTACCAGCTGCGTTGCTGTAAAAGAATATGAAAAGGTAAATATCAATGATCCTGATATGGCGCTTGCTGATAAAGCTGCAGATCGCAATGTATCTACCTTTCACTCGTATCGCGAGGCGGCTGTTGGTGCTAACGGAGGAAAAACGGGCGGAGGCTGCGGTTGTAACTAAATCTATAAAGCGATGATGAAGAACAACTACTTCTTACTATTTTTTGCCCTGTTTTCAGTTGCTCTTTTTGCTCAGGAAGAGCAACAAGAAAGCACGTATAAAAAACGTGTTCTTGAAACTACCGAAGTCGACCTGCTTAGCAGTTATTACAGCCAAGATGGAAACAACGCCGCCGTAAGTGGTGGTATTGGTACCGAAGAGCTCACAGACGCCACAGGAACGATCGTAGTGGCGATTCCATTAAACGATGATGATGTTTTGACGATTGATGCCGGAGTTTCTGCATACACCTCTGCCTCTTCTTCAAACATCAATCCTTTTGACGGCGCAAACTTGGGAAATGCATTTCAAGCGTCTTCTGGTGCTTCTCAAAGCGATACTTGGGCCAATTTGACCGGCTCGTATACACACAATTCTGATGATCGCAATCAGATCTGGTCGGCAAAAGCTTCAGTCTCTTCTGAATATGATTATTTCTCGATAGGTTTCGGTGGAAGCTACACGCGTTTATTCAATGAAAAAAACACAGAATTAAGCATCACGGGAAATGTATACCTAGATACGTGGACGGCAATCTATCCTGTAGAATTGAGACCGGGCGCCGCTTATGGCGATGCGGGCTACAATCCGCAGTTTACACCGTTTGATGACACATCACGAAATTCCTATTCGCTAGGTTTTGGTTTTTCTCAGATTCTTTCAAAAAATCTTCAAGGCTCCTTAGCACTGGATCTGGTTCAACAAAACGGACTATTATCTACGCCTTTTCAGCGTGTTTATTTTAGTGATAAACAAGATTATTTCTTTGATGACTTTCAGCTGGCAGATGATGTAGAGCGTCTTCCCGATACACGTTTTAAAATTGCTCTCGGCGGAAGATTGAATTACTACATTAATTCTGTATTTGTCTTGCGCTCCTACTATCGCTACTACACTGATGATTGGGGCATCACGTCACATACTGCAAGTCTTGAACTTCCTATAAAATTGGGTGATAAATTCACGATTTACCCGTCTTATCGTTTTTACAATCAGACGGCTGCAGATCAATTTGGTGCTTATGAAACGCATCTTTCTACCGATGCTTTTTATACTTCAGACTATGATTTATCTAAGTATAATGCCAATCAGTTTGGCTTCGGTCTGAACTATACAGACATTTTTACCAAATTCCACATTTTTCAATTTGGTCTCAAAAGTATTGACTTGAAGTACTACAACTACAAACGCAACACCGGTTTAAGCTCAAATATCATTACTGCAGGATTCAAATTTGTTCAAGACTAAGGCATTATTGTAGCTTTATTTTTCGCAAAAAGGAAGAGAACTTCTACTTTTAAGCCATTATAATCTTCAGGGTTCACCCTACCCTAGGTTTAAAACAGAAACAATACTATTTCAAAATTTTAGTAAATCCTTTTAGTTAATGAACATTTTTAGAAAAAAACTTGCTCTTGCCGCACTTGTTTTCGGCGGAATTGCAGCAAGTAATGCACAAGAAGTGCAAAGCAATCAATCGCTTTTTAACGAATTCTTAGATCACAACGGAAATGAGTTTCGTACAGCAACCGGAAAACCGGGAGAAGATTACTGGCAAAACGAAACCGATTATAAAATCGAAGCCACTCTTGATGATCAGGCACACACCATCACCGGGAAACTTACGTTAGAATATACCAACAACAGTCCACAAGAGCTTGATTTTATCTGGATGCATTTAGAACAAAATCGCTTTACCGAAGATTCTCGCGGAACATTAACAACGCCCATTAGCGGTAATCGCTACAATGGTGATGTAGACGGCGGTTATACCATCACCAACTTGGAGGCTAAAGTAAAACGTAGTTCTTCATCAAAACATATCATTACAGACACGCGTATGCAGGTCTTTTTTGACGAACCCATTCCTGCAAATGGTGGTGAAGCGACCGTTTCTATGAACTTTACCTATAAAATTCCGGTGAAAGGAATGGACCGTATGGGCCGTCTGGAAACCAAAAACGGAACCATCTATGCCCTGGCACAATGGTTTCCGCGTGCGGCAGTTCTTGACGATATCGAAGGATGGAATATCGAGCCGTATTTAGGTGCCGGCGAATTCTATCTTGATTATGGAGATTATGATTTCAAAATCACTGCACCTTACAATCACGTCGTAGTTGCTTCGGGCGCTTTGCAAAATGAAAGAGATGTGCTTTCAGCAACACTTCGCGATCGTATGGAAAAAGCTAAAAACAGCGACGAGACGGTGATGCTAGTAAAAGCAGACGAACTAGACGATATGTCGTTAAGAGCAAAACAAAGCGGTACACTTACCTGGCATTTTAAAATGGAAAACACCCGTGATGTTGCTTTTGCTTCTTCTAAAGCCTTTATTTGGGATGCAGCAAAAATTGACTTACCTAGCGGAAAGAAAGCCTTAGCACAATCAGTTTACCCTATTGAAAGTGACGGTCAAGGCGCTTGGGCACGTTCTACAGAATACACCAAACATTCGATTGAAAACAACTCGGAGATGTGGTTTGAATATCCTTATCCTGTAGCTGTAAATGTTGCTGCAGACATAGGCGGAATGGAATATCCCGGTCTTAGTTTTTGTAGTTGGAAGTCTACAGGAGCCGGATTATGGGGGGTAACCGATCACGAATTTGGTCACAACTGGTTCCCGATGATCGTTGGTACAAACGAGCGTCGCTATGCTTGGATGGATGAAGGTTTCAATACGTTCATCAACCACTACAGCTCAAACAAATTTAATAACGGGGAATATCCTTCAAACCTTAATCAAACCCGAAATGCGATAGGTTGGTATACAAATCCTAATCGTGAAGGGATCGATACCTATCCTGATGTAACTAACTTAAGAAACTTAGGAATGATCGCTTATGCAAAACCTGCACAAGGATTATTTATGTTGCGTGAATATATCTTAGGCCCGGAGCGCTTTGACAACGCCTTTAAATCTTACATTAAAACTTGGGCATACAAGCATCCACAACCACGTGATTTCTTCAATCATATGGAAAATGTTGCCGGTGAAAACCTGGCTTGGTTCTTTAAAGGATGGTTTTATGGAACCGGTAATATTGATTTAGCTGTAAATAGCGTGCGTCAATATCAAGGTAATTATGTGATTAGCCTTTCAAACAACGGTGATATCCCGATGCCGGTAAAAATGCAAGTTACTTTTGCAGATGATACTACTCAAATGGTAGAACTTCCTGTGGAGATCTGGCAAAGAGGTAATGACTGGAACTATCTTTTAGAAACTGATAAACAAGTCTCTAAAGTAACGCTTGATCCAAACAAGATGTTACCAGATGTCAACTTCTCAAACGACAGCTGGCCGGTAGCACAATACCAAAACTAAGTGTAGCTTTTAAAAGTAAAACCCCGAATGCTGAAGTATTCGGGGTTTTTTATGCGATCTATAGCAGTGTAACATTTTTCGATTTTACATACCTATAGTTTAAATCATCAACATCAATCAAATTATGGAAACTCAAACCAACAACCTCAACACCTACCGCATCCTTTATATCATAAAAGGAATCTTCAACCTTCTGGGTGCTGTTTTCTTTATAGGCTACGGCTTCTTTATGAATTTTATTTTTACTGAAGTCAACCAAAATGCCGAGACGCCTTTTGATATGTCTACCTTTTTCGGGATCATTTGCGGGATAGGCTTCGTCATGAGTTTAATTTTTGGGATTGTAACGCTGCTAGGCGCCAAATACATTGGTGAAGCACGCAATTACACCTTTGTGCTTATCGTTGCTATTCTCAATTGCCTTACCGGTATTTTAGGAATTCTTCTGGGAATCTTTTCAATTATTGAGATCAATAAGCCGCACGTAAAAGCCTTGTTTGACCAGAATAAATAGAATCTAAGCATTAAATCTTGATTATTCAGTAAAAGCTGTTTTCTTAAAGCACTTTAAAGATTTATTTTATCTTTGTTGCTTCAATCACAGGCAATGAGGTCTGCCTCAAACCGCTTCTTAGCAAGCTGATGACTTCTACTTAACCGGCCCGCAAACGCGAGGTCAAAGTAGAATCATTTATATATGGCAGTATGAACTTAGACAAATTCAAGCGCTCGCTCACTTCAATCGAGCAAATTCCTTCTCTGGTTTATCTTTTTAAATGGATTATCATCTGCACCTTGATCGGGGCGATTGCAGGCAGTATTTCGGCATTTTTTCTGCTCAGTTTAGAATGGGCTACCAATTATAGGGAAGCTCATTTATGGATTATTGCGCTACTTCCTATTGGCGGTTTTCTTGTTGGTCTTTCTTATCACCTCTACGGAAACAGCGTCGTAAAAGGAAATAACCTGTTGCTGGAAGAATTTCATACGCCTAAAAAAGTGATTCCATTTAAATTGGCGCCTTTGGTATTGTTTGGTACCATCGCCACGCATCTTTTTGGAGGATCAGCCGGTCGTGAAGGTACGGCAGTACAAATAGGTGGCGCAGTTGCCGATCAATTCACCAAAATTTTTAAACTGAATAATCAAGACCGAAAAATTCTACTCATCGCCGGGATAAGTGCCGGTTTTGCTTCGGTTTTTGGAACACCGCTCGCCGGAGGGATTTTTGCTTTAGAAGTTCTTATTCTCGGAAGAATTCGGCTAGATGCGATCGTACCGAGTTTTCTTGCGGCCGTACTTGCCGATTATTTCTGCCAAGCCTGGAATGTGGGTCACACGCATTATCACATAAATTCAATTGCCGAAATGAACCCGGCCAATCTGTTATGGGCACTTCTCGCCGGAATTATTTTCGGTTTGGTGAGTATGCTGTTCTCAAAAAGCACACATTTTTGGAGTTCGCAATTCAAAAAATACATTAAATATCCGCCGCTACGACCTTTTATTGGAGGTGTTGTGATCGCCATTGCGGTGTACTTGATAGGCACCACAAAATATATAGGTCTTGGAGTTCCCACCATTGTGGATTCGTTTAGCGAAGCGATGAACAAATATGATTTTCTTGTCAAAGTATTATTCACATCATTTACACTGGGAGCCGGATTTAAAGGTGGCGAGGTAACACCCTTGTTCTACATCGGTGCGACTTTAGGAAATGCATTGATCTGGTTTATTCCCTTACCGATGGATCTTCTCGCAGGTATGGGATTTGTTGCTGTTTTTGCAGGCGCGACCAACACACCAATTGCGTGCACCATTATGGGCATCGAACTTTTTGGGATTGAATCTGGCGTATTTATCGCCATTGCGTGTAGCACCGCTTACCTCTTTTCTGGTCATTCAGGAGTTTACGCTGCGCAAATCATCGGAAGCCCTAAAAACACCCATTACAACAACGAAAAAGGCAGTTTGCTTTCTGGAATCAGCGAGAAAAGAACAAACAAAGAGCTTTAATTCCTCTCAAATACTTCAGGTTTTCTTATGTATGCTGCAAAAAGCGTACTCATCAAAATAAGCATTAATACTTCGGCTGGTTTGCCTTTATACAGGTGAATGCCAATAACCGGAAGCATATAAAGCGAAAGCATCGTTACGCCCCACAGCATTGTTTTATGATAATAGAATAAGGCAAGTCCCGTAAGAATAAAAATTCCTGCGGTAAGCATCACCGCACTGCTTTGTACAATTTTCCCTGTTTGATTAGGATCGAGCAATTTGTCAAGCGCCGTTGGAACATAAAAAACAGCGAGCAACACTGAGGGTAAATAGATTAAAATGGAAATTAATATGGGTTTGGCTTTCATCTTGCGCTTTGGTTAGTTTACGAGCTGCTAATACCAGCTCAAAATATATAACGCAAAGTGAATCAACATCGTATAAAATCAAAAAACCCGAAGCAGTTCTGCTTCAGGTTTTCTTTTGTGGAGAAGATGGGATTCGAACCCACGACCTCTTGACTGCCAGTCAAGCACTCTAGCCAACTGAGCTACATCCCCATTTTTTGCGCCAGCGTATATCGTAGAATAAACAACTGAGCTACATCCCCATTTGGAGGGCGTAAATATAACCAAATTCCTTAATAAACATCCCAATTATCATTTTTGCTGCTGATGCTTTTTACATTCAGCGTAAATGCCTCATTTTTGCAAAAAACCTCCCTAAATGATACGACCCGCTACTTCTGCAGATATTGATGAAATCTTGCAAGTGACCGTCGCTTGCGCAAAAGCAATGATCGCAAAAGGTATTTATCAATGGAATGAACACTACCCATCGCGCGCAGCTTTTGAAGAGGATATTAAACGAAACGAACTTTACATCTACAGGCACCAAGAGCGTATTCTGGGTACTATTGTGGTTTCCACGTTGAAAGATGAGATTTATGAAGAAATCACCTGGCTGACGCCTTCTGATGCCCGCTGTATTTACATTCATCGGCTAGCGGTTCATCCTGAAGCGCAAGGTCAGGGAATCGCACAGCAAATGATGCAATTTGCAGAAGATTATGCCCGGGAAAAAGGTTTTGCTTCCGTTAGGCTGGACACCTTCAGTAAAAATGAGAGGAATAATATTTTTTATACTAAACGGGGTTATCAAAAGCTTGAACCGGTCTATTTTCCCAAGCAAAGTGAATTTCCGTTTTACTGCTACGAACTCGTGTTGTAAATACCGGCTTTAGAAATCTTATTTTCGCCATACACTAAAACTCATGACCACAACCAACCCGCTTTCTTTTAAAAATATAAACCGTCTTGCTGTTCCGGCATTATTGGCGGGTATTGCAGAACCTATACTTTCTGCAACAGATGCGGCTGTGGTGGGCAATGTGCCTGATAATGCTACAGAAGTTCTTGCCGCTGTGGGTATTGTGGGTTCGTTTTTGTCTGCGCTTATTTGGATTTTGGGCCAAACGCGTAGCGCATTGCAAGCCATCATCGCGCAGTATTATGGTGCTGATAAAATTGACGAGATCAGCACGCTTCCGGCGCAGGCGATCTATTTCAATATCCTGTTGAGTATTGTGATCTTGGTCACCACGCTTCCCTTTATTGAAGCTATTTTTTCGCTCTATAATGCCTCGGGGCTCATCCTCGACTACTGCGTGCAGTATTATTCCATTCGGGTTTGGGGTTTCCCTCTCACCTTATTCACCTTTGCTGTTTTTGGCATCTTCAGAGGATTACAAAATACCTTTTGGCCAATGGTTGTTGCAATAATTGGTGCCGGTGTGAATATTCTGCTCGATTTTATTTTAGTCTATGGAATCGAGGGCTACATTCCCGCAATGCAGATTGAAGGTGCTGCGTATGCCAGTCTAGGTGCGCAAGCGTTAATGGCAGTTTTATCACTGATTCTTGTGCTTATCAAAACCGATGTAAGCCTAAAACTCCTCTTCCCAATTCATCCCGAACTATGGAGGCTCGTGGGTATGGCGCTCAACCTTTTTGTACGTACCATCGCTTTAAATCTCGCCTTATATCTTGCCAATTCGTTTGCTACAGATTATGGCGCTTCCTACATTGCGGCACAAACTATTTTGATCAACATCTGGTTATTTTCGGCATTTTTCATTGATGGATATGCCGCTGCCGGAAACATTCTCGCAGGCCGTTTTCTCGGTGCTAAAGATTACACAAGTCTTTGGGAGTTGAGTAAAAAGCTGAGCAAGTACAGCCTGATCATTGCCGGCGGATTGATGCTTATCTCTGCCATTTTATATGAACCTATCGGATTAATTTTCAGTAAAGAACCCGAAGTGATCGCACGATTTACAGCGCTGTTTTTCGTGGTAATTCTCATGCAACCGTTAAACGCCCTCGCCTTTATTTTTGACGGAATTTTTAAAGGAATGGGCGAAATGAAATACCTGCGCAACGTACTGATGGCCGCCACATTTCTAGGTTTTGTTCCCGCGATTTTTATTGGGGATTATTTTGGACTGAAACTCTACGCGGTCTGGATCGCTTTTTCCGTTTGGATGATGGTACGAAGTGGCGCACTTATTCTCAAGTTCAGAAAACGCTTTAAACCAAAAGTAGACTAAAAAAGCTACCTCGTCTTTAACCAGCCCGTAATGCTCAAACGCTCTGAAGCCAATACCGGTTTTACCTCGTGCTCCAGAATTTGACTTTCAAAAATCACCACGCGACCGGGTTTAGGAATGATATCAAGCGCACGCTCTCCTTCTCCTTCGGGCAGATAAATCGTGAGTTCGCCACCATTGCTTGCCACCCAACTGTCGTCGTTTAAATAGCAAACCATCGAGAGTTTACGGCGATCGTCATTTTGAAAGGTATCCAGATGCCTTTTATAAAACGTGCCTTTTGGGTAAATCGCATAGTGAAATTCCTTCTGAAGAATTCCCAGAAAACATGTACGGTTTAGATAGGCAACAAGGTCATTTATTTTAGCAAAAAATAAGTGCTCTTGCGGTCTTCCTTCAGCTTCATTGATCCATTTAATAAAGTCTCCTCGAATGGTCTTATCGATCTCTTCATTAAACTTGTTGCCAATAGCTGCCTTTTTAAAACGATCTGCCTCGTAAACTTCCTTCAGCGATTGTCTTAATTCTTCAATTTCTTCCGAAGAAAAAAAGTCATCTACAATGGCATAATTGCAAGCAAGTAAATCTGTAATAACCTGCTCATAGGTAGGGTTTTCAACAAAATCTACCTGCTCAAAAAGCTGTGTATTCATAGGCGATAAAATCCTCAAAAATAGGATCAAAAATTGCGCACAAATAACGCACAAAAAACATTGCGAAATTCGCAATTTTTAAGCCCTTGATTATTTTCTAGGTGCGCCGCTTAGACTTTGTTACTTTTGCCTAATTAATCATATCATTTATGGATATTTTACAGTTTTTAAGCGGGACCGGTATTTACCTCATTTTTGCGATTGCACTTATCGTGGTGGTTTTGGTTAGAAAATTTAAAAAATAGTTATGAGCAACATTCGCATCACCAAACAGTTCTCTTTTGAAACCGGTCACGCACTTTATGGCTACGATGGCAAGTGTCGCAATGTGCACGGCCACAGTTATAAACTTTCGGTAACGGTGATCGGGACGCCTATTTCAGATAGCAACAATGTGAAGTTTGGGATGGTTATCGATTTTGGTGATCTTAAAAGAATAGTGAAAAGCGAGATCGTAGATGTATTTGACCACGCGACAGTTTTTAATAAAAATACGCCGCACGTTGAGCTGGCCAAAGAACTTTCAGACCGTGGGCATAATGTGTTGTTGGTAGATTATCAACCTACCAGCGAGATGATGGTGATTGATTTTGCTGAAAAAATAAAGAAACACCTTCCGGAAAATATCAATCTTTTTTCGCTGAAATTGCAGGAAACCGATACCAGTTTTGCTGAATGGTATGCCGCTGATAATGCGTAATCTTCAAGTATGAATCAAGCCATAACAGCAATACATATCCCTGAAGGAAAAAAGGTGTATTTCTCTAGTGATAATCACTTGGGCGCACCTACTGCTGAAGCGAGCAAACCCCGCGAGAAAAAGTTTATCGCTTGGTTGAGCGCGATCGAAGCAGATGCTGCAGCGATTTTTTTATTGGGTGATCTGTTTGACTTTTGGTTTGAATATAAAACCGTTGTTCCTAAAGGCTTTGTACGCGTTTTAGGTAAACTGGCGCAACTGCGCGATAAGGGCATCCCGATCTACTTTTTTGTAGGAAATCACGATTTGTGGATGAAGGATTACTTTAAAACCGAACTCGACATTCCTGTTTATCACGAGCCGCGCATTTTTGACTTGAACAACAAACGCTTTTTTATAGGCCACGGCGACGGTCTGGGCCCTGGAGACAAAGGCTACAAACGCATGAAAAAAGTGTTTACTTCGCCGTTTTTTCAGTGGTTGTTCCGTTGGGTGCATCCTGATATTGGAGTGCGAGTAGCACAGCATCTTTCCGTAAAAAATAAGTTGATAAGTGGTGAAGACGATCAAAATTTCCTTGGAGAAGAAAATGAATGGTTGGCTACATACGCCAAGCGGAAATTAGAAACCGCACACTACGATTACTTCATTTTTGGTCACCGGCATTTACCGATGACGATCGAAGTTGGCAAATCTTCCACGTATTACAATCTAGGCGATTGGATCACACATTACACTTATGGTGTTTTTGACGGAACATCTTTTGAATTGAAAGAATACAGCTTTTAGTTTAATGCGGTTTGCATAAACTGTTGCGTTTCCATTCTTAAAATCGTCTGATCTAAAAGATCCTGAATAGCATAAACCTCATCCCGACTTACCGCCAGATCAACATCTGGAGAAGGCGTTTTAAGCAATAACGACCGGCATTCCCGTGGTGCAGGGCAATCTTTGCAAGTGCTTTGTGCTAGCGTATCCTGAGTTAAATGCGCAAACGCTTTGAGTTGATCGAGCGTAAAATAAAATCCCATATCCCTAAAAACAACCTGCGCTTTAATACTGCTGTGTTTTGAAGTTTTCCAGTAAAACGAAATGCCACTATCGTTGCGGTAAATAATATCAATATGCTTCATAACCTAAGGTTTGAAACAAATATACAGAAGTTATTTAGAACAAATCTAAATAGAATATTAATTATTCCTGAATGTCCCGCAGTTTCAACTGAATGCTTTTAGTACCATTCCATTCATTAATATCTAAGGAATATGCGGCTTTAAAAGGTTTTTTATGCTGAATTAAATCACATTTGGAACCCAGCCCAAAACCAATGGCTCCAATAGTCTGACTTCCATTTTGGGTGACGCTGCATTTTAAATGGGTTTCATCTGCACCTACACATTTACCGTAACCGGTATCAGTGAGATTTTTACTCATAAACACGGGAGTCATATTTCCAGGGCCATACGGCGCAAATTGCCGAAGAATACGGTAAAATTTTGGAGTGATATCATCAAGTTCAAGTTCGGCATCTATGGTGATCTCAGGAATAAGCAAGCGCTCGTCAATAGAACTGCTTACCACTTCTTCAAATTTTTGTTTAAAACCTTCATATTGATGTTCTCCAAGGGTGAGACCCGCAGCATATTTGTGCCCACCAAACTGTTCTATATGTTCGCTACACTGCTCTAAAGCATCATACACATCAAAACCTTTTACAGAACGTGCGCTCGCGGCTAACTTTTCGCCACTTTTAGTAAATACTAAAGTTGGTCGATAATAGGTTTCGGTTAATCTTGAAGCCACAATACCAATCACACCTTTGTGCCAATTTTCCTGAAAAACCACGGTGGTTTTTCGGTTTTCTTCTTTATTCGTTTCTATTTGCAATAAGGCTTCCTGCGTGATTACCTTATCAAGATCTTTCCGCTCTGCGTTAAAACCTTCGATCCCTGAAGCCATTTCCTGCGCACGCTCATAATCTTGTTCGGTAAGTAATTCTACGGCGTGTAGACCGTGTTTGATTCTTCCCGCCGCGTTAATGCGTGGTGCGATGATAAAGACCACATCGGTGATCGTGAGTTCGTCTTTGTTCACATTTTCGATCAAAGCTTGAATTCCGGTTCGAGGCAGGGTATTGATCACATCAAGACCGTAAAATGCCAGCACTCGGTTTTCACCGGTAATGGGCACAATATCAGCACCAATCGCAGTTGCCACAAGATCCAGATAGGGCACCAGGGTTTTTACCGGTAAGCCCTTCTCCTGCTCCATTGCTTGAATCAATTTAAAACCAACGCCACAACCGCATAGCTCTTTATACGGATAATCGCAATCCTCCCGTTTTGGGTCTAAAACCGCAACTGCCTCCGGAATTTCTGCACCGGGACGGTGGTGATCACAAATTATAAAATCGATCCCGAGCTTCTTAGCATAGGCAACTTTTTCAATTGCTTTTACCCCGCAATCCAGCGCAACGATGAGCGTGATGTCATTGTCGTGCGCATAATCTATACCTGTATAAGAAACACCATAACCTTCGGCATAACGATCGGGAATATAGGTCGCCACTTGCGGATGTAAACTCTTGAGATAACTGCTCATCAACGCAACACTAGTTGTCCCGTCAACGTCATAATCTCCGTAAACCAAAATATTTTCGTTTTGAGCTATTGCCGAATTTATACGGGCAACCGCCTTATCCATATCTTTCATCAAGAACGGATCGTGCAAGTCTTCTAACGAGGGTCTAAAAAAAGCTTTGGCTTTATCATAAGTATCTACTCCGCGCTGTATTAGAAGCTGCGCGATTTTCTCAGGTATGGCCAGCTGCTTAGCAAAAGCGTTGATTTTCTCAGTTTCAGGAATAGGTTTGAGTGTCCATCGCATTGCTGCAATAAATTTTAAGTGGGATTCGTATTGACGTTGGTCTCAACCAACAGCTATTTGATTACAAATTTACTTTTATAATCCAAGCATCTTCAAAATCATTCAATTTTCTAAACTCAACCAATCGCTCGTACAGCGCATCAGGGTTGGTGCTGTAATCAATATAAATGTAATGATAGTTGTTTTCTGGATTAACAAACCGAACCGGTGAAAGACCTCTTAATTTCATTTTCTCTTGCCAGCGTAGTGCATTTTTACGCTGCGCAAAAACATGATTTACGATGTAATAACCGCGCTCCATTCCCGGTACCGCCATGGGCTTTGTTGCCAGCATATCTTGTAAAGCCTGAGGCCGATCTACCGGAATTTCTTGAGAACCTTCAACAGTCTTTAGGGTCTCTCCATCCTTTCCTAATACTGCCACATCTTCTTTTTCTGCTTCAGTAGTAGCGCGATTTTTCACCCCTTCTTGAGTTGTAAGTGTTGCTTTATTCGGAATACGGTCTGGCTTACCTTCAACGATCACACGCTGATAGAAATCCGTGCTTATTTCAGTTTGAAAAGCATTAAAGAATACAAACAATCGGTCTGATTCTGTTTTAAACTGAAGCTTCATACGCGTCGCATCGTTAGCGATCAATGCATTGTTTTCGTTAGGAATATCAACTTTAGCCAAGTCAAATCCTAGCGTGTTTGAGTTTTCCGGAATGCGATCAATATACTTTTTATCACCTATGGTTATACTGCTGTTGAAAAAATTATTGGCATAACGTACGCGACTCTTAAGCGGAACAAACTCATCTTCTTTCTCGCTGTACACCCCAACTTGGTCACCAACCAAAATCAAATCGCCTTCTAGCGCTGCCAAGGTAATCGAGGTATTTACCGAACCATTTTCTACCACTCTAAAATTATTGAAATCTAACTCTTGTGAGTTGTTAGGATTTATAAAACTGAAGCCGTGATAGCCGGCAAAATATTGTAAAGGTGCTTCAGGATCTTCAAAAACCAGATAAAGCATCCACCCGGCAGAACTCCCACCGTACATATAACCTTCTAGTGCCGTAACATTCGCCAGCGTATAGGTACCCGATCTTGCGTTTTCTGTTTGTAACAAGGTGGTGATATCACTATAGCAAACGTAGGGAGCAGCATTTTTTAGCTCGGTGATTTGATCCTGCATACCGTCATAGAGCACTTCGCCCATAACCGAATGATACGCGTCACTTCCCGGCAGCTGTAGCTGTACCTGATCAAAAGGAATACTCCGCTTTTTCTTGATCACATAGTCAATTCTGTTTTTGCGTGTTTTCTGTTTACCGCGCTCCCCGGGATAGGTAGCTGCCCAATATAAACCCGCATATTTAATACGTGCGTGTTCCGGTAATTCTAATGTAGCACTGCTCGAACTATATGTTTCCTTGTTGTTATCTACATCTATATAAACCATCTCTGTACGATCATTAAGACCTTTAGAACGTCTATAAACGCGCGTGGGATGATCGCTTAAAATGGTGTTGCCTATGACACGCGTGTCACCATTAAGATAAAACTCATTTACCTTTTTAAAGGGCAAACCTTGTCCCAGACAAGAACTTGAAAAAACCAGAAAAACAATAAGTAATTTATAGTACATAGCAGTATTGTTAGATTTGGGAGCGTACAAGTTACAAATTAGCCTCATTTTATTTCTAATTGATTTTGTGTAATTTACATTCCTTATTCACAATCATGAAGCGCATTAAATTTTATAAAACCTTTTCTACAAGCAATCTGCTTATTTTAGGAGTAATTCTTCTGACGATGGGCTTTTCTAGTTATAAAATTCTTTTTTCAGAAACTGAAAATGTAAGCACCTACGTCATTATTAATAGTCTATTTAGTGTACTGCTTATTATCTATAGTTACCGCAAACAAAAAGCACATTGGGTTCAATATGACCAAAAACGCATTAATCTAAAACTCGCCGGGGTTCAACAAATCATTAAAAGAAAAGCGATCTCAAAAATTAAAGTAAACGGAAAGTCCATTGAAATTCTATTCAAAGCAAGTCCTGGATTAGTGCTGGACCTCGAGTCTTACGCCACTGAAGATGTGCTTCTTTTTGAGAATATTTTAAAAAACAACAATTAATGAGCGCTAAAAACATCACTTTTATCAATCAAAATGAACCTTGGCGACTAGCCGTTGCTGCTGTAGGCTTTGTTCTGTTTTTAGTAGGAATGCTTTCTTTAAAAGAAACTGTATTTGGGACCTTGATTCAACCTCTGGGTATGCTGCTTTTGTTTGTCCCGCATTTTATTCCTTTTAAGCTGAAGAACTATGTGCGATATACCAAGCATATGATTTCTTTTAAACTAGAAAAAGGTGGAAGTTATACTTATAGGTTTTCTCAAATAAAATATGTGGAAGCTTATGAGGATCGCCTCATCATTTTCAAATCAAAAAAAGAAGTCTGAACAAGTGATCATTGAAGGCTATGCTAAAGCCGACATCAACCGACTTCTAGACTTGTTGCAGCCTGAAACTAAACAAGTCGCAGAAACTGCCTAGCTTTTAGGCTTTCCTCCTACGATAATCACAATTTCTCCCTTAGGCGCTTTGGCCTCAAAATGTTTTAAAACCTCGGCTGCGGTACCACGTACCGTCTCTTCATGTAGTTTTGAGATCTCTCTGGAAACCGAAATGCTTCGGTCTTCACCAAAGAATTCTACCATGTTTTTTAAGGTCTTCACCAGCTTATGCGGACTTTCATAAAAGATCATCGTGCGCTCTTCTTCCGCCAGAAGTAAAAAGCGGGTTTGTCTTCCTTTTTTCACCGGAAGAAATCCTTCAAAAACAAATTTATCATTAGGTAGCCCGCTGTTAACCAAAGCCGGGACAAAAGCTGTGGCGCCCGGCAGACAGTCAACCTCCAAGCCTGCTTCTACACAAGCACGCGTTAATAAAAATCCGGGATCTGAAATAGCCGGAGTTCCTGCGTCACTTATCAATGCAAGCGTTTGACCGTTTTTAATGCGGTCTACAAGACCTTCAACCGTTTTATGCTCGTTGTGCATATGATGCGAATGCATCTGTGTTGTGATCTCAAAATGTTTGAGAAGCTTCCCACTGGTGCGGGTATCTTCGGCAAGAATAAGATCTGCTTCTTGCAGTACTTTTACCGCTCTAAAGGTCATATCCTCCAGATTGCCAATAGGCGTGGGAACAAGGTAAAGTTTACCCATTTTTAATCAAATTTACGAGCGATAAGCTCTTTGAAGCGCGTCTCATACATCTCTTTACCTTCCCAATTGTTATAGTCTGGTTTTACCATTTGGTCGATAAGGTTAAATGCTTCTTCTTCAGAATTTGCGGTGTTGAGTTGAGAAAGCACCCGGTTATAATCGGTATCGCTGCCGTTAAAAAGATGCTTTATAAACGCAATACGATCATTAAGTCCAAAGGAAAGTCCGCGAGAGATACGGTCATTCAAGCGTTTTGGCTTGCTCTCCTGTGGTTTTTCATCCTCTTCAAACTCGGCTATACGACCATATTCGCCTATCTCGTCTTTATCATTTTTCACCGCATCAGGTTGCTGTGTGATTTGCTGAAACATCGCTTCAATAGCGTCAGCTTCCGGCGGCATTTGTGCAACGATATCCTTGATCTTTTCCATCACCGGTTCATGCAAAGAAGCCTGATTGATCTTGGGTTCTTTTTGCTCTTTCGGTTTGGGATTTTCTGCTTTAGGCTTTGGTTCTTCGGGAGTTCTTAAACGCTCAAAAAGTTCTTCGTTGGCCGCCGCTATACGAGCGATGCGTTCCAATTCGGTTTCCTCTTTTTGGGGTGCTTCAGTGGGAGTTTCTTCAACCTGTTCTTGTTGAATTTCTTGAATACTTTCTGCAATCACTTCAGTATTTTCATCTTCTAAAGCTTTTATAATTTCGGCTTTATCTGTTGCAGGTTGCCCCGCGTCAAAACTAGCCTCTATATAAGCAAGAACAGATAGTGCTTCATAAATCTTCTGAGCTTCATTTTTTAGGGTCTCGTAGTCACTCTCTGAGTCAAGTTTTAAAATCTTGTGCGCCAGGCTCACCAAGTCAGATTTTAATTTCTTCTTCATAAGTTTTTTGTTTGCTCTGTTTATTTGCTGGGGTTTTTAATAAATTTGCTAAGCCCTCAAAGAATAGCACCTTTGCCCTTTAAGAGGTTGAAAAGTACGAAATGTTTCTCGAAAATACCGTTAATCATAAAGAGCAATTTGGATGGATAGAAGTCATATGTGGCTCTATGTTCTCGGGTAAAACCGAAGAATTAATTCGCCGATTAAAGCGT
Organism: Leeuwenhoekiella sp. CH_XMU1409-2; assembly: GCF_037029365.1. Lineage (NCBI taxonomy): Bacteria > Pseudomonadati > Bacteroidota > Flavobacteriia > Flavobacteriales > Flavobacteriaceae > Leeuwenhoekiella > Leeuwenhoekiella sp. CH_XMU1409-2. Next base: position 104,211 of record NZ_JAYMEI010000001.1, on the reverse strand, counting down.
GCCAAGTTTGCCAAACAAAAGGTTGAAATCTTTAAACCTGCTATAGATACCCGCTATGATGATGAGCTGGTCATCTCTCATGATGCTAACGAAATAAGATCTACTCCGGTACCTGCTGCGGCTAATATTCCTATTCTTGCAGACGGTTGTGATGTGATAGGTATTGACGAAGCCCAGTTTTTTGATGAAGAAATCGTGAAGGTGTGTAATGATCTTGCCAACCGCGGAATCAGAGTCATTGTTGCCGGTCTGGATATGGACTTTAAAGGAAACCCTTTTGGCCCTATGCCTGCGCTTATGGCTACCGCAGAGTATGTTACCAAAGTACACGCCGTGTGTACCCGTACGGGAAATCTGGCGCAATTCAGCTATAGAAAAGCAACCAGCGATGATCTTGTATTGCTGGGAGAAACTGAAGAATATGAACCCTTAAGCCGTAGTGCTTATTATAAAGCAATGTTACGGGAACGTCTTAAAACCATTGAGGTTAAAGACCCCGAAGAACTTAAAAACCCTAAAACAAAAGAATAAATGTCGCACACTGTTCTAGAACTAGACCTAAATGCCTTAAGCCATAACTATGACTATCTTCGGTCTAAATTAGAACCAGACGTAAAAATGCTGGGCGTTGTAAAAGCATACGCCTACGGAAGCGCGTCTGTTGCTGTGGCAAAAAAACTAGAAGAAAAAGGTATCGATTACTTAGCGGTTGCTTATACCGCAGAAGGCGTTGCACTACGCGAAGCAGGAATAAAAACACCTATTTTGGTGCTGCACCCGCAAATCGAAAACTTTGACCAAATTATAAAACATCAGCTTGAGCCGAGTATTTATAGTTTTAGAGTACTGAAAGCTTTTACCGAAATTGCTGAAGCACAAGGATTAAAGGCTTATCCTATTCATATAAAATTCAACACCGGCCTAAACCGTCTAGGGTTTAAAGACGTGAATGAAAAAGATATTCTTGAACAACTTCACGCCACCGAAGCGTTGAAGGTAAAGTCGCTTTTCTCTCATCTCGCAGCCAGTGAAGATCCAAACGAACGTACTTTTACTTTGCAGCAGATTGAAACTTTTGAAAACAATGCCAAGCATATGATCGCAGGTTTAGGATATACTCCCATGCTACATCAAAGCAATACTTCGGCAATAATTAATTACCCACAGGCGCAGTTTGATATGGTGCGCTCCGGAATCGGACTTTACGGCTATGGTAATACACAGGAGGAAGATCTAAAATTAAAACCGGTTGCAACCCTAAAAACCGTGATCTCTCAAATTCACGATATCGCAATTGGTGAAACCGTAGGATACAATCGTGCACATACAGCTGCAAAATTAGGCCGAAGCGCCACGTTGCCCATTGGCCACGCCGATGGAATTTCACGTGCTTACGGTAAAGGGCGCGGCTATGTGATGATCAATGGTAAAAAGGCCCCGATCATAGGTAATGTGTGTATGGATATGATTATGGTTGATGTGACCAAAATTGATTGTGAAGAAGGAGACGAGGTGGTCATTTTTGGAAAAGGGGCATCAGCAGTGGCGCTCTCTGCCCGCATTAAAAGTATTCCGTATGAGTTAATTACAGCAGTTTCTCAACGTATAGAACGAAAAATTATAGAATAACTAACGTTTTCTACTTTTCGACTTTTTAATATTTATCTATCTTAGAACCTTAATTAACTAAAAACCGACTCAAAAATGGCATTTTTTAAAGATTTTAAAGCCTTCTTAATGAAGGGAGACATTGTTGCTCTGGCAACAGCTGTAATCATTGGTGGAGCGTTTAACAAGATCGTTGGCTCTCTTGTAAAAGACGTGATTATGCCGGTTATTGGCGTTTTAATGGGAGGCAAGAATGTCAATAATTTGTTCTTTTCTCTGGATGGCGGCGAGTATGATACAGTTGAAGCTGCTGTAGAAGCCGGTGGAGCAATTATGACCTACGGTAACTTTCTACAAGCGGTTATTGATTTTATCATCATTGGCTTTGTGATTTACTGGTTGTTGAAAGGTTATGAGAAAACCAAGAAAAAAGAAGAGCCTAAACCAGCTGCTCCTAAAGGACCTACTCAAGAAGAATTACTTATCGAAATTCGCGACGAATTGAGAAAGAAATAAAAGCTTGTGTGCCTCACGGCACAAACCGCTGCACTGCAGATTAATTTTAATTAAACCCTCGAAGAAATTCGGGGGTTCTTTTTTGTTATATAAATAACATAATGTTTTTAAAACATACAAAATGTCACTTTTTAAACAAATGTGTATATTTTTAATAAGATAGTCTGCTTTTTTACAAAGTGTTGCTACTTTTGGCGTCCGCAAAGAGATAAGCTGCGGGACTGGCTGTTTTTCAGCACTAATAAACCATTTAAATTATCTCTCATATAGAGATTGACATACGCTAAAGATTAAAATTATGAAAGTAGCTGTTGTAGGTGCTACCGGGATGGTAGGCCACGTAATGTTGCAAGTATTGGCAGAACGCAACTTCCCCATAACCGAATTAATACCTGTTGCAAGCGCACGCTCGGTAGGTAAAACGGTTACCTATAAAGACAAAGAATACACCATTAGTTCTATGGAAGATGCGATCGCAGCACGTCCTGATATCGCGATTTTTTCTGCAGGTGGTGGCACTTCGTTAGAGTTTGCTCCTAAGTTTGCCGAAGTTGGTACTACCGTGGTAGACAACTCTTCTGCGTGGAGAATGGATCCTGAAAAAAAACTTATTGTTCCTGAGATCAATGCTTCAGAACTAGAAGATTCAGATAAAATTATCGCTAACCCTAACTGTTCTACCATTCAGATGGTTTTGGCTTTGGCACCTTTACATAAGAAATACAAGATCAAGCGTCTTGTGATCTCTACCTATCAGTCGATTACAGGAACCGGAGTTAAAGCGGTTCAACAGTTAGAAAATGAATACAAAGGAGAGCAAGGTGATATGGCTTACGCATATCCTATTCACCGCAATGCAATCCCTGCTTGTGATGTATTTACCGAAAATGGGTATACCAAAGAAGAAATGAAACTCGTTAACGAGACTCAGAAAATCTTAGGTGATAACACGATTGCAGTTACCGCTACAGCGGTACGCATCCCGGTTGTGGGTGGCCATTCTGAAGCGATCAACGTACAGTTTGAAAATGATTTTGACCTGGCGGAAGTTCGCCAACTGCTTCAAGCGCAAGATGGCGTTACCGTTCAAGATAATCCGGATACCAATACTTACCCAATGCCTATTTACGCTGAAGGTAAAAACGATGTGTTTGTAGGTCGTATTCGTCGTGATTATTCTCAAGAAAACACGCTAAATATGTGGGTCGTTGCAGATAACCTGAGAAAAGGTGCAGCAACCAACGCGGTTCAAATCGCTGAATATCTAGCAGCTAAAGAATTGGTTTAGTTTAAAAGAACCTAATAATTTCACAAACCTCTGAGACCTGCCGTTTCGGAGGTTTTTTTTATTGGCACCGCCAAAGGGTTTAATACTCCGATGCTTGCCTCGAAATTGAAAATTCGTTCCCAAGCAATGCCTCTTAGGCTTGCCCTGAGGAAGTTTACTGACTATATTTGAAAGAATTCAATTTTGCTTCAAATGAAAAAATTAGCGTATGTGGGCGCACTTACGATTCTCTTCAGCGCCTGTGAAACCAATGAAAAAAAATCCCCTGAAATGGCAGTGACTTATCCTGAAACGAAAAAGGTAGATACCGTTGACACCTATTTTGGCACCGAAGTTCCCGACCCGTATCGCTGGCTTGAAGACGATCGCAGTGCCGAGACTGAGGCTTGGGTAAAAGCAGAAAATAAAGCCACTTTTGGCTATTTAGATAAGATTCCGTTTAAAGATGAAATCAAGCAAAAGCTTGAGAAAATCTGGAACTACGAGAAAATTGGCGCTCCTTTTAAAGAAGGTGATTACACCTATTTTTACAAAAATGACGGACTGCAAAATCAATATGTGATCTACCGTTATAAAACCGGTGAAGATCCTTCTACTGCAGAAGTATTTTTAGACCCTAACACCTTTGCCGAAGACGGTACGGTTTCACTAGGCGGACTTAGTTTTTCAGATAATGGAAAACTTGCTGCGTATAGTATTTCTGAAGGTGGAAGCGACTGGAGGAAGGTTTTGGTTATGGATGCTGAAACCAAAGAGATCACCGAAGATACTTTGGTCGATATCAAATTTAGCGGAATCTCTTGGCGCGAGAACGACGGGTTTTACTACTCGAGTTATGACAAGCCAGACGGCAGCGAACTTTCAGCAAAAACAGATCAGCATAAAGTGTATTACCACAAGCTGAATACGGCTCAAAAAGAAGACGAACTGATCTTTGGCGGTACGCCTGAGCAAAAGCATCGCTACATTGGTGCCGGGACTACAGAAGACAATAAATACTTGATCTTGAGCGCTAGTAATGCAACGTCGGGAAACAAGCTTTATATCAAAGATCTGAGCAAGCCAAATGCCGATTTTGTTGCGATTGTTGATACGGAAGAAACCAATACTTCTGTGATCGAAAATGTAGGTTCTAAACTTTACATTGTGACCGACAAAGATGCGCCCAACCGTAAGATTGTTACCGTGGATGCTGCTAATCCAACTCCAGAAAACTGGGAAGATTTTATCCCGGAGACCGAAAATGTGCTTTCGCCCTCTACCGGTGGTGGTTACTTTTTTGCAGAGTATATGGTTGATGCGGTTTCGCAAGTAAAACAATACGATTACGAGGGTAAGCTCGTACGTGAAGTTGAACTTCCCGGTATCGGAAGCGCCGGCGGTTTTGGTGCTAAAAAAGAAGATAAAGAACTTTATTACAGTTTTACCAACTATACCTCTCCAGGAAGTATTTACAAATACGACATCGAGTCTGGAACTTCTGAATTGTTCCGTAAACCGGCGATCAATTTTGATCCTGAAAATTACGAGAGCAAGCAAGTAATTTATACCTCAAAAGACGGTACAAAAGTTCCTATGATCATCACCTTTAAAAAAGGTTTAGAACTTAACGGTAAGAACCCAACCATTCTTTATGGTTATGGTGGTTTTAATATTTCGCTTACGCCTTCGTTCAGCATCACAAATGCGATATGGATGGAAATGGGCGGTGTGTATGCCGTGCCTAACCTGCGTGGTGGTGGAGAATATGGTAAAGAATGGCACGACGCCGGTACCAAAATGCAAAAGCAAAATGTCTTTGATGACTTTATCGCTGCCGCAGAATACCTCATTTCAGAAAACTATACCTCAAGCGATTATTTGGCAGTTCGCGGGGGTTCTAACGGTGGTTTGCTCGTGGGTGCAACGATGACGCAAAGACCCGATTTGATGAAGGTAGCGCTTCCTGCAGTGGGCGTGATGGATATGCTGCGTTATCATACATTCACCGCCGGAGCTGGCTGGGCATACGACTATGGAACTTCAGAAGACAGCAAAGAAATGTTTGAGTACATTAAAGGTTATTCTCCTGTTCATAATGTAAAAGCCGGAACAAAATATCCTGCGACTTTAGTAACGACAGGAGATCACGATGATCGCGTGGTTCCTGCGCACAGTTTTAAATTTGCAGCAGAATTGCAAGAGAAACAAGCCGGTGACGCACCTGTTTTGATACGTATTGAGACCGATGCCGGCCACGGTGCCGGAACTCCGGTAAGTAAGCAAATTGAGCAAACAGCAGATATTTTTGCCTTTACGCTTTACAATATGGGCTTTGACGTGCTTCCTGAAAAAACTAAATCAGAAATCAAAGGCTAACTGCGGAGCCTTTTGTAACCACTTAAATTAAGACCTCAAAGGCTTTGATAACTTTTGAGGTCTTTTTATATTCTATTATGCTAAAAGTAGACATAACTGACTTCGGCTATACCGAAGAAACCGTTTTAAAAAACCTTGACTTCACGGTAGAAAAAGGAAAGCACATTTCTATTTTAGGGGAAAGCGGCTGCGGAAAAAGCACTTTACTCAAAATCATCTATGGCTTGCTTCACGTTGAAAACGGAACTATTTCTTGGAACGACAACGAACTTTTAGGCCCTAATTTTAACTTGGTTCCGGGAGAGCCTTTTATCAAATATCTCGCTCAGGATTTTGACTTGATGCCGTATATCTCAGTGGCAGATAATATTGGGAAACACCTGTCGCGTCGTTTTATGCAGCAGCGAGAAGAACGCATCAACGAACTTCTTGAAGTGGTTGATATGACCGCTTTTGCCGATGTACACGTAAAACTTTTGAGTGGCGGACAAAAACAGCGCGTTGCACTCGCGCGTGCTATTGCCAAAGAACCAGAACTGCTTTTACTGGACGAACCCTTTAGCCATATTGACAACTTTAGACGGAATGCCTTACGCCGAAATCTCTACGCGTATCTAAAAAAAGAAAACATTACCTGCATTACTGCTACGCACGACAGCGAAGAAGCACTTTCATTTTCAGACGAAATTAAGATGATGCGTGAAGGCCAATTTATACAAACCGCAACTCCGGAAGCTTTGTTTGAAAACCCAAAGAATGCTTATGTCGCTTCGTTTTTTGGTGATGTAAATACGCTGGAACTTGATGGTGAAAAACGCTTGATTATGCCGCATCAGTTGCAGGTGTCTCAGGAAGAAACCCATAAAAAAGCCAGTGTTTTAAAAAGCTATTTTAAAGGAAGTCATTACCTCGTGGAAGCTGAAACTCAAGGGCAAAAGATCTACTTTAATACTGCTGAGGCTTTAGAAAAAGATACTGCTGTTTATTTAAAACTGAAGCTCTAATCTAGTGCTCTACTTCACGGCGATGCCAATAAATTAGCCAACTCCTTCCCTATCTGGCTGCCAATAGCTACGCCCATTCCTCCAAGTCGAACACCGCAAAAAACATGTTCAGAAAGCGGTTTTAGGATTGGTTTCTTTTGAGCTCCTACACCCAGAATTCCACTACAGCGATAATCGATTTCAACTCTAGTTTGCGGTAGAATTATTTGACTGAGTGTTTGTTCTAAATGCGCTTGAATAATTGCTGACGTGCCGAGCGCATCGGTTTGTTCACCGGTTAAATCCAGATTGCGGCCGCCTCCTAAAAGGATTCGGTTATCGATATTTCTGAAATAGGTATAGCCCTTATCCAAGTGAAATGTACCTTTGATTTTTAAATCGGGGATAGGTTTGGTCACCAATACTTGATTGCGCGCAGGCTGTACTTGAGTAATTCCCAAATGTGCTGCAAAACCATTGGTTGCTATAAACAGCTTTTTTGTTTTGAATGAGATGGAATTTGCTCGGACTTCTACGCTGTTCGATAGCGTTTCAAAACCGGTAACCGTCCAATTATTTAAGATCAGAATATTTTGCCGAAGTGCTTTTTGAAGCAGACCTTGCATCATTTTCCCTGTGTCTATCGCACCTTCTTCAGCATTAAATAGCAATCTTTCTTGAACATTCTTAAACTGAAATCTGTTCGCAACACTACTGAAAATAGGCTTTTTAAAAACCGGTGCAAGCAATTCATTTAGATATTCGATCTGATTAAAACAGTTTTCATAAAGCCCAAGGTTTGTATTTAGGAATAGTTCGTAGCCGCCACACTTCTGAAAATCGATAGCGCGATCGCCAAGGGTTTCTCTCAAAAGCTTCAGCCCCTCTACGCGCATTTTAACCAGTTTTAGAACTTCGTCTTCGCTATGACGTTCTAAATCTGACAAAAGCTCAGAAACGCTCCCGAAACAAGCGAAACCAGCATTCTTTGTACTCGCTCCCTGCGGAAGACTTCCGCGTTCAAGAATTAGAATTTTTGCCTCGGGAAAGCGTTTACGCAGCTGCAATGCACAATTGAGTCCGGTAATGCCACTTCCCACAATGGTAAAGTCGACGTCTGCTAGCCAGGATTTGTATTCCCAATACGAGAGATTAGAATAGGGTTCTTGCATAACAGCTTAAAGATAGCAGAATTTTGCATTAGGGATTGAAGGATTTGTTTGAGCTCTTCTGCCCTTTTTGGCAAAAAGCGATTCCTTATTAAAGCCTGACCTAAGCGTTAGCGCAGGTAATGCCCAAAAGAAACTTCTTTAAGGTATAAAACCCTTTGTCGCTAGCCATAAAAAAACCCCGAACAAACGTTCAGGGTTGATATCTATTGAAAGATAGACTTTATTCTTCGACTGGTGGATTCATTTTAAAATCATCCATAAAAGCAGTGGTGTAGTTTCCTGAAATGTATGCAGGATCGTCCATCAACTGTCTGTGGAATGGGATCGTTGTTTTGATTCCTTCAATAACAAACTCATCTAAAGCACGCTTCATTTTATTGATCGCCTCTTCACGGGTTTGAGCCGTAGTGATCAATTTAGCGATCATAGAATCGTAGTTAGGAACGATGGAATACCCACTGTAAACGTGCGTATCGATACGAACCCCGTGACCGCCCGGCGCGTGTAAGTTGGTGATCTTACCCGGTGAAGGTCTAAAATTGTTATAAGGATCTTCCGCGTTGATACGGCACTCGATAGAATGCAATTGTGGATAGTAGTTTTTACCAGAAATTGCAACTCCAGCAGCAACCAGAATTTGCTCGCGAATCAAGTCATAATCTACTACTTGCTCGGTAATAGGGTGCTCCACCTGAATACGCGTATTCATTTCCATAAAGTAGAAATTGCGATGCTTATCTACCAAAAATTCTACAGTACCGGCTCCTTCATATTTAATAAATTCTGCGGCACGAACGGCTGCAGCTCCCATTTTCTCACGAAGTTCATCGGTCATAAATGGTGAAGGTGTTTCTTCGGTAAGTTTTTGGTGACGACGCTGAACGGAACAATCACGCTCAGAAAGGTGACAGGCTTTACCGTTGCTGTCTCCAACAACCTGAATCTCGATATGGCGTGGCTCTTCAATAAGCTTTTCCATATACATTCCGTCATTTCCGAAAGATGCAGCAGCTTCTTGACGCGCAGAATCCCAAGCTTTACGCAAGTCTTCTTTTTTCCAAACCGCACGCATACCTTTACCACCACCACCGGCAGTAGCTTTAAGCATTACAGGATATCCTGTCTCTTCTGCGATGCGCTCACAAGATTCAAAATCTTCAATAATCCCGTCACTTCCGGGAACACAAGGAACTCCGGCTGCTTTCATTGTAGCTTTTGCGGTTGCCTTGTCTCCCATCTTTGAAATCATATCAGGAGATGCCCCGATGAATTTTACATCGTGCTCTTGACAAATTTTTGAAAAACGAGCATTTTCAGAAAGAAATCCGTAACCCGGGTGAATAGCGTCTGCGTTAGTAATTTCGGCAGCAGCCATAATATTTGCTATTTTCAAATACGATTCACTACTTGGAGCCGGCCCAATACAAACCGCTTCATCTGCAAAACGTACGTGCAAACTTTCGGCATCTGCAGTAGAATAAACCGCTACAGTTTTGATGCCCATTTCTTTACAGGTTCGTATTACACGTAGTGCAATCTCCCCTCTGTTTGCTATAAGTATCTTTTTAAACATATCTGTTGTCTTTATAGTTTAAGCCATAAGGCTTTAATCTATAGTATCTGATCTTTTAAACGCCGAGTTTCAGCGTATGCTTACCAAAAGTGGAAACTTTAGATCAAATAAATAATTATGCAGGGTCTACCAAGAATAATGGTTGGTCAAATTCAACCGGAGAAGAATCATCAACAAGAACTTTAACGATCTTACCGCTAACTTCACTTTCGATCTCGTTGAATAATTTCATGGCTTCAATAACGCAAAGTACGTCACCTTCTTTGATACTTGCTCCAACTTCAACAAAAGTTGGTTTATCTGGTGCCGGTTTGCGGTAGAATGTACCAATGATTGGTGACTTTACTGTAATGTATTTGTCACTATCATCTGCCTTTGGCCTTTCAGCTTCTGGAGCTGCAGGGGCTGGTGCCGGAGCTGCAGGTTGTGCTGCAGGAGCTGCTTGCTGTGGCATTGCAGAACCCATCATAGGTACTTGCTGAAGGATTGTGGTCTCACCTTTACTGTCTTCACCAGTTCTAATGGTGATTTTCACATCGTCCATCTCAAGTTTAACCTCGCTTGCGCCAGATTTAGCAACAAACTTGATAAGATTCTGAATTTCTTTTAAATCCATAATTAATAACGTTAGTTAGATTAAAAATTAAGCATTGTAGGCCCACTTCAAATAAATGGAACCCCAAGTAAAACCGCCTCCAAAAGCGGCAAATATTAAATTATCCCCTTTTTTAAACTGCTTTTCAAAATCATTTAAAAGCAAGGGAAGTGTCGCAGATGTTGTGTTTCCGTAGCGTGCTATATTCATAAGCACTTTGCTATCATCAAGCCCCATGCGTCGCGCAGTTGCATCAATGATGCGTTTATTTGCTTGGTGTGCTACAAGCCAACTAACGTCATCATGACTTAGGTTATTGCGCTGCATAATACGCTCGCTTACATCTGCCATATTTGAGACTGCAAATTTAAAAACTGTTTTGCCGTCCTGATAAACATAGTGTTTTTTATTTGCTACGGTTTCCTCTGATGCCGGCATTAAAGAACCTCCCGCTTCAATACGCAAGAAATCTCTTCCTATACCATCAGAGCGTAAGAATTCGTCTTGAAGTCCAAGACCTTCTTCATTAGGTTCAAAAAGTACAGCGCCACCACCATCACCAAAGATGATGCAGGTAGTACGATCTGTATAATCTATAATAGAAGACATTTTATCTGCTCCTATTAAAAGTACTTTTTTATATTTTCCTGAAGCTACATATGCCGAAGCTGTAGACATTCCATATAAAAAGCTGGAACACGCAGCTTGTAAATCGTAAGAAAATGCATTTGTTGCACCTATTTGCGTTGCTACATAAGCAGCGGTAGATGCCACGGGTAAGTCGGGAGTTGCGGTAGCCATAATGACCATATCAATTTCTGATGGGTCGACACCGCTTTTATTGATCAGGTCTTCGGCAGCTTTAATACCTAAAAAAGAAGTTCCTTTATCGGGATCTTTTAGGATTCTGCGCTCTTTAATTCCTGTTCTGGTTGTGATCCATTCATCATTGGTCTCAACCATGGTTTCCAAAATTTCATTGGTAAGCACATATTCTGGCACATAAGCGCCAACAGCAGTTATGGCTGCAGTGATTTTACTCATATAAATCTGGTTTCTACGAAAAAACAAGGTTTTTCGCTTAAAAAATGGGAGGAAAAGTACTAAAAATAGAACAATTAAAGCCTACAATTAACGTTTTTTGCTCCTTCTAAAAAATAAAAAAAACTCCCACTTTGATGGGAGTTTAATCTTTTTATAAGTCTTTGTTAAGCAACTTCTTCGCCAGCTGTTGCATCAATTACAACCTGCCCTCTGTAATAAAGTTTGCCTTCGTGCCAGTGCGCACGGTGATAAAGGTGAGCTTCACCAGTAGTGGCGTCTACACCAATTTTAGGCATTGCAGCTTTGTAATGTGTTCTTCTCTTATCTCTTCTTGTTTTCGAGATTTTTCTCTTAGGATGTGCCATTACCGTTTAAATTAATTATCTGTTAAAAAATCTTTTAGTTTGTCCCAACGGGGATCTATTTCCTTTGGTTGAGGCTCTTGCTCCTCTTCCTCTTGATTATCTTTTATACTTAATTCTTCAAGTTTGTCTAATATGTCTGACTTTAAGGTTCCGTCTTCAACTCCCGGATGCACTCTTTTTGCAGGCATCGCCAGAACTAAAGTTTCATAAATGTACTGCGCGATATTTACTTCATATTCACCGTGTGGCAAAATTAAAATATCATCAATCTCATCATTGTACTCCTGACCAAACTTAACCACCAACTTATATGAAGTTTCTAATGGATTATCGTAAGGTTCATTAGTTAGATCACAATTTACATTTACAGTACCTTCAGCATCAAAATAGAACTCCATCAAGGTAGACTTTTTAATCAAAGTTACCTTTAGATCTACTGCGATGCTATTAAAGTCATCATAATCAAAATGCTCAAAGAACGTATTGTCAATTTCATATTGAAAATCGTGTTCCCCTTGTTTTAAACCAACAAATTGTATGGTATACGTTTTCAAATGCTTCATTACCTTTCTCTTTCCTAAAATCTCCACTTCCGCAAAAGGCGGGTGCAAAGATATAAATTTTTATTTAGCTGTTAATTAAGTGTGGATAAATTTTTTAAATATCTTTATTTTCCACGAGAGCGACCGGAATATTGTTTTTTTCGCGGTTGTTTTTGCAAAATATTTTCAGTCAAGACAGCATATTCTTCTCTTTTCTTATAAATATCTAAAGCCTTATACACAGCTTCTTTAAAAGAATTAATATCTGCAGTGCCTTTCCCGGCAATTTCAAAGGCAGTTCCATGGTCTGGAGAAGTGCGTACTTTATTAAGTCCGGCAGTGTAGTTTACTCCTTTTCCAAAAGCCAAAGTTTTAAAAGGAATTAAACCTTGATCGTGATAAGCCGCGATGATGGCATCAAAATTCTTATAGTTTCCGCTTCCGAAGAAACTATCAGCAGCATATGGCCCATATGTTAAATGTCCTTGATCACGAAGTTCTTCTAAGGTAGGGATTAGAATTTCATCGTCTTCCTTCCCGATGACGCCATTATCTCCAACATGCGGGTTGATTCCTAAGAATGCGATTTTTGGCTTACTCACTCCAAAATCCTGAACTAATGAATGATGAATCGTTTTAAATTTCTGCTTAATTAAATCTGAAGTGATTTTTGTAGTAACCTCATTCACCGGAACGTGATCGGTTAATAATCCTACTTTAAGCTTATCTGAAACCATAAACATAAGACTGTTGCCTTCAAGTTCCTGATTTAAATAATCGGTATGGCCTGGGAAATTAAATTCATCTCCTTGAATATTTGCTTTATTGATTGGCGCAGTGACCAAAGCATCAATTTCATCAGCTTTTAAAGCACTTACTGCAGCCTTTAAAGATTTTATAGCATAACTGCCCGCCTCTGGCGTCTCAGAACCAAAATGAATTCTGGGATTATCCTTCCAAACATTAACTACGTTTATTTTACCATCGATCACTTTATCTGCCGACTTTACTCCTTGAAAATTAATATCAAGGTTAAAATGCTTGAGAAGAAAGCTTATTGTTTTTGCTGAAGCAAAAATAACCGGTGTGCAAAAGTCAAGCATACGTGCATCCTCAAAGGTTCGTAAAACCACCTCTCCGCCAATTCCGTTTAAATCTCCTATGCTTATTCCTAATTTTATACTTTGTCCTTTCATGTGAAACCGCTTTGGCTTTCTTTTGTAAATTATAATGTAAAAGTACTTAATTAAAACGCAAACATGTTTACAGGTATTATTGAAGATTTAGGAAGTATTGAAAAATTAGAGCGCGAGGGTCAAAATTTACATATTACCGTAAAAAGCAAACTTTCAAGTGAACTGAAAATTGATCAAAGTGTTGCGCATAATGGTGTTTGTTTGACTGTTGTAGAATTGGAGGATAATTCTTACAAAGTTACAGCAATCGATGAAACGCTTAAGAAGACCAATTTAGACCAACTCAAAAAAGGAGATCTCGTGAACCTGGAGCGTGCTATGATTTTAGGCACCCGTCTGGACGGTCATATTGTTCAAGGACACGTAGATCAGACAGCAACCTGTGTAAATAAAGAAACGCAAGATGGAAGCTGGATTTTTACATTTAGTTATGATGCGTCTCATAATAATGTGACTATAGAAAAAGGTTCAATAACCATTAATGGTGTGAGTCTTACGGTAGTCAATTCAAAAGTCAATGAATTTAGTGTTGCCATTATCCCATATACCTACGAACACACCACATTTAAATCTATCGAAAAGGATTCTATTGTTAATCTCGAATTTGACGTGATCGGTAAGTATGTGAAACGTCTTATGAATCTGTAGGCTTCTGACGTTCTATCTTATAAAAATAAGAAGCTCCAGCTAAGGCACCTAAAATCAAAAGGTACGGAATATAGTCGTCTATTGGTGTCGGAAGTCCAACAGGAGGAGGAAGAGGAGGAGTTGATTTAACTTCAGGTTGAGGAGGTTCTTTCCCTCCTTGCGCATACCCAATATGCGCAGTACCTACAAAGAGGATTAACGTAACTACATATGTATATAGTTTTGAACGCATAGAAGGTGGGGGCTTCAATTTATAAACACGGCAATATTAAGAAAAATTACACAACTTCAGCTGTTTAACGTTGCTGTTTATCGATTTTTTACAAGGAATATTGCTACTATGTTCTTAATTAACTTCTGTTATATTCCTAATTACCTTATTTACGTTAATTCTGGCTATTTGGTTTTATTTACGCTTCAAAATTTTTGAAAATAAAAAAAGCCTTACGTCTCTGTAAGGCTTGTCTTTAGTAGTGGTCCCACCTGGGCTCGAACCAGGGACCACCTGATTATGAGACTTTAAGGAGTGCCTAAAAATTACTTTAAACAAACCTTAATTTACTGATTTTTAGAAAATTAATAATTTTTGATTTCATTTGATATCAGATGATTACAGAATATAGTTGCAAATAGCTTGCGAATTTTTTTATGTAATTTAAAGCTATGAACACGCGATTTAACCTTATTTTAGACACCAGACGTAAGCGAAAAGATAATACTTTTCCCATAATTTTCCGATTGATTCATCTCGGAAAATCAACTTCTATAGCTACAGGATATGCTGTCGAAAAACGGTATTGGGACCCTCTAAAACAAGAAGTAAAAAATTCCTATCGTGACACCTTTTCTGTTTCTCGTTTAAACACAGTACTCCTAAAAGAAAAAGCCAGAGGAAATGATATCATTAATAAGCTTAACGATCAGCGAAAACTGCGGTTTCTTTCTCTTAGAGAATTAAGGGATAAAATCACCACCAAGGCTGTCTACGATTCCTTTTTTGATTTTGGAGATCAGGTCGTAGCTGAGTTGAAAGCTGCAGATCGAATAGGTAGTGCCAAGTCTTATACAGTTACTCTAGGGGTTCTAAGAACTTTTAATAAAGGTGCAGATCTTAAGTTTAATGAGGTGAATTTGGATTTGTTAGAACGTTTCCATAAATACCATATGGCAAAGGGCAATAGTCTCAACGGACTTTCTAATTATATGCGAAACATTCGCGCTCTGTTCAATAGAGGAATTAAGGCTGGGATTATCGAGCAGGAAGCCTATCCCTTTATTCATTATCAGATAAGGACTGAACCTACTGCCAAACGTGCTTTAGACCTGCCATCCATTCGGAAAATTGTTAATCTCAAACTAGAAGAAAGCGACCCACTATTTCATCATCGAAATTATTTTCTCATATCCTATATGCTGTATGGGATGCCCTTTATTGATTTGGCATTCTTAAAACTGAAAGATATTCAGGATGGCAGAGTAAAATACAAGCGCAAGAAAACTGCCAAACAATATAACATCAAGCTTACGGATCAAGTTAGTCAACTTCTCTCCCATTACACCAAAGATAAGGAACCCGATGATTTTATCTTCCCGTTCATTCACCGCGAAACTCTGGATCATCAATACAAAGACCTGCACCGTGCTCGCCGCCTCTACAATTTAGGTCTACGCAAAATTGGAGAAAAATGCCAGATTCAACAGACCCTCACAGCATACGTAGCCCGACACAGCTTTGCCACCCAGGCAATGCTTCAGGAGGTGCCGTTACAGGCCATTTCCGAAATGTTAGGGCATACCAGCTTAAATACGACTCAAGTCTATCTAAAATCGTTGCCCAGTACCGTTTTAGACGGGTACAATGAACGCATCGTGATGATTTGAGGGCTGTTTAGAAATCAAGATTTCTTAATTAAGGCCTAGTGAAACCAAACTTCACCCATTTTTTGTGGATGTATTTAAATTCATTTTCGAGGTAACAAGCGAACATATTATGGTATTTAAGCTTTTAATTTCTGTTTTCGGAGCAAGAGTACTACTGAAAAACACATCAATATACAACAATATTACAAGGATTTAATTAATGAAACTTAGTTCTGTAACGCTATATTTAGGAAGCCTCATTTTATTTATACTTTCGTTTTTAAAAAGAAATCATTTAATGCTTCCTTTAATTTTTTATTTTTCATTGATAAAGCTCTTTTTCTAATATCGTTTGGTTCATAATAAAGAACTTTATACTTTGAAACTGATGAAGATATATACTCTAGTTTCTCCAAAGCATCATCTGTAAAACCTCCAGTTGACCAAAATTCAAATTCGATTTTTTTATTCTTCCAAATTTCCTGTTTTTCAATCCATTTTCTAAATGCTGGAATTTTTTCACCTAACCATTTGTCAATAGTTTTCAGATCTATTTTAGAACGCTTTGCTTTACATTCTGCAATAACTATCTTATCACTGTAAATAGCTAAAACGTCCATTTCGTGACGAGAATCATTTTCATAAATTTCTCGTCCTAAATCAATACTATTATTACTACCTAAAGAATGGATATGTCCAACTACAAACTCAAATAGGGCTCCTCTTATATTATTAGCTAAGCCTTCGTTGTATTTCTTAAGTTCTTTAATTAAATCTAAATATTTTTCAGGAGAAGATTTTAAGCTTGCACCCGCATTATTTAGAACACTAATAAGTTCCTTGAGCGTGTCAGCATATTTTTGCCCAAATAACTCCTTAATAAAGCCAATTGCAATTCCGTGAAATTTTAAAGCAATTAATGCCTCCCTGCTTAAGTCATCCACGATTAAATAAGGGACAATCCTTGAAGCATTATTAAAGCTTTGAATATGTTTTATTTTTTCAATAAAGAATGAAACATCTTTTTCATTTATTGAAGTTCCGACTATAACATCAGCTAAAATAAATCCAGGCTTACTTCCTTGCATTAAACCAGTAATATTGGAGACACCTTTAAAAGCCCATCTAAACTTTCCAAATTCGGCATATTTTTCAGCAGTGTTGTATGAGATGAATCCTATATTTCTATTTAGAGTACCAAAGTCCGTCAAAATATTGTCCTTTATTGCCTCTATTGTTTTATAGGTAAGTGAATTATAATTAGTTCTTTTTAGTTTTGGCGAAATGTAATAATATTCGCTGTTGTAGTTAAGTATGTTAGATTTAATAAATTTTTCAATTATTTTATTAAAGGGTAGGTGTCCTTTTAATGGTACAACTGGGTAATTAGTGTAGCATTCCAAGAACTTCTGATTAATAATGCCTCCGTGTAGTTCTAAAGCATTTAAGGTGTACCAATATTTTCTGCCGTTTTCGAACATTGCTTTGTTTAATGAATCAAACAAAAGTCCGTCGTCAATATGTTTTTCTAAATAGCACAAGGATAAATTACTTACGAAGAACCCTTTAATCTTAAATATTTTCTTATTTCGAGCAACCCTTTGACTAGCTGTATTGTAATTGATATTTTCTAATTTTTCTATTAGGGTAGATAAATCATTTGACATCAAAGGTCCTTTTGTATCCAATATCTTTTCTATTGATGTCATATCACACTATATATAAAAAACTCTTTAGAGTTTTGGAATGTTGTCATTTTTTTTTAGCTAGCCCAATAAAACGGTTCTTTTTTCATTAAACTTCTATAAAAAATCTGTCATATCAATATTTAGATTTGTTTTTACAAGGCATTTATTTATAAAACTAATGACTCTTATGTTTCTCAGAATATTAAATGAAGAGTATAAGAAGACGGGGTTCAAAGATTAAACTTGATATAGTATTAAATAATAAGACCTATTAGTATATAGATCAGAAATATAAAATGATCTTTAGACGATGTTAGATATTCTAGAAAAGTAGTTCAAAACACCTAACGAAGGCCCAACCTATAGAGTATCAAAGAGGAAAAATGATTTTGATTAATTCGTTGCCATTACTTAAAATTAGCTACCTGTAGGTACTTTTTAAACTTGGTGAAGTTCTGTTACCAGGAATTACAACTGATATAATATAATCAGGATATTCAGTATCTATATTTGTAGAGGGGTTTAAATGATGAATTTTGAACCAATCCTTAAAATTTGGAGGTGATTCTTTTGATTTATCGCTAAGTTCAAGCAAAACAAATATCCCCAACTGATCGTAACCAGCAGCATAAGTTTGTGCTTGAGCGATGTACAGTTTTTCAAGTTCAGCTTTAGTAGGTCGATTGAGTGATTTTTTCAACTCGATAGGAATGGTGATAAGGTCTTTTTTATAAACGATATCTACACGGCCTCCGTCAACAAATTTTGTTTGTTCGTGTTCTAGTCCATCTGCAATTTTGGAATGTTCGAAAAAGCGTAGCATACTGTCCTGTAAATCTTGCTCGATTGCCTTCTGCCCTCTGCCGGCCTCGAAACCAGAGTCTTTTGAATATAGAAATGGGTGACGGCGCCTATCATTGTTAACGAATGTGGCTCGCGAGTATCTGATTACTTCTTCAATTACCTTAAAGTATGCTAATAATTTATTTTTGGGGTAAGTAGGTAGAAGTTGTTCAATTTGATTAAACAGTATTTCGTAAACTTCTTGTCCTAAAATGGTCCCAGTTTTATGAGGCCCTTGCTGTCCTTTGTATTTTTGGATGAGTTTACTCATACTCTCTATCAAGTCAGATGAAATGCTTTTGTCTTTTGTTTTCTGGTAAATTGCCAAACCTTCCTTAGCCCCTTCTGATTCAGACAACAATGCTAATAGTTCCGGATTATCCGGTAATAGATTTTCTCCTTCTGGTAACTTTGTGATTAAATGTTTAAGAAATGTAGTCAACGTAGAATTCGTTTCCTGATCTTGCAGGGCTTTAAACTGTTCTTTGTTTTTACTGAGATGTGCCTGATAGATACCTGTTTCAACTATTTCAAAAAGGTTAGTAAAAAGGCGTTTAATAATATATTGACTGGCATTTGCATTACTTTGAACCTGACGTAACCCCTTATTGGCTTCAAGTAAAACATTAACTTCCTGTTTTACTTGAAGCCATCTAGGAGCAGCACTAGCCGTATTGTAGTTAATATTTAATTGTTCAATGAATTTAAAAATGAGATAATCTAATTCTAAGTCTTGCGCACTAAAATCATAGAGGTTCCGATAAGAAAGGTTGTCTTGAAGTTTAGTAAAAACTTGCTTTACAGATTTTGAGTTGTTAGTGAAGACTACTTCAAGCCATTCAATTACTAACAAGTAAAAATCAGCATCTACCCTGTTCTCTGTTGAATAAGTAGTAGCTAAAAAGTGTGTCTTTGCATTTTGTAAATTGCCTAAAGCTTCAATAAGATTGGAAGCAGAAGTTACTTCAGTTAATTCAAAAAATCCTAAACATAGATAGGCCTGGCTAGATACTTCGCCATTGGGATCATCAGACATTCCTTTCAGTTGTTCGACTGTTTTGTTGTTTATATATTGCGAAAAATGAGGCAGATACTTAAGGGCAATAGTTTGCAAATCTGAATTGTCACTTGAAAGAAACTTATGTAATTCTGAGAGAGCGAAAAAATGATTTTCTGTTTTGCCGGTCAGGGTAATATCACAAAGAATCTTAAAGGTTGATCGCCTTATATAATTATTTGTTGATTTGAATGCTAATTCTAAAAGACCGACCACTTCCAATTCCTCAACTTGATATAGGTCGATTTGCTCATAGAAGTTATCTAGGAAATAAATTTGCTCAAAATCAGATCCAGTCAGAAATACCTTATGAAAATCAATTAGTGTGCTCATTAAAATATGAACTCATCATCATTTTTTATCACCGCTTTTTCCGATTCAGTAATATCGGAAAATTCCCTAAGAGCCGAACCAACGAAAATTTGAAGCTCGTCTCTGAACCTTTCATTTACACTTTTAAGAATTTCAGATAATCCGTGCAGGTGTTTTTCTATCATTTCTTCTCCACCTGGCGAATCAAAAATTAGGAAGCGCGGATGCCTTCCTAATTTGTGTTCAATGTCCAGTTGAATAATACTTAGGTAAAAAGCTAGTTTTGCACGAAGCTTTTCACCTTCAGTCAATTCGTTGAAACCTTGCTCAACATCATTTTGAGTAAATACGATCTCGTACTTATCATTTATCCTGATTTTTTCTATATTCGATAGTCCGAATGATTGCACCTCATTCAATATGAGGTTTTCCAATTTTTCTAATATGTCTTCATTAAGTTTTATTCTTTTCTTATGAAGAGATTGTAATGCATACTCAATGATTTTTTTATGCAGGGATAGCCTAGACAATTGCTGAGAACTATCTGAATTTTTTTTCTTGTTGATCTCGTTCAATTGAAATTTTAATACGGCTTCTTTTTTTATAAGAGATTGTTCCTTCGCTATTAACGTTTGCTGCTTTTTTCGTTTTTCATTTATGGCATCAATTTGCTTTTCAATTTCTTTAAGTCTCTTAATATCAGAATCCGTTGAAGGCACGGCTACCAGCTTACTATAATTTTCAGAAACTGATTCTATTTGCACCTTTAATTTTTTCTCTTGTTCTCTGATGGTATCTTTTAACTTATTTAATTTGTCACGATGACTTTCTTGTTCTTCTAGAATTCTTGTAAATTTTTGTGTTAGCTCTTCCTCTTCAACTTTTTGCTGATTAGAAGTTTCGCCACATAAACTACACTCGTGATTAAAATGCTCATTCTTTTTTCGTTCATCTGTTACTTCATTTTCACAATGTGGACAAACCTTAATATCAAGATTACTAAAAAAACTGCCTGCCTCTTTGTAAAGTTTCAAGTTTAGAGCTTGTTTCTCTAATCTACTGATCTCGCTGTTAACCCTGTTCCTATCATTTTGAAGGTTTTCAATTTCATCTTTTATAGGCTGAACCTTTTTTTGTTCCAAAAGATAATTTTCATTGGCTGATCTTCGTTTTTTTAAATTAGTACTTACACGCTCCTGTATTCGTGCATATTCTTTTATGAGTGGCTCATCGTTAAAAGTAATTTTCCCATCTTTTCTTAGTTGCTCTAGGTCTGAAATAACTTTTCTATATTCTTTTTCGATCCTTTCCCTTGCATTAATTTTTGCCTCTGTTATCGACTTATCCGCAAGTCTGAGTTTTCCAATTTTTTCAGATATGGTATCAGATTGTAAACTGAGCATATTAATTGGGTAAGTAAGTGGAAGCCCCAAAATCATTTCAAAAATTTTTCGCCCTTGTGCTCCAAATTTTTCATTTTCAAAAAATAGATATTCGTAATTACTAGCTTCGAGATATATAGACTTAAAATATGTAGCCCAACTTAAATTTGACGTACTTAATTCGAAGTTTTCCTTTGAGCTACTCTTTTGCGTATATTTTAATCTGTAAAAGGAAAAGTGATCAAAAAAGAAATCTTCTAAATGCTCTTCGAGCATTTTTTTACTTTTGAAATCAAATTCTTTTTCCAGCTCTATTCCGTTAAGTTTATTAGTGTCCCGTAATTCTAGGAATCGCTCTATTCCAAAAGTGTATAATGCACCCTTATCTCTTCCTCTTTTATCAATAAAAATCGTATAAACCGCTTCACCAATTTGAAATTCAAGAATTATTTCTTTTAGCCAATTTTTAATGTCGGGCTTATAACTTTCAGCCCCTGTAAGGGCAAATTTAATTATTTTAAAAACCGAAGACTTTCCTTTAAAGTTGTCTGCAATCCACAAATTGATCCCACTATAAAGATTTTGGTCAAACTTAAATGAAATATTATTTTTTTTATCCCCACTAAATATTAACCTATTCAACAACAGATACTTACCAATTGATTCTGGGCTATCCCTATTATATCCCTGTTCTAGGTGAAGAATCTCCTTAATATCATCTAATTCAATATCCTCTTTAAAATGTTCGTGGACATATTTGATGAATTCAGTATAGTTTATATTGGTTTTGCTCATTTTAATTGCTCATTAAAAATTTTTGCGAATTTTTGTCTTACTCTGTCATTAACATTCTGAATATGGGTTTTATAAGATATATTACTATATTCTGAATATCTATACTGCCTTGTCTTTAAATCAGTCCCTGAAAACTGATTAAAATATTTCTTAATAAGCTCACAGCGATCAAAATACCATTTTACAGATGGAATTTTTTTCAAATTACTATCAATTTTATCGGCACACGATTTTGTGATAAAATAGTTTTTATCATAGGTTTTCCCATCAGTTCGTTTCTTACTATCGTGTTGAATAAATCCTACACTTACGAGGTAGGCTATTACTTCATCAATACTCTCATAAGCACCGTGGAAGAATTTTTCCATTTCTTCTACTCTTATTTCCGGTTCTCTATTTTGATATATATTTTCAATAGTTATCTTGACCTCATTTCTATCGAAAGAACTGTTCTCTTCTAAAAGATTCATTAATTCAGCAGAAAGAAAGTCTGGATAGCGAAGCAAGAAATCTAGAGCTTGAATTCTGATTTCAGTTCGGAAAACACCGTATATCTTCAAGTTATCGTGTAAGCTTCCCCAGACTAGAACTGCTTAATTTTCCAAAACTGGTTTAAAATTATTGTTATTCATTCTCTTGGGGCTAGCCCCAAGAGAATGGAGTTTTGCGTATTGCACTGGTGCTATTTTGCCCAGTGAGTCATGGGGACGATACTTATTGTAATCTTCCATCCATATTTGAGTTTGCTCCCTTACCTGATCAATGTTTTCAAAGATATACTTATCTAGGACACCTCTGCGATAGGAGCCATTAAAACGTTCTACAAAAGCATTTTGAGTAGGTTTTCCCGGTTGTATGTATTTAAATTCAATATCATGCATTTTACTCCATTCAGCCGTAAGGTTTGCTATGAATTCAGGGCCATTGTCCATCCTGATCCTGTTTGGCTTGCCCCGTCGGTTGATTAGGTGATTGAGTACCCAGACTACCCGATTACTAGTCAATGAAAAGTCTACTTCAATATGTAGTGCCTCCCGATTAAAATCATCAATTACATTAAAAGACCTAAAACGTCTCTTGTTTTCTAGGACATCGCTTACGAAATCAATACTCCAAGTATCATTCAATTCTTCAGGAATCTCCAAAGGCTCCTGTATACGCGCGGGCAGGCGCTTCTTTACTTTTCTTCTTAAAGGAAGCCCTAAGGACACATATACCCGGTGTACTCGCTTATGATTCCAAGGTTTTCCTTCATTACGGATACGCCAATAGGCTTTCCAGAATCCTTCTTCTGAATGTTTTTCAGCTTTTTCTCTAAGAGCTTGTTCTATAGGAGCATCATTCTTGGGTAAAGGTTTATAATAATAAACACTTTTACTCATATTAAGCACACGGCACGCCCTACTAATACCGTAGTGGATAAGCTCCTTAGCTATTATACGTTTACGGCAGGGCTTTAGAGCTTTTTTTCTATAATCTCTTTAGCCATTTGGTGATCTAGAGCCAAAGAAGCGTACATCTGCTTCAGACGGGCATTTTCAGCTTCAAGCTCCTTGATACGTTTGAGTTCTTTGCTGCTCATACCAGCGTATTTAGTACGCCATTTGTAAAAGGTAGAAGTGCTAACACCGTAGTCGCGGCTGATTTCCTCAACACTCTTACCGTTGTCGAACTCCTTTAAAATTTTTGCAATCTGTGTAGGTGTGAATTTGCTTCGTCTCATACTGTTTAAAATTAAGAATTATTACACTTCTAAACAGTTCGGTTTTAAGGGAAGCTTACATAATCATTTGCTAAGTTTAGTAATTCTTGTTTTGAACTCTTATCCATAAATCCGTAAAAATAGTTCTAAATGGTTAGATTTAACTTTGTTCAATAACTTTTAAAGTTCAATTTATCTGAAAAGATTTTATTAGAAAAAATGTTTAAATAGAATTTATAAATAACCTGAGATAGTATTTTATCATTTTAACTTCAAAATAAAGGTTGTTTCATTATTTTTATACAGTCGAAAGTTAGACAATTTTAAATTGTGTACAGAAATCGGTCAACAATTTCAGATTTGATTTTACAAAGCTAGATATAATGCGGCTTGCCAGATTAGTTCGAATCCTGTCGCGATCACATAGCAATCTAAGCTTAAACCCTTAATATCATCGATATTAAGGGTTTTTTGTTTTACAAATAACATGATTATCTAAAAGCTATCGACATTCCAACTCTACGCATATAACAGGCTTATTGAAGCTTGCTGTTAAACTCTTTAGGATAGCTTACGGATTAAGCAAGATTACATGTTTCTAATTTCTTCTATTTTTATAGTGATCAATTATACCTAAGTAATAATATTAATATTAAAAAGGATGGGTTTAGATTCAGTTGAATTGATTATGTCTGTTGAGGATAAATTTGGGATACGAATTGAAGATTCAGAGGCTGAAAAAATTTATACGGTGCAAGAGTTTGCCGATATTGTTTTCAGTAAAATAAGTTTTAATCCCACAAATAAATGTCTGAGCCAAATAGTATTTTTTAAAATCAGAAAAGCCTTGAGCACTTTGATTTCAGATGAAAAGAAAATTACGCCTAATATGAAGATTTTAGAATTTTTCAATTTATTAGAGCTAAAGGAGAAATGGTATCAATTTGAAATGCTTTTAGCTCTTAGATTGCCGCGATTAGTGGCACTTGATTTTAATCCAAATTTAGGCACGCACGTAAAAGTTTTTGGAATTAAAACCATAAAACGAGATACTCCTGTTTCTCAAGGCACGATCAAGCAACTTGTAGATTGGATAATCTCTTTGAACCGAGATGTTTTAATCGATATTGAAAAAATATCTAGTAAGTATGAAGTTGAACGTATTATTTGTGGAATGATAGAAGATAAAATAGGTGTTCCTATAAGCGAAATAGAAGTACATCATTCTTTTACTAATGATCTAGGGATAGATTAATGAACGTTTTACAAAAACAGATTCATAAAGAGAAAATAAACCTAAATTTAAATTTTTAGTATAAATTCTATAAATGTACTTCCAGGCCATCACAACTAATACTTCCCTAACTAATTTAAAGTATATTTTCAAGCTTATAATTATTTAAAATAGATATGATTTTTAAAAGGTTTTTGACGTCGTTCATTATTACTGTGGTATCTCAGTATGCTTTTGGTCAGCGTAATTATACACTTGAAATTGCTGATTCTACTCAATTTAATAGCATCAAACCTAAATTGAATGATAAGACAGACCTATGGTATCTCAAGGACATTTATGATGATGCTGTTATGGGAATTAGTTATAATAAAGCTATAAGATTTGGTCAAAATTTAAAATACAAGGAAAATATTACTGTAGCAGTACTAGATATGCCTGTTGATAGTGATCGACTTAGCCAAGAATTAAGTTTATGGATTAATACTGATGAAATACCCGATAATCAGAAGGACGATGATCTCAACGGGTACATTGATGATGTCAACGGTTGGAATTTTTTAGGAGAGGTTAGTGGAAATCAACAAATATTTGGTAAATATGATTACACGCGCATTCTAGACAAATACTTGTCACCTTTACCTATTTATAAATTGCAATCACTTGACAGCATAAATTCCTACAGTGATAACAAAGACCTCGTACGTGCGTCAAAACGCTATATTGAAAAAATAAATTATGCTAATGAAGAAGTGGCCTATGCAGAAATGATTGAACGTATATTGTACGATAGTAGAATAATCTTGAAAGACTATTTATCTAAAAATTATTCTTTAAATGAGTTGGATAGTTTGAAGCCTATATTTAAAGAAGATACGCTGATGAGCAATTCCATTTTAAGACTATATAATTTCAAAAAGTATGGTTTTACAGAGTCCTACATAAGAGATTACTATTTTAAAGCAAAGGGTAGATTAAATTTTCTCTTAAATCCACAGTATGAGGATAGAATTCTATTGGCGGACGACCGATTGAATACTACGACTGCAAAGCCAACATTCACCCAGGGTAACGCTAAGCTGAATAATGCTATTCATTATTTAGACCATGGAGCTTTAATGACAAATTTTATATCAGATCGAAAAATCAATAACGATATTACGCTCAAAATAATGCCACTGGTGGTTTCATCTCTAGGAGATGAATACGATAAGGATATTTATAATGCCATAAAATATGCAGTAGACAATGGGGCTCGAGTAATAAATATGAGTTTTAGTAAAAATTTTTCTACAAATCCGGAAATAATTAAAACTATTATTGAATATGCTAATGATCACAATGTTTTGATTGTAACTTCAGCCGGAAATGACGGTGTAGATATAGATATAGAGGAAAATAAAATATACCCAAATGATGAAAGTTACCCCGTAAATAATTTTATAGTTGTTGGATCTACAGCTGTACAAATCAATAATAATTTGGTCTCCAAGTTTTCTAATTATGGAAAAATGAATGTAGACTTATTTGCACCAGGAGAGCGCATACTTATTACTAATTCCAATAGAGATTATGAGATCCAATCTGGTACTTCGGTGAGTACAGCTCTTGTAAGTAAGACTATAGGATTAATTTTATCATATTTCCCCGATTTAACGGCCAAAGAGGTTAAGGAAATTTTACTTAGTTCGGTAACCAAAATTAAGGGAGAGGTATCATTAGGTCTAAAACAAAATAAAAAAAACCAAAATTTTGAACGAGTTTCTCAATCGGGAGGTATACTTAATGCATACAATGCACTTAAATTGGCTAAAGAAGTGTCTTCATCAAAATAAATTTATAAGGTAATTAAATCGGTAATTATTTTGAAAGCTCATAGCTACGAATCGTTTTAAAACTCTAATTGTTTTGCAGGTAGCAATTTTAATTTTGCCTCAGTAATCTTTAAAACTTCTCAACTTGCAGCAATGGAACAACTGATAGAATACATATTTCAATTTGGAAACCTTACTGCCCAACAGATCAGTTTCATTGAAGAACAAACTGAAGTAGTAGAACTTAAAAAAGGTTCTTATTTTTCAAAAGCAGGTAAAACACCAGGAGAGGTTGCTTTTGTCGTAGATGGAGTTTTTAGAGGCTGGTATTATGATAAGCAGGGAGAAGAAGTTACACGTTGCTTTATTCAAGAGAAAAGTATCATGTGTGATTATATAAATTTTGAAGCCCAAACGGCATCATCAGAATATATCCAAGCTTGTACTGATAGCAAGCTCTTAGTCTTTTCTAAACAATCATGGGAAGAGCTTTCACAAATCATGAAACCCTGGGATGCTATAAAGAGCAAGATGGTACAATTGTGTATGCATCAAAAGTCTAGAAAAAATCCTGTTATTTCTCAAGACGCCACTACTCGCTATTTAGAGTTTCTAGATAATCACCCTTATTTAGTCAATCGTATTCCACTAGCTTATGTAGCGTCCTATTTAGGTGTAACCCAACAATCACTTAGTCGTATTAGGAAAAGCCTTAGCTAAAAATGCTTTTTACCATATGGTAAATCCAGTCTCCTCAAATCGATAGAGCTTTGTTCATAATTAAGAAAGCAGTAAAATGAAGAAAGTATTTATCACTGGAGCAAATAAAGGAATTGGTTTTGCTACAGCTAAGTTATTATTACAAAAAGGATATTATGTGTATTTGGGCAGTAGAAATTTTCACAACGGAATTTCAGCAATCCAAGAGCTTAAAGCAGATGGTTTAAAGAATGTAGAATGCGTGCAGATTGATGTCACCAAGGATAGTTCGGTTAAATCAGCTCGTGAGCTTCTTAGTAAAAAGACAGATGTACTTGATGTTTTAATTAATAATGCAGGTATTAACGGGGGGAATGAACCTTATACTGCGCTTACGGCTAAACCAGATGAGTTTCAAGCTGCATTTGAGGTCAATGTCATAGGGGTATCTAGGGTTACTCAAGCTTTTATGAGTTTTCTAACTAATTCTGAAGCTCCTCGAATAGTAAACTTGAGTACGAGCGTAGGTTCGCTTACCTTACAAAGTGACACCAACTGGCCGGCTTATGACCACGCTAAATACGCTGTTTATGCAGCTTCTAAAGCCGCTTTAAATATGTACACGGTACATTTAGCTTATGAGTTGCAGCATACCAATTTTAAGGTGAATGCAGTATGCCCGGGTCTTACTGCTACAGATTTTACCTTTGGAAATGGGGGAGATGTAGAAATTGCGGCAAGAAGAGTAGTTCGATATGCAACACTTGATAAAAGTGGACCAACAGGAAAATTTTTTAGCGAAGAAACAAATCCTGAAACCTTAATGATTCCTTGGTGATTTAAAATAAAGCGCCGAACCAAAATTGAAATAAAGCGATTATGCTATAGCTCTAGTACTTGTTAAGATAAAAAGAGGAAAGTTTAGGTGTTTTTTGATCTCAAGAAACGTGGTAGATGGTAAGACTAAAGTTTCAGTGAAATTCAGTATTTAGGAATTCGTAGCGGGTGAGCTAAATAACATGATTCTAAGCCCCCTACGACCGTAAATGAGGTAAAGTTTTTATCGTTCAGCAAAGAAAATACTTTGTTTTTAAATAGTATTTTTGGTCAATTCACATCCTAGAATGAGTACCGAAGTTCCAAAAAGATTTGATAGAATCATAGCTATTCTCATACAGCTTCAATCAAAACGTATCGTAAAAGCGCAAGAGTTGGCCGATCGTTTTGAGGTAAGTCTACGTACCATTTACCGAGATATACGAACTATCGAGGCTTCGGGTGTACCTATAACCAGTGAAGCGGGTATAGGATATTCAATAATGGAAGGCTATCGTTTACCTCCTGTTATGTTTACCAAAGAGGAAGCCGGGAGTTTTGTAGCTGCTGAAAAACTTATGCAAAAGTTCACTGATAAAGGACTTGGATCTTATTTTGAATCAGCAATGTTCAAGTTAAAATCGGTCCTGAAAGGTGATGAAAAGGACTGGGTCGCATCTATTGAATCACAGATTCTTATAGACCCTGAACAAACCTTATTTAATTCACATGTTCCGGATGCCTTAGAAATCATTTTTGAGAGCATTGCAGAGAAAAAGCAAGTACAACTCACTTATCTCGCACAAGATGCAGACAGTCCAACACAACGTACAATAGAACCTGTAGGTTTGTTTCACGAGGCTAATTTTTGGTATATGCTGGCTTATTGTCATTTAAGAATGGACTACAGACAATTCAGAATGGATAGAATTCAAAAGATTTTACGTTCCCAAAATAGCTTCACAAAAAAGCACAATTCAGTAGAGCGTTATTTAAAAAATAATGTTGAAGAATCTGATGTTGAGGTACGAATTCGGGTAGATAAAAGCATCGTTAACTACATTCGTAGTGGACGCAAGTTTTACGGCTTTATATCTGAAGAAGACTTGGGTGATCAGGTAGAAATGGTCTTTAAACCCCGAAATATAGAAGATGGTTTTGCAAGATGGTATATGATGTTTGGAGATTATGCTAAGATTATAGAACCACCGGAGTTAAAAGACAGGATTAATGCTTTATCTAAAGCTATTTTAGCTAATAATTAGAGAGTACATAGATTTTTGAACTAATGATTAAGAATGTAATTTTTGATCCAAAACTACATTCTTAATCATTAAAGTAAAGTTCTTAATGCAGTTCCTCACAGAGGAAGCCTTGCTTTTGCAAGGTGTCACAAACGCTTGTTGCTTCTAAATGTTTAGTCTCTATCCTTAGAATATTATCACAATCTTCAAGATCAAAGTTCCAAACATCAGCATTAGGTGTTAATGCATTTAAAACAGGTTGTAACTGTTTGATGTCTTTTTCTTGATGTACTGAAGTCTTAAATACCAATACTTTTTTCATAACCAAAGGTATTAGCGTTCCCAAAAGAAGGGCGGTTCTATACCAAGACTCCTCAAATACACATAACCTTGTCCACGATGATGAATTTCGTTATCAATAAAATATAAAATAGAAGATATCACCGTACCCTCGTATTGACCAAAGGTTTTAATAGTTTTTGAAAAGCTGTCTAAAGCTATTTGCGGAAAATACATATTAATCGCTACAGTAGTCTCGTCCCATAGTTTTAGGAGTAGGTCTTTTTTATTTTGGTGATCAATATGCTCTTGGAATTCTTGGGTCTGACCGGTGACAATTTCTTTTAATCCCGGTCCCGCGATAGCCAAAAGTTCAGTCGTCATTTCTGCAAAAGTGCGCATACCACCAATGCTATACTTAAAAAAATGATCTTCCGGGAACACTTCAATAAGCTTACGTGTAAGATTGCGATGTCCTTGCCAGTGCGCTAATAATTCATCTGATGTAAGTACTTGATTTTGCTCCAAGTGTGATTGTTGAATACTCATAATTTAAAATATTAGGTTGTTTTTATATTTAAATCAAAAGTATTGAGGCAGGGTGACAAGGGTTTGTCAGTAGCAAAATAGCTCAGCTAATTTTTATTTATAAAAAGGTCTGTTCTAAAAAGATTAGGGTACAAACTTTAATCTTTAAATGAGAATCATATAAAGCGGTTGAATTTTGACTAGAGGATATTCCAGAATCAAATTATAGAATGCCAGTGAGTAGAACAGGCTCAGGCAAAAACCTACCCATCACTCTTCGATCTTATATGCACAGCGGCGTGCACCTTCTAGAATGTGGTGTACGCGTTTGATCTGAACGTTTTCTCCAAGTATAGTTTTAAAAGTTTTAAGCTCAGATTTACAGAATCCCTGGCAGGTTTTTGCTGCTTCACAAATAGGGCAATGGTTCTCAATAAGCATAAAGCTCCCATCTTCATCCTTTTCAAATCGAGCCATATAGCCTTCAGAAGTTCTAATGGCTGCTAGCTTTGTAAGCTTATCTTCAAGACTGTCATCGGCATTAATTTGATCTTTATATCTCAAAATATTGTCTTGACCAGCGGCATAGATAATTTCGTTTAAAGCTTCCTCACCAAGATTCTGTTTGATTTTTTCTATCAATTTTACGGTAAGCCCAGAATGTGTATCAGGAAAACGTGCGTGACCTTTTGCCGTAAGCGACCACACCTGCTGAGGTCTTCCGCGACCTTTTGATCTGCTTTCAGATTTTATCAGTCCTTCATTAGATAATTTTAATAGCTGAAAACGTGCGCCTTCAGTGGTAACGCCGAGCTCATTTGCTATTTCTTTTATCGTTTGTTCGCCCTTAGTTTTAAGTATCGAAACCGCCTTTTCGTTATCTGAAATGTTATTTTCCATAATAAACAAAGTAATTATTTGGTTTATTATTCAAAAGTACTACTTTTGTAATGTAATTAAAAGTTTAATTTTCAAAACTACAAAGATATGAGTTATCAATTGCCGGCATTACCTTATGCCTATGTTGCATTAGAACCCTATATAGATGCAGCTACGATGGAAATTCATCATACAAAGCATCATCAAGGCTATACCACTAAACTCAACGCTGCTTTGGAAGAAGCAGAACTTATAGATGAGGACTTAGAAGACCTTTTTACATAGGTCTCAGAACTTCCTAAAGGAATTAGAAATAATGGAGGAGGATATTATAACCACAAGCTATTCTGGACCATTTTAAGTCCTAAGGGTGGCGGCGAGCCAACAGGAGCAGTAGCAAAAGCAATTAACGATGCTTACGGTTCTTTTGAAGCGTTTAAAGATGCTTTTGATGCTGCAGCTGCAACGCGTTTTGGTTCTGGATGGGCGTGGCTCATCGTAGGAGAAGACAAAAAAGTAAAAGTGACTTCTACTCCTAATCAGGACAATCCATTAATGGATGTTGCTGATGATAATGGTACTCCAATTTTGGGATTAGACGTTTGGGAGCACGCCTACTACCTAAACTATCAAAATAAGCGACCTGAGTATATTGGTGCGTTCTGGAAACTTGTAAACTGGGACGAAGTAGAGAAACGCTACCAGGAAGCAATAAAATAAGTTCACTATCCTATAAATTCGGTGAGTTCAAAAAGCCGGATTTAATTCTTTTTAAATCACGAAAAACCGTGTAATCAAAAAACAGTTTGTTTTCTTGACAGCCACTCCTATGTGTTTTTCGAACCTAAACACCTAAGAAAATGATAAACTATAACAACAGGATCAGCTTTTTGATGCTCATCCTTTTTGGAGCTTTGTGGTCTTCCTGTAAAGAAGAAAGCAGCCAGAATATGGCGCAGGCTGTTCCGCAATATCCGGTTTTAAAAATTACAGAAGCGCCAACTACACTTCAGCGAAAATATCCTGCGGTTATTCAAGGGGAAGAAGATATTGAAATTCGTCCCAGAATTGATGGCTATTTACAGAAGATCTATGTTGAAGAAGGAAGCCGAGTAAAAAAGGGAGATCTTCTCTTTAAGATTGATGCTCCGCAGTATAACGAAGTGGTAAAAGCCGCACAATCTGCTGTTAAAAATGCCGAATTAAAAGTTCAAAAAGCTACTCCGCTTGTAGAAGAAGGCATTATAAATCAATACGAACTGGATGCTGCTAAACTAGATCTGGAAGCACAAAGAGCTTCTTTAGCTCAGGCGCAGGCCAATCAGGGATATACGTTCATTAAAAGTCCGGTTGATGGAGTTGTTGGTGCAATTCCGTATCGTACAGGAAGTTTGGTAAGTCCGCAAGTAGTCGCGCCGTTAACCGTAGTTTCTGACATCGATAATGTGAAAGTCTATTTTTCTATGGACGAAAAAGAATATTTAGAATTTTACGCTGATCACGAAGGAAACTCGGTTGATGATAAACTGAAATCTTTCCCTAAAGTGAAGCTTCAGCTTTCAGACGGTAGTATCTTAGAAAGCGAAGGTGAAATTACAGCGATTAGCGGATTATTAAATCAGCAAACAGGATCGGCACGACTTACCGCGGTTTTTCCAAATGCCAATCAGAGAATACGTAGTGGTGGTAGTGGAAAAATCCTTATTCCGCAGGCATTTTCTTCAGCAATAATGGTTCCGCAGAAATCTACTTTCGAACTTCAGGATAAACGAATGGTCTATAAAGTAAAAGACGATCGCGTTTTTACTTCAGAAATTAAAACGATGCCAACCACCGTAGACAACAAATTTGTGGTAACCGAAGGACTTTCAGAAGGAGATATCATCGTTTTTGAAGGCGCAGGAACACTTCGCGACAGCCTTCAAATTAAACCGAATATCATTACCCAGTAAATTATTTGAAATACGATTAAGTGTTTGATTGCTATGTTTTTTACATAGTCGATCCTGGATGCTTATTGTCTTAAATTTAAAAATATGTTACAAAAATTTATAAGTAAACCAGTGCTTTCTACGGTGATATCGATCATCATCGTGATCCTGGGATTGCTGGGATTGTTTACCCTTCCTATCTCGCAATATCCCGATATCGCACCGCCTACGGTAGAAGTGACTGCCTCTTACCAGGGAGCGAATGCAGATGTGGTTAGAAATAGTGTTTTGATCCCTTTAGAAGAACAAATTAATGGGGTAGAAAATATGCAGTATATGACCTCTACCGCGGGTAACGATGGTAGTGCAACGATCACGATCTATTTCGATTTGGGTACAGATCCAGACCTGGCTGCTATGAACGTTCAAAACCGGGTGAATAAAGCCAATAGTTTATTGCCAGAAGAGGTGATTAGAGCGGGAGTTTCTACCAGTAAAAAGCAAACCAGTCTGGTGTATATTTTTAGTTTGCATAGTACCAAAGACACCTACGATCAAAACTTTTTGCAGAATTATGTAAACCTGAATATCCTTCCAAAACTGAAACGTGTAAACGGAATTGGCGATGCCTTTATCTACGGGGCTCGTGATTACTCGATGCGGATTTGGCTGAAGCCAGATGTGATGGCTTCTTATGGTTTAGTTCCTAATGATGTGATCGCAAAATTACGCCAGCAAAACATTGAAGCGGCTCCGGGTAAGTTTGGTGTGAATGGCGATCAGGCTTTTCAATACACTATCAAATATAAAGGACGATTACAAACCGCATCAGAGTTTGGAAATATCATTGTACGAGCCGATAAAGATGGGCATATTTTGCGATTAGACGATATTGCAAAAGTAGAATTGGGTGCTTTAAGTTATGGCAGTAGCACCACAACTCAGGGTTATCCAAGTACTTCGATTGCGGTGAGTCAAACAGCAGGTTCTAATGCATATGAATTGATCAACGAATGCCAGCGCATTATTGAGGAGAGTTCTAAAGATTTTCCTTCAGGAATTGAGTATTCACCGTTTTTGAATGCCAACGAATTTTTAAATGCTTCCATAGAAAAAGTGGAGCACACACTTATCGAAGCCTTTATTTTGGTATTTATCGTGGTGTTTATCTTTTTACAGGATTTTAGATCTACGTTAATCCCGGCGATCTCGGTTCCGGTGGCAATTGTAGGAACCTTCTTTTTCCTAAAAGTTTTTGGATTTACAATTAACCTACTTACACTTTTCGCACTGGTGCTCGCTATTGGTATTGTTGTAGATGATGCAATTGTGGTCGTCGAGGCAGTTCACGCTAAGTTAGATGAAGGTGCAAAATCTGCTAGAAAAGCAACGCTGAGTGCAATGAGCGAAATTAGCAGTGCGATCGTTTCGATCACGCTTGTGATGGCCGCCGTGTTTGTGCCGGTATCTTTTATTGGTGGTTCAGCTGGAGTTTTTTATAAGCAATTTGGTCTTACACTGGCAATTGCTATTGTAATTTCTGCAGTAAATGCCTTAACGCTGAGTCCTGCTTTGTGTGCGATTTTCTTAAAACCACATTCTGAAGATCATCATAAAAGGAAGACCGGAATTCAACGTTTTTATGCAGGATTTAATATTGCCTTTAATGCGATCACCGCAAAATATGTAAAAGGAGTTCAGTTTTTACTGAAAAGAAAATGGCTGGCTTTGGGAAGTATTGCAGCATTTTCTGTGTTATCGTGGTTCCTGATCAAAAATACACCTACAGGATTTGTTCCTGCGGAAGATAGTAGAGCCATCTTCGGAAATGTGATCTTACCACCATCAGCTTCTCTAGAAAGAACCGAAGCTTTAACCGATCAAATCGATAGTATTATTAGAACGGTTCCTGAAGTTGAATCTTCAACCAGAATGGCGGGGCAGGATCTTATTAGTGGTGCCGGTGGTTCTTACGGTGCATTTTTCATTCGTTTAAAAGATTGGGAAGAACGTGCTGGTGAAGGCCAGGATATCGAAAGTGTAGTGAATAATTTATTCAATAAGACTTCTGGAATAAAAGGAGCCAATATCATCTTCTTTGCAGCGCCTACGCTTCAGGGATTTGGAAACACAAATGGATTTGAGTTCAATCTTCAGGATAGAACAGCAAACGATATGGATCAGTTTAGCGGTGTGGTGCAAAATTATTTGGGAGCGATAAACCAACGTCCCGAGATCTTATATGCGACCACTTCGTTTAATAACAATTTCCCACAATTTGAGCTGGAAGTTGATATCGCTAAATGCGAAATGGCAGGGATCACGCCAGATCAGGTGTTAGCCGTAATGCAAGGATATTATGGCGGAATTTACGCTTCAGATTTTAACCGGTTTAATAAACAATATCGTGTTATGGTTCAATCTGATCCTGTGTTTAGTGCCAAACCAGAAGATCTTCACGCAGTGATGGTAAAAACCGTTCAGGGAGAAATGGTGCCCATTACGCAGTTTGTAACGCTTAAAAAGGTTTATGGATCTGAATTTATTAGACGTTTCAACTTGTATACGTCAGCAAATGTAACGGGTGTTCCGGCGCCGGGTTACAGTTCGGGTGATGCGGTGAAAGCGATTCAGGAAGTTGCCGATGAGAATTTACCAAAACAATTTGGATATGAGTTTGCCGGTTTAAGTAGGGAAGAGGTAAGTAGTGGTAGCCAGACGGTTTACATTTTTATACTTTGTCTGGTATTTGTGTACTTTTTACTGGCTGCTCAATACGAGAGCTATATTCTACCATTTTCGGTATTGTTGCCTTTACCTTTCGGACTTTCAGGAGCCTTTTTATTCGCAAAATTATTCGGGATCGATAACAATATTTTCCTTCAGATCAGTTTGATAATGCTTATTGGTCTGCTCGCAAAAAACTCGATCCTAATTGTCGAATTTGCCCTTATGCACCGTAAAAATGGGGAAAGCTTATTTACTTCAGCAGTTGAGGGAGCACGCGCACGTTTACGACCTATTTTGATGACTTCATTTGCTTTTATTTTCGGATTAGTGCCGTTGATGTTGGCTTCTGGAGCAGGAGCAGTAAGTAACCGATCTATCGGTACAGCCGCAGTTGGTGGAATGCTTACCGGGACTTTATTCGGAATTTTTGTGATCCCGGCGCTCTTTATGCTTTTCCAGTCTTTACAGGAAAAAGTAAGTGGTAAACCTGCAACTAATGAAGAATAAATTTAATGTTATGAGATCTAATATCATTTATATATACGCCTTCAGTCTTAGTTTTCTTTTGGTTTCCTGCGGAATAACCAAAGATTACGAAAAACCGGAAGCAGATACTGAGGCACTTTTCAGAAAAGAAATGGCAGCTGAAGTTGAAGTGCCGGAAGCACCTTTGATGCATTGGGATCAATTCTTTTCAGATCCTTATCTGCTGAATTATATTGAAGAAGGTTTAACTGAAAATTATAGTCTAAAGAATGCGATACAGCGTGTAAACAGCGCCAATGCTTTGCTGAAGCAGAGTAAAAAAGCATTCTTACCCAGTTTGGAAGGAAGTGCATCTGTGGCTAAATCTCGATTATCTTACACTCAAGGATTTGGATTTATTAAGGATGTAACGCAATACGACCTTGGGATTTCGACTTCCTGGGAAGCTGATGTTTGGGGGAAATTGAGTAGCGCAAAACGTGCCAGTTTAGCTGCGCTTTTGCAAACTCAGGCTTCTAAACAAGCAATCGAATCACAGCTCGTAGCCAATATTGCGATAAATTACTATCAATTAATTGCTCTGGATAAGCAACTGGAAACTTTAGAAGAAACTGCGGAAAACCGAAAATTTTATGTAGCAACGATGAAGAAGCTTAAAAGCTCAAATATGGTTAACGGTGCTGCCGTGGTGCAAAGCGAAGCCAACCAATATGAAGCCGAACTTTTAATTCCAGATGTGAAACAGCAAATTAGAGAAATTGAAAATGCGTTGTCGATTTTACTGGCTAGAAAGCCAGGTGAAATTCAGCGTAGCGGTTTTGATGATTTTGCTGAAATGAATATGCCTGAACTTTCGATAGGAGATCCTGCAGATCTAATGGCAAATCGCCCAGATGTGATGCAGGCCGAACTGGAGTATCGTCGTGCGTTCGAATTAACCAATGTTGCAAGAACACAGTTCTATCCTTCATTTGGACTTTCAGGAAGTGCCGGGTTTTCAAGTTTTGAGTGGGACGATCTTTTTACTAAAAACATAGGGCTTTTTGGGAATATCGCTGCCGGTTTAATGCAGCCGATATTCAACAAGGGGATCAATAAAGCGAATTTAGCAACGGCCAAAGCCGAGCAACAAATCGCCTTTAATAATTTTCAGGAAGCTTTGCTGGATGCCGGGAAAGAAGTTTCAGATGCAGTGTTTGCTTTTAAAACAGCCAACTCTAAGATTAGTAAACGCGCTTTGCAGTTAGAAGCCTTGAATAAGTCGGTTGATTATACGAAAAAGTTACTTCAGTATAATTCGCAAACCAATTATACCGATGTGCTAACGGCTGAGCAAAGTTTGCTGCGTGCCGAGATCAATAACATCAATGATGTTCTGGCGGAAAAACTGGCGCTAATCGATCTTTACAAAGCTCTGGGCGGCGGTTGGAATAGCGAGAATGCCGAGATTATTTCCGAAGAAAATAAAAATCAGGTTAAAAATTAACCAATATAAACTTGATGTGGGATGGTAAAATCTTATCACCATATTAACCTTGTTAATGATGCCTCATTTTTGATCAATTCTAAAGAATCAATCTTAGAGGCGTCATTAAAAAAAGACATTCCATTTTGCTGCGAATGCGGGGGCAAAGCCAGATGTTCTACCTGCAGGATCTTAATTGTGAAGGGCGAAGAAAATCTTTCAGAAATAAATGCTGCGGAAGCAAAACTGAGAACCTACTTTGAGCTTCCTAAAAATGTTCGATTGGCTTGCCAGGCCTATGTAAAATCGGGTTCAGTAAAAATAAAACGGATTATGAACGACGAAAGTGATTACCCGTTATACCTTAGAAATAAGCTGAATAAAAACGAGAATATAGGTAGAGAATTACGCTTGTGTTTGCTGTTTTTAGACGTTCGGAATTTTACGCCTTTTGCCGAGCAGCATCTGGCTTTTGATGTGATTCATATTATACGAAAACTGTTCTTTAATTTCGAAAAGATCATTCAGCAATTTGAAGGAAAAATTATAGAAACTAATGGCGACGGACTGTATGTTGCTTTTGGATTTGAAAAAACGACCAAAGCCAGTGTCCTTGATACCGTAAACTGTGGTTTTGCGATCCTGAAGGAATTAAAACGCCTAAATACTGAATATTTTCTGCGCTATTTTAATGAAGAGATCGAAGTTGGGATTGGCGCTCATCTGGGAAAAGTCGCCACCGGTGATTTATTGCTTGAAAATAGACCGCATCAAATCGTGATGGGCTATGCGGTGAATGTTGCTGCGAGAATTCAGGAATTAACCAAAAAGCTAGACAATAGTTTTGTGATTTCTGAAGCGGTTTATGAACTATTGGATACTCCTCCAGAAGCTGAAGTTTCTAGCGAGAAGATGAAAGGTGTAAAAGAAGCCTTCAGATTGTATAAAATAGGAGAACATTTTCAGTATAAAAAAGAGAAATGAAAAGTTGATTCACAAGATGAATCAGTTGAAACGAATTCTAAAAAATGAAAGTTTTAATATTTAACGGCACACTCAATAAAGCAAGCGATACGTCGCAGGAAATTGCGAATTATTTAAAGGAATACTTGCTGCAGTTGGGAGCAACGCCCGTAATTTTTAATTTATCTGAATATGATATTCCCTTTTTTGAGGAAGATTTTTCAGAAGTTCCAGATTCGGTGACAAAAATGTTGCAAGTTTTTAAAGAATACGACCGGCACATTTGGCTTAGTCCGTTATACCACGGCGGAATGGTTGGCGCGATGAAAAATTGCCTGGACTGGCTAATTTTGAGTTCAAATGACGAAAATCCGTATTTAACGCATAAAATTATTGCGGTCATTTGCTGGGGTTATGGCGCAAATGCTTCAACCGGGATCGATAGTTTAAGAAATATTGTCGCCACTTTGCGTGCCTGGGCATTGCCGTATAGCGTCCCTATCGCAAGAGAATATTTATATGAAGAAGAGCGATTTTCGATAATCTACGAAGAAAAATTTCAGCGCATAAGTGAGCTTTTGCTTCGATCACAAATAACTGTAGTATAGCTTTTAAGCGACTAGTTAGATTAAAAGCTGAGATGCTCTCATTCTTTCCATTCCATTTTGAAAACCAAGTAAGTCCTAAAATCGTACATAGCGTGGTGATTAGTTTCACCATCGGTTTTTGAATTCGTGAGAAATGTAAGTTTCTGTGGGTATTCAAAAATTGAACTTGATTTTTAACGTATTCAATTTCACATATGCACGAAATTACCCTAAGTCTGCGCAATGTAGGAGAAAGCAAAACGAGTAGAATTAGTTATTTAACTCCCAGTTTTCCACAAAATGTTCAAGAATTGATTCTGGACCGTTACAGGGCTGAAGAAGAACAATGTAAAATCGATAATTCCCTTGTATCGCTTTCTTCATTTTTAAAAACAACTGGAATAGACTCTAAATTTGATCGTGATGATCTCGTAACGGGCTTTGAAAGAGGAGTATATTTAATTTTTGTAGATGGCTTTTTAATAAAGTGTCTTTCTCATCCCATAAAAGTGACCGAAGATCTTGACATTACAATCATTAAAATGACATTTTATAATTGATAGGTTAAATACTGAGGTTTAGTACCTAAGTCTGTTTCTAATTTTAAATCGCTCAATTTCTGTTTGTTATCTTTTTGTTACTTTGTACAAAAGGTTTAACTAAATGATACATAGGATCGTAATTATTGGGTGGCTACTGCTTAGTTCAGTGCTCTTAGGCTGTAAAGACAAAAATGAATCGCGAAGTCATGAACAACTTGAGACGTTGCAACCTATCGAGATTGCAGATAATGCGCATTTTTTTAAAAGAGCAAATGGTGATCCCTTCTTTTGGCTGGGCGATACCGCTTGGTTACTATTAAAAAAATTAGACCGAGAAGCTATTTCTGCATACTTTGATGACCGTAAGAAAAAAGGTTTTAATGTCATTCAAGTGATGGTGCTGCATACATTAGATGTAGAAAATGTATATGGTTCAAAGGCGTTGATTGAGGATCAAATAAACACTCCCAAAGTGATAGCGGGTGATAGTCTAAATACAGCTTCGTATGACTATTGGGACCATATGGCTTATGCAATTGATCTTGCAGAGCAAAAAGGTTTATATGTGGCGCTAGTTCCGGTTTGGGGTGGGAATGTGAACTCTGGTAAAGTGTCTGTAGCACAAGCAGAAGAATATGGACGGTTTTTAGGAAACCGATTTAAAAATAACAATATAATTTGGCTTAATGGGGGAGATACTTTTGGTAATCAGTATATCGAAGTATGGAATGCTTTGGGGGCGAGTATTCACGCGGAAACACCACAGCTTTTACAAACTTTTCATCCGCGAGGCAGACAGCAATCTTCAGATTGGTTTCATACAGCATCTTGGTTAGATTTTAATATGTTTCAGTCGGGGCACAGAACCTATGATCAGGATGATTCTGAAAAAGGTTTTGGCGAAGATAATTGGCGTTATGTAACTGTAGATTACCATTTAGAACCAACAAAGCCTACACTCGATGGTGAACCCTCTTACGAAGGAATTCCTCAAGGTCTACACGATACGTTACAACCTCTATGGAATGAAAATGATGTACGTAGATATGCATATTGGTCGGTTTTTGCCGGTGCTGCGGGTTTTACTTACGGACATAGTGCCATAATGCAGTTTTACACTGAAAAAGACGGCGAAGGTGCCTATGGAAATAAAATGGACTGGCAAGTAGCGCTTCAAGCCGCGGGAGCAGGGCAGATGCAATATCTTAAGCAATTGATGTTGTCTTACACGTATATGAGCAGAGTTCCTGATGAAGATTTAGTTGTAACTCAAGGTGAGCGGTACAATTATCTCGCGGCGACCCGCGGAGCAGATTATGTTATGATCTATACCTATACCGGTAGAACAATTGAAGTACATATGGGTAAAATTGAAGGCAATCAAGTAGACGCATTATGGTACAATCCAAAGGACGGAAGCAAGCTATCTATAGGTACATTCAAAAACGAAGGAATACAAGTGTTTGATCCGCCGGGCGAAATTCACGAGGGAAATGATTGGGTTTTATTGCTAGAATCAGCCTAATTGTTGAAAGTTTCAATTATTGTGTTAATTGGGTTTGAAATCTGATGGAGTTTTACCAAACCGCTGTTTAAAAATCTTTCTAAAATATTTAGGATCACTAAAGCCTACTTCATAAGCCGCTTGAGCAATGCCAAAGTTTTGTTTCTCAATTAAATAAGCTGCGTGCTCTATTTTTATAGTTCTTATGTAGTTATTGATATTTTTACCTGTAAGCGCTTTAATCTTTCTGTAAAGCGATGATCTGCTCATTCCTATTTCTTGTGCAACGGTGGTGACAAGCTTTCCATCTTCCTGCATATTTTGAAGAACAATTTCTTTAAACTCTAAAAGAAATTGTTTTTCAATATCAAGAAGCTTGTTTTCTTCTTCAGTATTTAATTGTGAGACTTCGCTATTTTTTGAAAAATTCTGAAGCAGCAGTTTTCTCCCGTGTATCAAATTGGTAATACGTGCTTTTAACACATTTACATTGAACGGCTTAATCATATAGTCATCAGCACCTTCGGTATATCCCGTTTCGATAGTTTCACAATTATTTTTTGCCGATAGTAAGATGATAGGAATATGTGAAGTTTCTTTCTTGCCTTTTAAAAATTGGCATAAATCAATTCCGCTTTTAATTGGCATCATAATATCACTAATGATGAGATCAGGAATATATTTTATAGCTTGATTGATACCAATCTCTCCATTTTCTGCGTGAATTAGATCATACTCCTGGCTCAAAACTCCATCTAAAAATTCTAGAATGTCTGGATTATCATCAATCAAAAGAAGGAGTTTACGATTGTTGTCTGGTTTGACTAAAAGATTATTAACCGGAGTTTGTTCTTTATAAGTTGAAACGTTTTCGAGTAATTGATTTTCTATAGTTTTTTTATTGGAAACCGCATTTTGATCGTTGTCCAAATACGCATCCAGCAATTGATCGTCATAAGGTATTTTAAGAGTGAAACATGAACCTTTACCTTTTTCGCTAATAACTTCTAAACTTCCCTGATGCAATTCTGCAAAGCGTTTGGAAAGTGCTAGCCCTATACCGCTACCATCTTTTTTTAATGACATATTAGATTGATAGTACCATTCAAAAATTTGCTCGATATCTTTTTGATCGATTCCTGCTCCTGAGTCTTTTACACGTATTTGAAGATAATTATCCACAGTATCAACCTTTATATAAATTTTACTGTGCTCTGGGCTATATTTGATAGCATTTGAAACCAAATTATTTATGATCACTTGAATTTTTTCCAAATCACAAAATACAGATATAGGAAACTGAGGCTTTGATAAGATCAGGTCAATGTTTTTGGTTTTAAGCAGCGGCTGATAGGCATCTAGCCAGTTAGAGATATTTTTTGTGATGTTGTACTCTTTTAAATCTAAATTGCTTAGACCTTCTTCACTTTTTCTAAACTCAAGAAGTTTATTAATAAACTGCAGAAGATTATTCGCATTACGTTTAATCAATTTGAGATTTTTGCGTTGTTGTTTATGAACCGCATTTTCTAACAAGCTTTCAAGAGGAGCAAGTATAAGAGTAAGTGGCGTTTTCAATTCATGAGAAAAGCCGGTATAAAACCGAATTCGCTCTTCATTAATTTCCTGTTCAAGTTGACGTTGGCGTTGTTCAAAAATGAGTGAATTCTTCAGTTTTACACGTTCTGCATAGTACTTCAATCCGGCCCAGATTAATATAAAAAGAGTAACAATATAAAATAAATAGGCAGGCCAGGTTTCCCAAAATGGAGGTGCAATTGTGATGGCAAGCTCTGTATATTTTGGGGATTCAGCCTGATTTTCAGCTTTGATTTTTAGTACATAGTTACCGTGTGGAATATTGCTGAAATTAATTCGGTTGGTATTTTTTAGATCAATCCAATGTTCATTGTATCCATCAAGTAGATATGAGTAGTTCGTAGTTGTGGCAAAGGGAAAGCTTAAATCTGTAAAAGCGAGAGAAAAATTCGTTTGGTTATGTGCGAGTTTAATTTCCTCTTTATAAATAATGGATTGGTCCAAAATAGCTTTAGAATCAGTAGGATCTACTAAAACTTCTTCATTTGCAACTCTAAAATCTTTAATAATCAAGGAGCCTTTTATGTTCTTACGTTCTAATTTT
This sequence comes from Leeuwenhoekiella sp. CH_XMU1409-2, assembly GCF_037029365.1. NCBI lineage: Bacteria > Pseudomonadati > Bacteroidota > Flavobacteriia > Flavobacteriales > Flavobacteriaceae > Leeuwenhoekiella > Leeuwenhoekiella sp. CH_XMU1409-2. The sequence goes on along the minus strand of NZ_JAYMEI010000001.1, from coordinate 60,840 downwards.
TCTGGATTAAAAATTGTGACGCCTTTGTTTCCGCCAAAATATAAAGTGCCGTCAGAACTTTTTATGGCAGCTCCTTCATTATATTCGCTTACTTGAATGTTATTGAAAAAATTTAAACTTTTTACAGTTTCGTCTTTAAGATCAAACTTACTAATTCCTTTATCTGTTCCTAAGATTAAGTAAGCACCATCATAATCAATAATGCTATTAACAGTATTATTGCTTAACCCATCGAATTCGGTATAATTTTTAGCACTAGAATCTCCTTCCTTAAAACGAATGAGACCGCCATGTTTGAGACCAGTTAAAATAGTGCCATCGTCCAAAACTTTTATACTAAAGCCTACATTGCTGGTAATTCCGGGAAGATTTCCATTAAAAAAGGAAGCAACCTCACCCGAGTCGGGGTTGTATTTGAGTATTCCGTTACCGTAAGTGGCCATCCAGAGGGTGCCATATTGATCTTCGTCTATCGCTCTGATATCCATTTTTGGACTTATCACATCGAGTTGATCTATATATTCAAATGTATCTTTTTGTTTATTGTATTTAAAAAGTCCGCCGCGGTTTGTTCCCACCCACAATTGTTGTGCGTGATCTACAAATAAGCATCTTACATCATTACCATCTTCTTTAGCGCCTTGTAAATAATAACTCCATTGATTGCTTTTTAGATCTAATTTGTGTAATCCCTTTTGATAGGTGCCAACCCATAAGTTTGAATTATCATCTTCAGCAAGGGTATTAAGGTAATTGGTTTTGAGTCCATTTTGAGTGGTGTAGACATCATGGTGTAAAGCCCCTGATTGTGGGTTATAGGTATCTATTCCGCCGCCATCGGTTGCTAGATAAATAACACCTTTATTAGAAAGAATGAGGTCATTAATCCTGTTATGTTTCAATTTCTCACCACCGGTTAGATCACTTTTTAAAAGTCTCACAGGCTCACCTGCAGGGTCAACAAAATTCAATCCGGCATTGGTGCCTATCCAAATGTATCCATTTCGGTCTTTTTTAAGTGTGTTTATCGATGCATTTGTTATACTACTGTTATTATCATTGGGTCTAAATTTCACAACAGAAAACGCCTGACTTTGATCAAGAAAACTTTTTATGTTAAACACATTTAAGCCGTCATTATACGTACCTACCCAGAGATTTCCCAAATCATCTTTTGTAATAGCCATAATGCGGTTACCTGATAATCCAGATGAATGAGCACTTTTATCAAGGTGTAAAAATTTGCCATCTGCTTTTTGAACAAAAAGTCCATTTTCAGTACCTATCCACGCATTAGCCTTGTCATCAACATATACTGTATTTATTTCTTTAATTGTAGTGTTCTGAACAGTTAACGGGATTTGAGTTACTATATCTGTTTTGATATTGTAGCGATTAAGCCCTTTGTCAAAGGTTCCTACCCAAATAATAGAATCATTTTGCTTGGCAATACAGGAGATCTTTAAAGAAGATAACTCTTTTACGGGGCTGTTAGAAGCTCCTTTATATGCGACTTCTTCTGTGCCATTATATACAAACAGACCTTGATTGTAAATACCTATAGCATAGCGATTATGGTCAAGAACAACAGATGAGTTTACACTTAGTTTGAGACCCGGATAATAGTTATTTAAGAGATCAAAGCGTTCTGTTTTTGAATCATAGAAGTTGATCCCGCCGTCTGTAGCAAGTATAATACGTTCATCTGGTGCAAAAGAAATGTCTTGAATGTAGTTGTTTGAAAGTCCAGAATTTTCTTTTCTAAATATTTCAAATGCGTTCCCATCATAACGATTGAGTCCATCTGAAGTACCTATCCAAAGAAATCCTAGAGCATCCTCTCCAATGGTTTTAACAATATTATTTGAGAGTCCATTTTGAGTGTCCAAACTATAAAAGGTAAGCTCTTTGTCTAAAAATCCGGTCTTGGTATTTTCATTTTTTTGGCCAAAAATTAGGGTAGGAGTAATGCATATAAAACACACTATTAAAGTGAAAAAACCTACAGAATGTCTTGAAAGGACCATAACACTAGAATTTTAAAGATAATATAAAGAATAAGAGTAAACGTTGGTGAAAAAACTGAAAATATATGTTTTTATTGATGAATGCGCATTTACACCCCCTTATTTTGCCATTTTGACCCTTGCCAAAACTCTTAAAATATGTGAAAATTGTATTCGAAGTTGATTACTATTTCGATTTCGTTAAAAATATACGAAACAATATTTTAACTATTTATAACAACTATGGCAAACATACAATATGTAAAGAAATTTTTAATGTTGTTGTTTTTTGGATTGCTATGTGGGTATTTTTCTAATGCGCAACTCTCTGAAAAACATACCTACTTTTCACCAGGATCGCTATGGCTAGATACCAACCACGAGCACATAAATGCGCATGGTGGTGGGATATTTGAAGAAGATGGAATTTACTATTGGTATGGTGAGCATAAAAATAAAAACAGTCTGGCACAGGTAGGGGTCAGAGTTTATTCATCTACTGATCTTTACAATTGGACGAATGAAGGAGTGGCACTAAGTGTGTCAGAAGATCCTGATTCTGAAATCACCATTGGATCTGTAATAGAGCGCCCAAAAGTTATATATAATGAGAAAACGCAAAACTATGTTATGTGGTTTCACCTTGAACTCAAAGGTCAAGGCTATGCAGCTGCAAGAACAGGTGTGGCAACCAGTAAATCTCCTATGGGACCTTTTACCTATCTCAAATCCTATAGACCAAATGCAGGGCAGTGGCCCATTAATTTTTCAGAAGATCAAAAGCTAAGCAGCGCCTCAGATAATAAGTTGGAGTGGTGGACACCAGAATGGACAACTGCGCTTAAAAATGGTCTATATGTTAGACGCGATTTTAAAGAAGGTCAAATGTCTAGAGACATGACCCTTTTTGTGGATGATGACGGTAGTGCATATCATATTCATTCTTCAGAAGAAAATCAAACGCTGCATATCGCTGAGCTTACTGATGATTATCTAGGTTTTACCGGGAAATGGGCACGTATTCAACCGGGAGGTCAAAACGAGGCGCCGGCAATCTTTAAAAAAGGATCAACCTATTATATGATTACTTCAGGCCTTACAGGTTGGGCTCCTAATCCTGCGAGATCGTTCAAAGCGACATCCATTTTTGGTCCTTGGGAATCTCTTGGAAATCCGGCCAAAGGTAAACACAGTAATGTCACATTTCATTCCCAAAGTACATTTATCCTGCCGGTAGTAAGCAAAACAGATACTTCGTACATCTATATGGGTGATAGATGGAATCCTAAAAATCATATAGACGGAAGGTATATATGGTTGCCACTGGAAATCAATAACGGAAAGCCCGAAATAAAATGGCAGGACACTTGGCAACTCCAAGAATCAACACCTGCCGAATAAAAACTGAATATTAACTAATAAAGCCAAAAAATGAAAAATTATGGAAACAATAGCAGTTAGCAGAAACTTAATTAACAATTGAAAATCACATTATTGAAAGAATACTACAACACACAATTATGATATACACACTCAAAATGGTTATAAAAACCAGACTTTATCTATTGCTTTTAGTGGTGTCTGGTTATTCATATGCTTTAGATGCAAATAGGGCCTATGATCAACCACAGCAGGTTATTACAGGTACTGTCTATGACGGTAGTGATAGCAATCAACCTTTAATAGGGGTAACGGTAGTTGAAAAGGGTACACAAAATGGAACCTCAACAGATTTTGATGGAAATTACTCTATACGCGTCTCTCCGGGATCAACACTAGTTTTTTCTTTTGTTGGTTTTGAGACCAAAGAAGTTGTTGTTTCTGACCAAGAAACGATAAACGTTACAATGAGCTTAAGCTCAGAATCTTTAGAAGAAACCGTGGTTATCGCTTTTGGAGGTAAACAGTTAAAGGAAAGTCAGGTAAGCTCCATTGCCACGATCAATCCTGCAGAATTAAAAGGGCCTACCAATAACTTGACCAATATGATGGCAGGTCGTGTTCCTGGAATGGTTTCTTTTCAACGATCTGGAGAGCCTGGAGCAGACAATTCAGATTTCTTCATTCGTGGTTTAAGTACTTTTGGCTCAGGAAAACGTAATCCACTTATTCTTATCGATAATATAGAGTCTACATCTACAGATTTGGCACGTTTACAGCCTGACGATATCGATACCTTTTCTGTACTGAAAGATGCTGCGGCAGCTTCGGTTTATGGTGCTCGAGGAGCAAACGGGGTGATTTTGATAACTACCAAAAGCGGTAAAGCAGGAAAAGCAAAATTCAGTGCACGTGCAGCTTCCAGAGTTTCGACCAATACGCAAAACTTTGAATTTGCAGATAATATCACTTATATGCGTTTGGCTAATGAAGCGGCGCTCACACGTGATCCTTTAGCTGTTCTACCGTATTCACAAACCAAGATAGACCGTACGGCAGCAGGAGATAATCCTTATTTATATCCTAGTAATGATTGGATCAATCAGATACTCAAAGAGTATACTATAAATCAAAGTTTCAACATAAGTGCAAGTGGTGGTTCTGAACGTGCCCGATATTATGTTTCAGGAACGTATAATATTGATAACGGTATTCTAGATGTAAATCCTATCAACAATTTTAATAGTAATATCAAACTTCAAAACTATTCGTTACGGAGTAAACTAGATATTGACCTTACGCCAACGACCTTGGCTACCGTTAATATTTACGGCCAGTTTGATGATTATAATGGACCAATTTCAAATGGTGGTGACATCATTGCCTCTACAGTGAATGCAAACCCAGTGGCTTTTACCTCTATTTATCCTGCTGAATTATATCCTTTAGCACAACATCCTCTATTTGGTAATGCACCTCTATCGCTTGCCAGTAATGCACTCTATACAAACCCTTATGCAGAAATGGTTAGAGGGTATAGAACGACCAAAAATTCAACCGTTCAGGCACAGATATCAATAGATCAAGAGCTCGACTTTATAACTGAAGGTTTAAAAATTGGTACGATGAACTACATACGTAGATATAATACATATTCTATTAGTAGAGCGTATAATCCATTTTATTATCAAGCCTCTAGAAACCCGGTAGACGGAGGTGTTCAATTGCGCGTGTTGAATGACGGGACACAATCATCTATTGGTCTTCCCGGTACAGAATTCTTAAATCTTGCGGGCTCAAACAATCAGTCTAATTCAAGGATTTATAATCAGTTTACGCTGAACTATGATAAAACTTTTAATGATATTCATGCAGTATCAGGTTTCTTGATCAACGTACTTCAGAGTTATGAGACTACAGACTATGATAATCTTCAAGAATCTTTACAGTACAGAAACCATACATTTTCAGGAAGATTTACTTATGCATTTGATAAGCGTTACATTGCTGAGTTCAGTTTTGGATATAATGGTTCAGAGCGTTTTGACCGAAGCAATAGGTATGGGTTTTTCCCTTCATTTGGAGCGAGTTATGTGATATCTAACGAGAAATATTTTGAAGGTTTAAAGGACACGTTTAGTAATCTTAAGTTACGATTCACCTATGGTAAAGCCGGTAATGATGAGATTGGTAATGCAGAGGAAGATCGTTTCTTTTACTTATCGCGTGTGAACCCTAATAATGGTGGATTTGGAGCAACCTTTGGACAGGAATATAATTTTGGACGACCCGGTATTTCAATTGATCGTTATGCAAATCCTGATATTGGATGGGAAGTTTCAGAACAATTTAATATTGGGATTGACATAGGTTTATGGCGTGATTTAAACTTCACTGCAGAAATCTATCAACAAAACAGAACCAATATTCTACAACGTAGAACTGAGATTGGAGATGTCATTGGTTTAACTGCAAATCCGCAGGTTAATTTTGCTGAATTAGAATCTAAGGGAATCGATTTGTCGCTAGATTATAACCGCCAAATCAATCAAGAGTGGTGGACGCAAGCACGAGCAACGTTGACCTTTGCTACAAACGAGGTCGTACAGACTAATGAGCTCAACTATCCTGACGAATTGGGATATTTATCTCAGGTAGGAAATAATGCTTCTCAAATGTATGGCTATATAGCCGAACGTTTATTTACAGATCAGGAGGAAGTCAATAACTCTCCAACACAGTTTGGTAATTATACCGGTGGTGATATTAAATATAGGGATGTGAATGGTGATGGTGTGATTACTTCATTAGACCGTGTTCCAATTGGATTACCTACTACTCCAGAGTTGATCTATGGTTTTGGAGGAACTGTAGGATATAAAGATTTTGATCTAAGTGTTTTCTTTCAAGGTTCTGCACGATCGTCATTTCAGATTAATTCGGCTGCTATTTCACCTTTTGTCTTAGGAACTGGTAATCAATTAGGTCAACAAAATGGGCTCTTAAAACTTATCGCAGATAGTTATTGGTCTGAAGACAATAGAGATGCTTATGCATTTTGGCCAAGATTGAGTCCAAATGTGGTAGAGAACAATGCTCAGAGCTCTTCTTGGTGGTTACAAAACAATGACTTCTTAAGGTTAAAAAATGTAGAGATTGGTTATAGAGCTTCAGAAAAGCTGGTAGATGCATTGGGTATTCGCTCCTTGCGTATTTACGCCAGTGGGATCAACCTTGCCGTGTGGAGCAGCTTTGACTTATGGGATCCTGAAATGGGAGGTAATGGTTTAGGCTATCCTATTCAAACAGCTTATAACCTTGGTCTTCAATTTGACTTTTAAAATTAGAATAAAGAATTATGAAAAATATACTATATAAAAGACTATTGAATCGTACCGCAGCTGTTGCCTTTGGTTTGGCGACACTCGCTGGGTTTAATTCGTGTCAGGACGATTATTTAGATGTTGTACCCGATGGACTTGCTACTGTAGATAAGATTTTTAATTTACGTCAAGAGGCAGAAAAGTATCTTTTTACTTGCTACTCCTATATGCCACGTCTAGGTCATCCGCGTAGAAATGCAGGGTTTTTAGCTGGAGATGAAATGTGGGTACCAGACAATCGTGAGAATGGAGATTATTTTGCTCTAGAAATTGCATTGGGTAGACAGCGCGTTTCAAATCCATATTTCAATGTATGGCAAGGTGAATATCAAGCAGGCGCCCCTTATGACGGACCTGAGATCTGGGATGGAATCAGACACTGTAATATTTTTATAGAAAATATGTCTGATGAGAATAATGTACCCGATATCACGCAGTCAGAGCGGGAGCGTTGGATTGCTGAAGCCAAATTTTTAAAGGCATATTACCACTTCTATCTGATGAAATTTTATGGGGCTATACCCATCATTAGAGAAAATGTAGACATTGATGCGCCTACACCGGCATTTGATCTATCAAGAGAACCTTATGACGAGGGTATAGCCTATGTAGTTCAACTTCTTGATGAAGCAGCGGCTGTTCTTCCTCCGGTTATTACAGATATCAATACCGAGTTTGGTAGAATTACTTCGGTAATTGCAAGATCATTAAAGGCAAAAGTGTTGGTCACTGCTGCGAGTCCGCTTTATAACGGTAACGCAGATCTGTCGACCATGGTAAACACCGATGGTACACCACTTTACAACACGACCTATGATCCAACCAAATGGCAACAGGCCGCAGATGCTGCTAAAGAAGCTATAGACGCTGCAGAAACAGCAGGAATTCAACTTTTTCGATTCAACTCTTCAGTTACAGGTTTTAATCTTACTGATACTACAGTGACTAAACTGAGCATACGCAATGCCATTACAGATCCTGAAAGTATAGAGTTGATTTGGCCTAATACGCAGAGTTTAACAGACGGGGAAGATGGGTTACAGGCAAGTGCAATGGCGCCATTAGAGGCAGGACATAATACACGTGTAGCACGTAAGGTATTGTCTCCTACGATTACGATGGCAAGATTATTCTATACCGATAATGGAGTCCCAATTACCGAAGATCGTAATTATGACTTCAACGATATTTTAGAACTGCGTGAAGCTACACCAGAAGAGCGCTTCAATATTGAAGAAGGTTACCGTACTTCCAGATTGAATTTTGACAGAGAGCCACGTTTTTATGCAGACCTTGGTTTTGACGGTAGTACATGGTATAAGCGTGATGCATTACAAGATGAGACCAAATGGCATATTGAAGGGAAATTTGGTGACTACAGTGGTAGTGATCATCCGTTTTTCTTTAACGAGACAGGGTACTATTGTAAAAAGCTGGTAAACTGGAGAATGACTTTTAGTAATGACGGTGGTTCTTTTGAGCGTTATGCTTGGCCACAGATGCGTCTCGCAGATCTATACTTGTTGTATGCTGAAGCTTTGAATGAAGTAGAGGGGCCTAGCGCTGAAGTCTATGAATATATAGACCGTATACGCGATCGTGCAGGACTTGACGGCGTAGTAGAATCATGGGCTGCACATTCGGTTAATCCTAATAAACCTACAACACAAGATGGTTTACGCAGCATTATTCAACAAGAACGTATGATCGAACTCGCTTTTGAGGGACAGCGCTATTGGGATTTATTGAGATGGAAACGTGCCGTAGAAGAATTTAATGATGATGTACAAGGTTGGAATGTCTTTGGAGAATCTGAAGCAGCCTATTATCAGGTGCGTACCATTCATCTTCAAAGTTTTGTATCTCCAAGAGATTACTTCTGGCCTTTAAGTGAGACATCACTTATAAGAAATACCAATTTGGTACAAAATCCAGGTTGGTAAAATCCTTAAAAAATTTAGATTATGAAAACAAAAACATTAAAGCAAATATTCTTTTTGAGTCTTGTGGTCCTTTTGTGGAGCTGCTCAGAAGAAGTTGATCAAGTGCCGCTGGAAGCAAATTCTAGTGCACCACAGCAAATTTCAAATCTTCAGGTAGAGAATCTTAAAGGTAAAGCAAAGCTTACCTATACCTTGCCTGATGATGAGGACTTGTTATATATAAAAGCAAATTATACGTTGCCCACAGGTAGAGAAATGGAAGTAAAAGCATCCTATTATCAAAACTCAATGCTTCTAGAAGGTTTTACTGGGAATGAAGATGTTGAAGTTGAGGTGGTTGCTGTAAATAGAAGTGAAGTAGCTTCGGCACCGGTAACCGTTACCGTAAACCCGCTGCAGTCTCCAATATTCGATGTATATAACAGTCTGGATGTAGGAGAAGCTTTTGGTGGAATTTTCGTCAACGCCGAAAATCCAGAGCGTATGGATATTGCGATACTTATTCTCACTAAGAATGAGCAAGGTGAATATGTGACAGACCCTAACAGTATTTATACTTCAACAGATATCATCAATGGACGTCTAAGAGGTTTAGATACGCTTGCCCAAGATTTTGGTTTTACTGTGCGTGATAGATGGTTAAACTATACAGATACATTAGAAAGCACGATTACACCTTTATTTGAAGAAGCTATTCCTAAATCAAATTATGGTGACTTAAGGTTACCTAACGATGCACCAGGTCATAATTCTACACCTAAAAGTGGGATGTGGGATGGCAATAACTGGGACTGGCCCAGATGTTATCTAACGCAAGGTAACTTTATCGAAGATACGCACATCACTAGTTTTGACATAGGTGTGCTTACCAAGCTTAGTCGTATTGTGATTTGGGATTATCCTGAATACTATGATGGAGGTAATGGTAGCGGTCGCGAATATTTTTATAACGTCTGTATGAAAGAGTTGAAGATTTATGGTTCGGCTGAGTTAGAGCCAACAGGAGATCTTAGCGAGTGGACATTATTAGGTAGTTATGAAGAAGTAAAGCCAAGTGGTTTGCCTTACGGTCAAAGTAATAACGAAGATTTTGAGACGGCAAATAGCGGATTCAGCTGGGATATTGATCCCAATGCTCCTCCTATGCGCTATATAAGAATTGAAATGATTGATAACTGGGCAGGAACCTATGCTATGGGTATTGCAGAACTACAGGTTTATGGTAATTCTAATCTGTAATTAAAAATTAGAACTTATGAAAAACATCTATAAATATACATTAATCACCTTTTTGGGGCTTGGATCAATTTTTTGGTCGTGTACTCAAGAGGAATATGACGACTATAAAAAGTTTGCCGCTGATGGCGAAATCAGCTATACCGAACGTATAGATTCTTTAAAAGCCTTTTCAGGAAATAATCGAATCATGTTGCAAGGTGTCGTAAACGCAGATCCAAAAATCACCGAGCTAAGAGTGTTTTGGAATGATAAGCGAGATTCCATTTCCGTTCCTGTAACACGTTCAGAAGGTATAGATACATTAGAAGTGATGATAGAAGGTATTCCTGAGAATATCTACAACTTTGAGTTACGCACTTATGATGCAAAAGGAAATAAATCTTTAGCTTCCAACATTACAGGAACTGTGTATGGTGAGCGTTATCAAAATACACTTTTTAATAGACCAGTAACCGCAAATAACCTAATTGAAGACAGTCTGGCTATTGCATATGCCGGTATGGATCTTTCAAGTGGGGTTATTGGTACCGAGGTTGTTTATACCAATACAGCAGATGTTGAAACCACCGTTTTTGTCCCAATCGCTGAGGATGTTTGGTCTATTACAGATTTTAAACCGTTGTCAACATATCAATATCGTACGGTATTTAAACCTGAAGAAACAGCGATTGATACTTTTTATACCGAATATGTTTCGTTTACACCTATTTCAAAACCGGTACTGGTTAATGCTGCAATACCTTTTAAAGCGTCATCTATATCTGGAAGATGGGGGATCTTAGAGGATTGGACTACAACAGAACCTGTGAAAATTCATAACGGCTACGGGGGTTGGGATGAATGGAATGGCAATATTTTTAATATGGAATCAGGATGGGGAGCTCCCGCGATAACCAATGGTAAAATTTATCAAAGTGTAACCAATGTACAACCAGCATCTTATATTCTTAATGTTTTGATACGTGATACAAACCATTCCTTAACAGATGAAGGAGGTTCTTATTTTGTTGTGGCAAAAGGTGACGCATTACCAGATGTTTCAGATGTACAAACGGCAGATAATGTATTGGTTTATAAACGAATTAACGCAGCTTTGGGTAATGAATACACCTACAGATTAGAATTTAGCTTAGACGAAAACTCAACAATTACCGTAGGACAAATTACTACTCAAAAGGATGGAAACCCTGGACGTTTTTGTAACGTACGTTCTTGGGATATTGTGGTTTCAGAATAATTACATGGTTTTAGTTTAAACGTTTATATGTAAGTGTGTTTAAAACGTTTAAAGAAAAAAAAGAGTCCTCAATTTGAGGACTCTTTTAATTTTAGGAAAGTTCATTCCACTCATTCAACAAATGCAATAATCGCTTGATGTATTTCTGCGGTTGTTGCAGTTGGTTTAAGATCAAACAAAACACTGTAAAGGCGTTTTCCATCAACTTTCTTTTTCAATTTAAGGCGTTCTTTTGATGCCAAAATACGATCCCATTCTTTTCTGACTTTTGCCCAGAGTTCCTGGTTGGCTTCCCACCATGATTGTGCAGCTGCGCAGCGCTCATCTGCTACTTGTTCATAAATATTATATCCTTTTTCTTCTGCTATTATGCGATCATCGGCATCAGCGGCGTGCAATACTTTTGAGTTATCCTGTTCGTGTAACCATCCGTACGTGGTGATTTGAACCTGATTGTTACGCTCCATAATATTGTAATCACTTCTATGTGTATATTCTCTGCGAGGTAGAGGAGCAGGAGTTGTATTTTGCCAGATTTTTTTACCATCAACGTGAATCCAAGTGGCAGAACCGGAATATCTAGGACTGTCATCTACTTGATATACTTTTTGCGCCCATTGCCCTTTAATGCTTTGATCATCCTTTTCAACACGATTCCAGGTGTTATTAGCATCATAGATAAAAAGATTTGGGTCTTCAAAACTCCAATCTTGACGCCAATGTTTAATCACCATCGTGTCTTGTACAACAAGTAAATGCTGAATGGAGATCTTGTTTTCTTCATCTTCAATAAGCTGAGCCCATTCTAGGGCAGACGCATAGTAATCGTCGTGCTTTGTGTAATTGCCGTCTGGAGAAAAAGTTTCTGCATATTTAAAAGTTACTTCATAACAACCACACATATCTTTTATGGCTTGTTTGTCTTGATCCTTTTTAGATTGAGCTCGAACAGAAATACTTATAAATAGAAGCAGTACAGTGAATTGTAGTAGTTTTTTCATAGAAAATATAGTTTTGATATTTCAAAATTAACAAAATATCTTATTTAGATTAAATAAAAATAAAATAATTCAGTAGTTTTGTTGTCGAATGAGAGAAGTAGGAGATTGAAGGTCGAACGCTTGAACTATGATTCGATAATGGGAAGTAAGAAGTAATGAACATAATACAGGAAATGGCCAGAACAAAATGTCATTTTTATTGAATTGTATTTGTGCCGAAACGCTTTATGTAGCATAGTTTGCTCATCTATTTTAACTTTAAAATTAATCCTGAAAATATTCAAGTAAGAGATAGACCGAAAACCAAAAAATAATTAAATTTACCCACCTATTTATAATTAATCTAAAAAAGAATAAATAATGAATTCAGTGCGATATATAATTAGCGCTCTTGTAATACTCTTTAGCTTAACGCTCACAGCGCAAGAGTCAAACCAATTACTCTCTAGAGATTTTTGGGGTCAAAAACCTTCCTTAGCACAAGTTAAAGCTTCGGTCGCTGCAGGCAATGATCCTTCAGAGGCTAACGGAAGTAATTTTGATCCTGTGGTGATGGCTATTTTTGGCGATGCTTCAGAAGAAGTGATTGACTATCTTTTTGCTCAAGAGGGAAATTCAGTAAACAAACTTACGCACGATGGTCGTACTTATATCTTTTGGGCGGCTTCTAGAGGAAATTTTCCTTTAGTAAAAAAGTTTGCTGATGCCGGTGCTAAAATGGACCTTGTAGATGATCACGGCTATTCGGTGCTTAATTTTGCTGCCAATGCCGGTGTTACAGATACTAAGATTTATGACTATTTAATCGCTAAGGGTTCTAATCCTAAAGTAGAAAAAACGCATCACGGTGCAAACGCTTTGCTTTTGATCTTACCAAGTCAAAAAGACTTCAAAATGATCGATTATTTTGAAGATAAAGGTCTTGCTCTTACCGATACCGATGAGGATGGTAACAACGCTTTCATCTATGCTGCCCGCTCAGGAAATGTAGAAATGATGAACAAGCTCATCGAAAAAGGTATTGATCCTAAAGCTACAAATAATGAAGGCGGAAACGCAATACTTGCTGCCGCACAAGGTTCTCGCCGTGGTTCTAGTCCGCTTTCAGTATTTAAATATTTAGAAGAATTGGGTATTGAAGCAAACGTTACTACCACTACAGGAACCAATCCGCTTCACGTGCTTGCCGGAAGAAATCAGGATATGGACATTTTCAATTATTTCTTAGAAAAAGGAGTAGATCCTACTGCGGTAGACGGTGAAGGAAACACACCACTTATCTATGCATCTTCTAGAAATAGTCTAGAAGTAGTAAAATTATTTGAAGAGAAGACTGAAGCAATTAATCATACTAATGAAGAAGGTGTTTCAGCGTTAAGTAGAGCCGTTGCAGGAAATTCCCCCGAAGTGGTAAGTTATTTAATTGCGCAAGGTGCAGATACATCTGATGTTGACGATAAAGGAAATACATTAATGTTCTATTTGGTTGATGCTTACAATCCACGTAACGCAGCAGCTTTTGAAGCAAAAATGGAGTTGCTTGCAGAAGAAGGCGTTGATTTTGCTGCTACTCAAGAGAATAAAGAGAACATGCTACTGTTAGCCGTTAAGAAAAACAGTTTGCCTTTAACCAAAAAAGCTTTGGCTTTAGAAATTGATGTTAATCAGGCTGATAAAGATGGAAATACACCATTGCAAATTGCAGCATTAAGAGCAGACAATACTGAAATTCTAGAGTTGCTTGTAGCTAATGGTGCAGATACCAGTGTAACTACAGATTTTGGTGAGAGTATTTATGATCTTGCCAGTGAAAACGAAATTCTAGCCAGCAGCAAAGCAAGCATAGAATTTTTAAAATAAGCGATTACAATTCATTTTAAATTATGAGATTAAAAACATTAGTATTAGGATTATTCTGCTTTACACTTTTTTCTTTTGTTGAAAAAGAACCTGCAGAAACCACATTTAAATGTTTAATTCAAATAACTAACTATAGCGGAGAAGGTGCCTATGTTGTTGTGTCGCTCATCAATCCTGAAGGTGAGTATGAAAAAACCCTTTTAGTTCAGGGAGATGACGAAGAGTGGTATCCAGATCTTACCGGATGGTGGGAGCAGCAAAAAGTAAAAAATGAAAATATCGATGGTATTGCCGGAGCTACTGTAGGTGCCGGTGGCCGTGGGATAGGTTCATTCAAAATTGCTCAGGACAAGATAGACAGTGGTTATAAACTGAGATTTGAAACCGCTGTTGAAGATCAAAAGTATTATCAGGATGATCTTATGATTCCGCTTGATCAGGCAAGCCTTAATGGTAAATTTGCCGGTAAAGGTTACATAAGATATGTACGGTTGATGGCAAGCAATTAATCTATGATTTTATCAATATGGAGATACAGTCATCTAGCATTGGCTGTATCTTCTTTTTTATTCATACTTCTTGCTTCTGTAACAGGAATCATTCTGGCGTTTGAACCTATTGATCACGCTGCATTAAACTACAGTGGTGATCAAACCCAGATTCCCGTAACGCAACTCATCGATACACTTAAGTCAAGTTATGACGAAGTCTTAAGTGTTGAAATTGATGAAGCAGGTTTTGTGAAGGCTTCTGTACTGAGTATGGAAGGCGACAGCGGTGATTTTTATATCAATCCGTTAACAGGAAAAAAAGTAGGCGAAATTGAGAAACAAGCCGAAATTTTTCAATTTGCAACCAGCTTGCACCGCAGTCTTTTCTTAAAAAGCACAGGACGTTTTTTTGTAGGTCTTGCTTCCTTTTTATTATTTCTTATCAGTATTACCGGCCTTATTTTAATCATCAAAAGGCAACAAGGCATACGTGCGTTCTTCAACCGAATAATAAAGGATAATTTTTATTCCTATTATCATATTTATTTAGGACGCTTATCGCTTATTCCTATCATTATCATTACGCTTACAGGTGTTTACCTTTCGCTACAGCGTTTTGAAATTTTACCTGATATCGTGCTAACTCACGATGTTGACTACGCTTCTATAACCGACAGTCCACAAAGGAATTTAGCAGAATTTCCCGCGTTGAAAAATATAACAATAGCAGATGTTCGATATATCGAATTTCCGTTTAGTCCTGATGTCGAAGATCCCTATAAAATAAGTTTAACCGATCGAGAGCTTCTCGTTAATCAGGTTACCGGAGAAGTAATTAGTGAGCTTTCGTATCCGTTGGTCAATATGTTATCGTACTACAGCACGGTTTTACATACAGGTCGTGGGAGTGTCATTTGGGCTGTGATATTGGCGGCGGCGTGTTTTAGTATTTTATTCTTTATTTACTCAGGATTCAAGATGACGTTTATGCGTCGTAAAGGGAGAATCAAAAATAAATTTAAAGCTGCGCAAAGCGAAATTGTAATCCTCGTTGGTTCTGAAACTGGGAGTACGATGTCTTTTGCGAGTTTATTTTATAAAGAGCTACTCAATAAAGACATAAAGGTTCATCTTACCCAAATGGATAAATATCAGCAGTTTCCAAAGATGAAGCAATTGGTAATATTTACCTCGACGTATGGGGACGGCGATCCTCCTGCAAACGCTACCAAATTTTTAAACTTGCTTGATAAGTTTAAAGACGTCCCACAATTTAACTACAGTGTGGTTGGTTTTGGTTCGTTGGCGTATCCAAGCTATTGTAAGTATGCTTTTGATGTAGATGAAGCGCTGCGCGCAAGCTCGGTAGCCAAAGAATTACTGAAGGTGTACACCATAAATAATAAATCCTGGGAGGCCTTTGATCAATGGGTAGATCAATGGGGAGAGCGATTAGCCCTTAAACTTGAAGTTCCCAGAGACAATACGGTAACCAAGCCCCGTAAAAAGCCTCAAAAATTTGAAGTAATAGCAAAAACGACGGCTCAAGAAAGTCCGGATGATACTTTTTTAGTAACGGTATGTCCCGAGAAATCGATCAAATTTAGATCAGGTGATTTATTGGCTATTTATCCGCAAAAAGACACACACGAGCGCCTTTATTCTATAGGAAAGAATTTAGATGGAGAAATGCTCTTAAGTATAAAAAGACACGAATTTGGGCTGTGTTCTAACTATCTCAATGATATTGAAGTCGGAGCTTCACTTAATGCCGTACGTATTAAAAACCCTGAGTTTCACTTAAAGAAAAATCAGAAAGCCATACTGATTGCTACAGGAACGGGAATCGCTCCATTTTTAGGAATGATGACTGATAATGCAAATAAAAAAGAACGCGTCTTGTATTGGGGAGCTAAAAATGAAGCAAGTTTTGCGCTTTATGAAAACCATATCAGTGCTGCTTTGGAGCGTGGGGTGCTTTCAAAATTTTTTCCGGTATATTCTCGTTTAGGTAAAGAAAAAATCTATGTGCAGCACGTGATCGCCAGTAATCATTTAGCTTTTTCTAATGCATTAAAAAATGGAACGGTTCTAATGATTTGTGGGTCTATTAGTATGCAAAAAGAAGTGATCGCTGCGCTTCAGGTTATTTGTGAAACCTACCAATTAAAATCTTTAAGCTATTATCAGCAACGCGGTCAAATCAAGATGGACTGTTATTAAATATTGAAGTTGTTCTTATTAGAAGCTTCAATTAGGGTCTTTCTTTATGGTAAATTAGGTTACAAACCCTTTTAAGCAAATTCTTCTGAACACTTTATACCCCGAAATCGGGCAAAAATTACCTTGTCTTGACCTTGAAATAATTATATCATTGTCTTTAGATTACGAAATCGATTTCTTTAAATGCGAAGGCAAGGCTTAAAATCAGATTTTAATCATTTTGCCCAAGGCTTTCAAAGGTGAAGATTTCCTACCGAATACTTTAAAATTCATGAAAAACCCAAATGCATTGCTTGCAGTTTTTGTGTTCGTTTTGAGCATGTTACCACTAAAAGCACAACAAAATCTTGATAAAACATCAAAAACTCAAAACTTTGACCACGGTTGGAAGTTCAGCTTAAGTGCAGATGAGAAGGCTATTGACCCAAATTTCGATGATTCCGGTTGGGAAGATCTTACATTACCTCACGACTGGAGTGTACAATTTCCTATAGCGCAAGAAAACCCGTCTGCAGGAGCTGGCGGCTATTTTAAAAATGGTTTAGGTTGGTATCGAAAAACATTTCAAGTGCCTCAAGAGCTGGCGAAAAAGAAAGTTTCTATTCATTTTGGTGGAGTTTATATGAATACGGAAGTTTTTGTAAACGGGCGTTCAGTGGGGATTCAACCTTATGGTTATTCTCCTTTTTACTTTGACATTTCAGAATATTTAAAGTTTGGAGAACAAAATGTCATAGCCGTTAAAGTAGACAATTCTGAAGAGATCAACTCACGCTGGTTTAGTGGTTCTGGTATTTATAGACACGTAAATATTCAGGTGAATAATCCTTTACATTTTGAGACAAATGGCATCGCTATTACGACACCTGAAATTTCAGAACATAAAGCTTCAGTAAATATAAATACGTCTATAATAAACGAGACAGAAAGTATTCAGGAATATAAGGTCACGGCTTCGGTCAAAACAGAAAATGGAAGCTACACATCAGAATTAGACCTTAAGAATGCTCCGGGTGAGACTAGAAATGGAACTTTAGCTATAGAACTTCCAAACCCGAAGTTATGGAGTCCTAAGAACCCTAATCTTTATACTTTAAAAGTTTCTATAATTGATTCTGAAGGAAAACTAATAGACGAGGTTGAACAAAGTTTTGGGGTGCGAACGATTGATTACAGTGCTGAGCAAGGTTTTAAACTTAATGGTAAAAGCATTTCAATCAATGGGGGAAATATGCATCACGACAATGGTGCACTGGGATCAGCAGCTTTTGATCGTGCTGAAATTCGCAAAGTACAACTTCTCAAAAATGCCGGATTCAATTCGGTCCGCACTTCGCATAATGCTCCTAGTGAAATGTTTTTAAAGGCTTGTGACAGTATTGGTCTCCTCGTAATTGACGAGGCTTTTGATGGTTGGCGAACGGAAAAGACACCTTATGATTACGCGAGGTATTTTGATCTTTGGTATAAAAAAGATATTCAGGCAATGGTGGCACGTGATCGCAATCACCCTTCAATCGTAATGTGGAGTATTGGTAATGAGATTATTGAACGAAAAGATCCCGAAGCGGTAAAAACAGCACAGCTTTTGAAAAATGCAGTTTTAGAATTGGATACAACGCGACCGGTTACTTCTGCAATGACCACTTGGGATAATGATTGGCAGATTTTTGATCCTTTATTTTCAGTACACGATATAGGTGGTTATAATTATCAATTGCATCGCGCGGAGTCTGATCACGAGCGCGTGCCGGAGCGTGTTATGGTGCAAACCGAATCGTATCCTCGTGATGCTTTTTTCTGTTGGGATATGACGCAAAAGCACCAATACGTCATTGGAGATTATGTGTGGACTGCGATGGATTATTTAGGCGAATCCGGAATAGGTAGATTTTATATAGCCGGTGAAGAACCTGATGGCGAGCATTGGTCTGCAGATCATTTTCCTTGGCATGGGGCCTATTGTGGAGATATTGATTTAATAGGTTGGCGTAAGCCTATCTCGCATTACCGAGATATGCTATGGAATAATTCTGAAAAGATCTATATGGCGGTTAAGCAGCCTAATCCTGAAGGAAAACAGATTAAAGAAACCATGTGGTCGGTTTGGCCTACTTGGCCTAGTTGGACGTGGCCTCAACATGTAGGCAAACCAATTACGGTTGAAGTATATACCAAATATCCTGAAGTAAAACTATACTTGAATAACCGCCTGATTGAAGCACAACAGGTTTCTCGAGAGACTGAATTTATAGCAAGTTTTGATGTAGAATATCAACCGGGAACCTTGGTAGCAAAAGCCTTTGAAAATGGAGTTCTAAAAGAAAGCACGCTCTTACAAACAGCCAAAGCTGTTGACCAGATTAAACTGACTGCAGAAAATAATACGCTTGTAGCCAACGCACAGGATCTAGCCTACATTCAGGTAGAGCTTCAGGATGAAGAAGGAATTCTGAATCCAACTCAAGACCAGCTTTTAGACTTTACAGTAGAGGGACCTGCAGAAATTATAGCGACAGACAATGCAAATCTCAAAGACACTACAGCATACCCAAGTCATTCTAGAAAAACCTGGAATGGAAGAGCTTTAGTCATTCTCAGAAGTACTTCAGAAAAAGGGGATATTTTGCTTAAAGTGACGAATTCAAAAAAACTATCTAATACGATTAAAATCAAAAGTATATAAGTTTTGTATTTTTCTAACC
Organism: Leeuwenhoekiella sp. CH_XMU1409-2; assembly: GCF_037029365.1. NCBI lineage: Bacteria > Pseudomonadati > Bacteroidota > Flavobacteriia > Flavobacteriales > Flavobacteriaceae > Leeuwenhoekiella > Leeuwenhoekiella sp. CH_XMU1409-2. Next base: position 41,372 of record NZ_JAYMEI010000001.1, on the reverse strand, counting down.
TAGATATTTAAAACGGTATAAAACATGTCTTTATATAGATGTTCTGTTGGTATTTTATTTTCAGCTTTCTTTATGCTTTCGTGTAAAGAAAAAACACTTTTTACAGAAGTAGATGCCTTTGAAGCAGGTTTAGATTTTGAAAATAGGCTCACTGAAACTGATGCCGAGAATGTGATGACCTACGAGTATTTTTATAACGGTGGTGGCGTTGCAGTGGCAGATTTTAACAACGATGGTTTTGCAGATGTATATCTTTCTGGGAATCAGGTTGCCAATAAACTATTTCTTAATCTTGGTAAATGGAACTTTAAAGACGTAACCCAAACTGCCGAAATCAAAGAAAAGCAAGGCTGGAAAACAGGTGTCACAGCCGCAGATGTGAATGGTGACGGTTTGATGGATCTGTATTTGTCCTATTCCGGAAACTCAAAAAAAGAAGGCCATGCTGAGCCGGTTATACCAAATTATGAAGGTAGATCTAATGCCTTATTCATCAATCAAGGTAATAACGCAGACGGTGTTCCTGTTTTTAAAGAAATGGCCAAAGAATATGGTCTGGATGCGGCGGGAAGCTTTAGCACACAAGCCTATTTTTTAGATTATGATCTGGATGGCGATTTGGACATGTTTTTATTGAATCACGCCAATAAATTTTACAATACCCTTATAAACGTAAAAAAGTTACGAAGTCTCAGACATCCGTATTATGGCAATAAATTGTTTGAAAATATTGGAAACAAATTTGTTGAAGTTTCTGAAGGTTCTGGGATTAATGGGACCGGAATAAATTTTGGCCTCAGTGCTTCAATAAGCGATTTAAACAATGACGGTTATCCTGATATTTATGTGACTAATGATTATGTAGAACAGGATTTTTGTTACATAAACCAACAAAACGGAACCTTTAAAGACATTTCAAAATCCGCATTCGGTCATTTATCAAAATTTTCAATGGGTTCTGATATTGCTGATTTAAATAATGATCAAAAGCCTGATGTGTTTGTCCTTGATATGTTGCCTGAGGATAATTACCGACAAAAAGTACTTAAAGGTCCCGATCAATTCAATAGAGAGCGCACGCTTGTAGATAGCGGTTACCATCATCAATATATGCGTAATACGCTTCAGTTAAACCGAAGTGTTTCGGCAGATTCAAGTTTAGCTTTTAGTGAGCAAGCGCAACTCTCAGGCGTTTCTAATACAGATTGGAGTTGGGCGCCTTTACTGGCAGATTTTGATAATGACGGCCTCAAAGACATCTTTATTACCAATGGTTATTTGAGAGACTTTAGCAATCTTGATTTTACAAACTATACGGTAAATGAAGCGATCAGTCAAGCGCAACAGTCGCATTCAAATGTAGATATTGGACTCTTGGTTAGTAAAATGTCCTCGACCAAAGTATCTAATTATGTCTACAAAAATAAGGGTGAGGCGCAATTTGTAGACAAGACTTCAGAATGGGGAATTGAGAAAAAAACGGTATCCAATGCAGCTGCTTATGCAGATTTTGATAATGATGGCGACCTTGATCTTATTGTCAATAATCTCAATGCTCCAATAAGTTTGTACCAAAACAACACAAATAATCTCAACCATAATTATTTAAAAATTCAACTGGAAGGTTCCGGTCAAAATGCTAAAGCCTTAGGAGCAAAAGTCTTGCTGAAGCTAAACGATTCAACCACTGTTTATCAAGAAGTCTATTATGGTCGCGGTTATCAATCTTCAGTAGAACCTGTGCTGACCCTTGGTACAGGAGCAATTCAAAATGTTGACGAACTTAAAATCCTTTGGCCTGGCGGAAAAACTTCGGTACTTAAAGATTTTAAAGTCAATCAAACCTTGGTACTTAAAGAAGAAGATGCTGAAGCATATGCCAGTTCAGGATCAAATGAAGCTCAGGCATTCTTTAAAGACATTACAAAAACATCAAACCTTGAATTTAAGCATCAAGAAAATGCGTACCAAGACTTTAATAGTGAGAATTTAATTCTTTACAGAGCATCAATGTTAGGCGGCAAAGCCAGTGTCGCAGACCTCAATAATGATGGTAATGACGATATTTATTTTGAAGCTGCAAAAGAGCAACCGGCAGTTCTGTTTCTTGGTCAAACAGATGAAACGTTTAAACCGTTTAATGACAATCAACCTTGGACTTCCCCCGGGGCGACTGCTCAAGAAGATTTAGGATCCTTGTTTTTTGATGCCGATGGAGATGGAGATTTAGACTTGTATGTTGTGAGTGGTGGTAATGAAGCGTTTAACGGTGATGATTTCTATCAGGATAGATTATACCTTAATGACGGCAATGCCAAGTTTACTGAGGCTAAAGATGCTTTACCTGATATGCGTTTTAGCGGTGCAACCGTCAAAGCAACAGATTTTGATAAGGACGGCGATCTTGACGTATTTGTAGGAGGACGATTGAACGGAAAAAACTATCCTATGACTCCCAAAAGTATCTTGCTCGAGAATAAAAGTAGCGATGGTCGTATTGTTTTTGAAGCGCAGCGCAATTATGATATTGCTAACTTAGGAATGGTTACCGACGCCATTTGGGAAGATATTGATGCAGACGGCTGGCAAGATTTGATCGTAGTAGGAGAGTGGATGCCAATCACGATATTAAAGAATAAACAAGGCGTCTTAGCCAAAAGTGATGCCTATGATCTCAACGATGCTACAGGCTGGTGGACTTCAATTGTTCCTTTTGATTTTGATAATGACGGGGACACTGATTATTTATTAGGAAATATGGGGCTCAATTCGCAATTAAAAGCTTCGGCAGAAGAGCCTATGCGGTATTACATTCAAGATATTGATAATAATGGCCGAATTGATCCGATCTTGTCCTATTATATTCAGCATAAAAATTATCCGCTAGCCGGTCGGGACGAACTTTTAGCACAAGTTCCCGGGTTGAAGAAGCACTTTCCGTATTATGAAGATTATGCAAAAACCACCACTGAAGAATTGCTGGAAGTAGCTCAAATCAAACCTCGATTTGTTCTTGATATTAAAGAATTGCGTTCTTCGGTTTTGGTGAATTCAGGAAATGAATCTTTCCATTTAGAACCTTTACCAGTTGAAGCACAAGCTTCGGTAGTGCAGCATTTTATAGTTGAAGACTTCAATAACGATGGAAATAAAGAAGTTTTAGCAGCCGGTAATTTCTTTCCTTTCAAAATAAGTCTGGGGCAGATGGATGCTTCTTTTGGTAGTTTACTTCAATTTGAAAATGGTAAATGGATCTCACTCAAAGAAGCTGAACAGTTAAATTTGCGTGGGGACATTCGTGATCTCAATTTGGTACGTTTTGCTTCAGGAGCCACCAAAGTTTTGGTTACGCGTAATAACGATTTTGCGAGTTTGCACGAAGTGAATCCATAGGCACTTTGATTTTATGTAGAAAAGTGTTCCATTTTATGTTTTGAACGTTCTACACCTCCAATAAGAGCATTTTGTAGACGGCAATAATCTTAGAAAAGTTGGATAATTGTAATCGTTATCAATTAATTAACAGAAGCTTTTATTCACAAGTTGAAGATCACAAGTTTTAAAATAGGAATTCTTTTTTTCGGCCTCTTTGTTGTTTTAACATTGCTAAGTTGGCATTCAAATAGGGAAGATCAGAAGTCACCAGATTTAATTCATTTAGATTTAGATGCTGAGACGACTTTTCAAAAGATCGATAATTTTGGTGCGTCAGATGCGTGGTCAGTGCAATTTGTAGGCAAAAATTGGCCTTTAGAAAAAAGAGAACAAATCGCTGATTTGCTTTTCAGCACGCAGAATGATCAAGATGGAAATCCTAAAGGAATAGGCTTAAGTCTTTGGCGCTTTAATTTAGGAGCGGGTAGTGCAGAGCAAGGAAAATCAAGCGGCATTCGCGACGAATGGCGCAGAGCGGAAAGTTTTCTTACTCAAGAAGGAACGTACGATTGGAGCAAGCAAAGCGGACAAGTTTGGTTTGCTAAAGCTGCAAAAGAACGAGGTGTAGAACAACTATTGGTTTTTTCTAATAGTCCGCCGGTTCAATTCACCAGAAACGGAAAAGCCTATACCAGCGATAAGGCTCAAAGTAACCTTGATCCCACTAAAAATGAAGCGTTCGCAAAATATCTTGCAGATGTGACCGAAGGCTTTTCAAAAATAGGCCTGGATATAAATTATATAAGTCCTATAAATGAACCGCAATGGGATTGGGCAGATGGTGGTCAAGAAGGAACTCCTTTTTGGAACGATCAGATAAAAGATTTGGTTGTAGCCTTAGATCACGAACTTCAACGGCGCAATCTTAACACCACCTATATTGATATTCCTGAAACCGCTCAAATAAACTATTTGTTTGAAAACGGAAACAAATCAGGAAGAGCAAACGTGATTCAAACCTTTTTTAATACTAATTCAAAAAACTATCTGGGTCATTTGGCACGAGTAAATCATGCTGTTTCCGCACACAGTTATTTTACAACTTCACCATTTTCACGACTTGTAGATCAGCGTAAACAGCTTAACAGTGCCATAGATGAAATTTCAGATCTACATTTCTGGATGAGTGAATATTGCATCCTAGGGGATAATGCTGGTGAAATCGAAGGTAATGGTAGAGATTTAGGAATGACCGCAGCATTGTATATGGCAAAAGTGATCAATACCGATCTGGTCGTCGCAAACGCTAGTGCGTGGCATTGGTGGACCGCAATCTCAGCCTATGATTATAAAGATGGTCTGGTTTATATCGATAAAAACAAAAATGATGGAACTGTTTACGAAAGTAAAATGCTCTGGACGCTTGGTAATTACAGTAGATTTATTCGCCCGGGATATACGCGTATACATCTTCAGGAGCTTGAAGCGTCAACACCAGATGAGAAGTTTTTGTATTCGGCATTTAGAAGTCCGGAAAAGGATAAAATAGTACTCGTTTTTATAAATGATACCGAAAAAAGTAAAGCGGTAGCATTATCAAAGTATACCGAATCTTATAAAGCAAATAGCTACATAACTTCAGAAACGCATAATCTAGAACTGAAAGAGCTAACAACCAACAACGGATTTGAAATCCCTAAAAAGGCTGTGGTTACCGTAATTCTTGAAACAAAAAGCTAGCCTATAGAAAACTGTTTAAGGTTAATTATAAGTGTGTTTTATACTTTAAGCAGCAAAAAAGCCCCGTTATAGGGGCTTTTTTTATTGGCGCCGTCAAAGGGTTTAATACTCGGTCCCGATAGCTATCGGGATGCCTCGAAATTGAAAATTCGTTTTCAAGCAATGCCTCAGGATGATTATCTATTTTAATAACTATGATCGTCAAGTTTGACTTTTCCTCTAAAGGTACGGTACACAAAAAAGGTATATCCTAAAACCAGTGGACCACCGATGGCTACAAATAAAAGCATAATCCCTAATGAACGCTCAGAAGAAGCAGCTTCATAAACATCGATACTATATTTTGGGTCAACTGTAGAAAAGAGTAGGTTAGGATAAAGTTCTACAGCAACTAAAACCAGCAAAAGGCTGATGGTTAGCGACGAAAAGAAAAATGCCAGTTTATAATTCTTCTTACTCGCCAATCGTGGTACGTTTGCAATACTTAAAAAGGTGAGCACCGGTACCGCAAATAGTACAGGAGCACTTTTAAAGTCGTCAGACAAATGCGGAATGTAAAGCAGTGTATACAGCGTAGTGATCGCAAAGCTCACCATAAAAAAGATCATTCCTTTTTGGAGTAGATTGGTGAGTTTTTCAAACATCGCTCCTTCGGTTTTTAGAAGCAGGTAAATGGCTCCGTGTGCCATAAACAACGCAAGTGTCGTTACTCCGGTCATAATCGCATACGGATTCAGAAATTCAAAAAAGCCGGAGCCGGTATATTGGTAATTTTCGCCTATGGCAAAGCCTTGCAGCACATTTCCTAAAACGACACCTAGCAAAAAAGCGAGCATTATACTTGAAATGCTATAACAAACATCCCAAAGTTTACGCCACCAAAGCATTTCTTCTTTTCCTCTAAATTCGATTGAAATGGCTCTGAAAATGATGAAGATCAAAAACAGCATAAACGGAATATACAACGAAGAAAAAAGTGTCGCGTACATCACAGGGAAACCGGCAAATAGCGCTCCGCCGCCAATCACGAGCCAAACTTCGTTTCCATCCCAAACAGGACCAACAGCATTAAGTGCAATACGACGATTCAATTCCTTTTTAAAAAAGAGATGCCAAGCCCCTGCACCAAAATCAAATCCATCTAAAATCGCATAGCCTGAGAATAAACCGCCAATTACGAAAAACCACCACGTGGGATAATCTATACCTAAAATTGTTTCCATACTATTCTGTTATCCTGTTACTACTTCGCTGATTTCTTTGGTTAATGGTCTGTCGTCATCTTCGTCATTGGCCTCTTCGTAAGGTCCGTGCTTAATTTTTTTATTAAGTAAGTAAACAAAAAGTAAAAAGAGCAGGGCGTAGACGGCAAAAAAAAGGATTAAAGAAAATAAGACTTGATTCGCCGTTACTGCTTGAGAAAAGGCTTCGTTAGTGCGCAGTAAGCCGTAAACCACCCAAGGTTGCCGACCCATTTCTGCAGAGAACCAGCCTACTTGATTAGCGATCTGCGGAAGCAGAGCAGTAAAGACAAAAACCCAAAGCAACCACTTTTTAGAAAACAGTTTCTTCTTCCACATTAAAAAAGAAGCATATAAAGTAAGTGCGATCAAAAACATCCCGATGGCAACCATAAGGTGATAAAACTGAAAAACAGCATTAACCTGAGACGGACGCTCATCTTCGGGGAACGCATTTAAACCGGTTACAGGAGCTTCAAAATCCTGATCTAATAAAAACGACAATCCACCGGGAATTGCTAAACCGGTCACTTCCTGATTCTCTTGATCTACCCAACCCAGAAGATACATGTCTGCCGCAGCGCTTTCATCATAATGTCCTTCAAGTGCGGCTAATTTTGCAGGTTGATGTTCTGCAACGACTTCTGCCGATGCGTGCCCTGCTACAAGTTGAGCGAGCGAAGTTATAGTAGCAATGATAAGTGTGATCTTAAATGCTTTTTTTGAAATGCTCACATAACGTCCTTTTAAGATATAGTAGGCGTGTACACTAAGAATTAGGAATACTCCCGCTAGAAAAGCACCTAACCAAACGTGCCAAATACGTTCTATACTCGACGGATTGAAAACCATCGCCCAAAAATCGGTGATCTCTGCGCGGGCTTTCATACCTTCTCCTACAATATGATAACCTGCCGGGGTTTGTTGCCAGCTGTTTGCGACTACGATCCAGATCGCAGAAAACATAGAACCTAAAAATACGCCAATTGTTGAAACCAAGTGAACCCAAGGTTTTACACGGTTCCAGCCAAAAAGTAACACGCCTAAAAAACCACTTTCAAGAGCAAAGGCAAAAATACCTTCAGCTGCGAGCGCGCTTCCAAAAACATCTCCTACATAACGCGAATAGGTGGCCCAATTGGTACCAAATTCAAACTCCATTACAATGCCGGTAACGACACCAATTCCGAATGTGAGTGCAAAGATTTTAGTCCAAAACTTTGCGAGAATGTGGTAATCTTCTTTTTTGGTTTTTACATATAGACTTTCAAAGATGACCATCAATAATCCGATTCCGATACTTAGAGGTGGGTAGATGTAATGAAAGGCTACTGTAAAGGCAAATTGAATTCGGGCGAGTAATTCGACATCCATTTTTATGGGTTCTTGGAGGTTGATTTATAAAAGCTTTTGAAGCTTTTATTCTGATATAAATTTACAATCCAATCTTGGGTTGAAAGCTTGAAAACACTAGGTTTTCTTGTTAAAGTTCTTTCATTTTTTTTGAAATTAAAAGGACTTAAAACCTTGGGGTTTTCTTTCTGTAATTCTTGTATTCGGGAAAGCGAGCCATGAGTAAGTTTTCTTCAAAAGTAGATTTCCAGCAGAAGAAGAGATAAAGAACAGCTGTCAAAACGAGCTTGTATACCTCTTGAAATAAGATCGATAGACTTAAAAATAAAAGTAAGATTCCAAAATAGATAGGGTGTCTACTGTATCTAAATATTCCGAAGTCTATAAGGCTTGAATTCTTATGCGGACTAGGAAATGGGGATAATTGATGCCGTAATTGATAAAGGGCAATGACAACGCATAGCATTCCGAGAATAAATAGGGCATAAGCTCCGTAATTAAAGGCTTCCGGTAATCTGAATTTAAGAAGGCTTATTGGAAAGAAAAAGGCACACATTATTATAATTTGCAGTGTTACAAATAAAATATTGTATGCCTTTTTCATTTAAATGCTATTGAAAGTTTTTTACTGCATCTCCTAGATCATAGACTGAAACTTCATCAATATGCATTGCCAATATACTGCTTCCGGCAGCGCTACGATAGCCACCTGCACAGTGCACCACGATAGGTTTATCTACCGGAATCTCCTCATAACGATCGCGCAATTCATTAAGTGGAATGGTTATGGCGTGATCAAAGAATTTACCGGCTTCCGTTTCACTTTGATTTCGAATATCAACTATAGTATAATCCTTTGTGTTTTTCTTGAAGTCTTCCAGATCCAGATCCTTCATTTCGAGCCAATCTTGTTCACCAAGTGTATAGACCATTTTAACTTGATGCTCATAACCTATTTTGCTCACGCGATCGAGTAGCGTTTCAGCGTGAGCGGCACTGTTAGCGACAAGACAAAATTCTTCTTCAGGTTTTACAATAGCACCCAACCAGGTTTCAAATTTATGCTCTGGTTTGGTCGCCATAATATTCAAACTGTTGCGCTTATGCCCATTCTTAAAATCTTCTTCTAAACGGGTATCTATAACTAATGCATCACCATTCAGGTGCGTTTCATAAAGTTTTAAAGGGATATCAGCCAAGCTGCTATTCAAGTTTAGCGCTCCGGTTTTATTAATATCCACATCAAAACCAAAGTAATGCGGAATGAACGGCTGAGAATCCAGTAAATGATTTACAAAAGTTTCTTCAGACTGTTCTTTAAAAGCCCAATTGGTAGCACGTTGCTCACCAAGTGTGCTGCTGCCATCGCTGCTCATATTTTTTCCGCAAAGCGAACCTGCTCCGTGCGCTGGATAAACAACCGCATCATCGTTAAATTCGTTGTAAGCGCTTGTCATCGTCTTATACATAGACTTTGCAAGGTCTATGCGTTTAGCTTTCATTTTTCCTGCTTTCTCACGCAGATCAGGACGACCTACATCCCCTATAAATAAAGTGTCTCCTGTAAAAAGAGCCGTTTCATTTTCGGTTGAAGCGACTATCGTGATACTATCGGGAGAATGTCCCGGTGTATTAACTGCTTTAAATTGAATTTTACCCATCTCAACAAAGTCGCCATCATCAAAATGCTCGTGTGCATAGTCTGCACCTAGTAATTTGCTAGCATAAATAGTAGCGCCCGTTTCTTTATGAATTTGTAGATGGGAAGAAATAAAATCGGCGTGCGGGTGTGTTTCAAAAACAGCTACGATTTGCGCATTGTGTTTTTCTGCAAAGGCATAGTATTGCGCGGGATCACGTTCTGGGTCTACTAAAGCGATCTTGTTATCACTCAAAATTGCGTAAGAAAAATGGGCTAAAGGTTTGTATTCAAATTGTTTAATTGTCATAGCATTGAAATTTTACTCAAAAATAAAAAAGGCTACAGCTTGTGGGTGTAACCTTTGATACACTAGCTTTGAATACTAAGACTGCAATTATTTGGAAGAATGCTCCTTAAAAGGATAGGTGAGTTGTCCCGTAAAATCGTGAGGAAAACGCTCATCTCCGTCAAAACCTATTTCAATGTTCTTTCCGCTTTTTGGAATATATGCGGTGCCAAAAAGATAGTCCCAAATGCTTAGACTTAAGCCGAAATTCATCCCGTATTTATGTTCTGGCGGAAGCGCTTTAGCGTGATGCCAAATATGCATGCGAGGATTGTTTAAAATATAACCCAGCGGACCATAACTCCAATCGAGATTGGCGTGGTTTAAGTGACCGATGAATACTGAAAACATATGTACTACAAAAAATTGTTCGATCCCAAAACCGATCATCGCCAGCGGAATGTACTGCGCACTTTTATATACTAAGGTCTCCACAAAATGAAACCGAAATTGAGCCGCAAAGCCCATTTCTTTTACACTGTGATGCACTTGATGAAATTTCCACAACCACGGTACCCGATGTAGCATTCGGTGCACATTCCACTGAATAAAATCGGCGATAACAAACATGATTAAAAGCTGCGCCCAAACCGGAAAGTCTTGAACCTCGATCGCAACCAAATTATCTATCCCGAAAAGTCCTAAAAAGTCATTGAAGAGTTCGACGCCTACATTTGAGAGCGCGTTGTAACCAATCAAAGAGAACAGAAAGAAATTGAAGATCATATAAAACGCATCGAGCCAAAATCCCTTTCTAAAAATTGGTTGTTTTTTACGCCAGGGAATTATGATCTCAAATGCAAAAACAAGTAACGAGAGCCCGAGAAGCCAATAGAAATAGTTGGTCCACCCGGGATTGGTGATCTCATCAACCAGGTAATTAAAATATCCAGTAAAGGAATCTTGTATGATCTTTAGATATTTATCCACGTTTTATAAGTCGGTTTCAGTGCTGTAAAATTACGTTATTGCTTCGGTTTTTAGCTGGAGTACGATTTGCCCCAAATGATAATAACTGTGTTCAATGAGTGCTTCAATATTGCGTTTGTAACTTCCGTAGGCTTCTTTTACAAAAATAGCATCTAGTTGATCATCAGTTAAAGTTTTGATCAAATTGACGAGCTCTTCGGTATCTTTCCAGAAAAGCGCCAAGAAGTTTTGCCACGCTTCATCGTTTTGCATAGGCTCAAAATCAAAACTAAATCGATCGCTAATGCTGAGCTCACCAACAAGAAAAACCTGCTTTACACCTGCGATGTAATAATGAATATGTTGCGCAAGAACCTCGACAGTATTGTAAGTTTTAATTTGTATAGAAACTTCGTCAAGTGAGGTGTTATCGAGTTCCTTTTTAAAATTGGTATTGGCGATCCACATACCGTCAAGAATAACTTCCTGAAGTCTTTGAGCCAGAGCTGCTGCTTGTGACATAGTTTTATTGAATTAAACCCTGCTTTTTAAATTTAATCAAATCTTGACATTCTTATGAAAGCGGTTGTGTTTAAATTTAAAACTACTTAGTTTAGACCAATGAAGATTGCAAAAATCGGTATTGCTTTGTGGCTTTTTATAATTCCTTTTCTACTGAAAGCACAGCAGGACACCGCCTATAAATATGAAGTGCTGGCAGGCCACGATAATGATTTTACAATCTTTGGAACGCGCACAGACTGGCACTATACTTATGGGATTCATCTAGGTTTTAACTGGCGCCCAGAAAACGCTAAGATGCTTGCGTCGCTTTTTCCGCAAAAAGAAGCTTTTAGTCATAATATTGGGTTGCACATTCAAGCATGCACCCCAGATTATGCGCGAACGTATCAAATCGTCAAAACCAGACAGCCGTATGCTGGTTGGGGTTATGTAGATTTTGCTAATAACTACGGATTTAAAAAGGCGTTTCTTCAATTGAAAGTAGATTTAGGGATCTTAGGACCCGCAGTGCAAGCAGGGGAAATACAGAATTTTATTCACAAAAACTTCTCGAGAGACATTTTTGTAGATCAATGGGAAGAGCAGATTCCTAATCAGTTTGGTTTCAATGTACGAGCGAATTACGCTCAAGATATTTTCACTGAAAAATGGCTGAATCTTTACAGTTTCAGTCGAATTTCTGCCGGAAACATTTTTACCCTTTTTGAGCAAGGTGCTTATTTTAGATTTGGTCAATTTAATACTATTGGCAAATCGGTGGCGCGCCAACAAAGTCTTTTAGGTTCTGGAGAAACCGAATTTTTTCTCGAAGCCGGTTTCAATATGAATTTTTCTGCTTTTAATGCGACCATTGAAAATGCAAATGCGCAAGGCGAAAAAGTAGTTCCCCGCGATCTTGTAAATCACAGTATTTTAAATGGACACGTTGGGTTTTTCTTTTCGCAGAAACGCTATACGATCGGTTTAAAATGGAATTATACCGAAGGTGAAATAAAAGGAAACGACCCGCACCGATTTGCAATTTTAGCCGGAACCTATAAATTCAATTGATTAAAATTTCTGTCGGGAGACACGATCTTCAATTTCGGTACGAGGATGCACGCCGTCAATAAATTCTACTGCTTCAACCACACGTACAAATAAGTTTTCGGCACCTAATAATTCCGTAACTCCGGTTTTAAACAGAATATCGCGTGTAGGTCCGGTAGCAGCGGCGATCATTAAGGTGATCTCTTTTTGTCGCAGTTCTAGAATGAGGTATTTCAAAATATAAATAGCGCTACTGTCAACATAATTTATCGCTTCAGCATTGATGATAATGGTTTTAAGTTCAGGACCTTTTGCTTTAATATGTTTTTTAAGCTCTTTATAGAAGTAGTCTTTATTTCCGAAGAACAATTGTGCATCAAAACGCACGACCAAGATGTCTTTACGATCGATGATGTCGGTAGCAAAACGGTTGATGTTTTTGAAATATGTGGTTCCTTTTATTTGACCCAACACTGCCATATGTGGTTTTGAGGTGCGGTAAACCATCAAGAGTAATGAGAACAAAACACCTAGAATAATTCCCTCTTGAATCCCAACAAATAAGGTGATTAGAAAAGTAGCGATTAGCAATAGAAACTCATCTTTTTGATTCTTGTAAAGCTCTTTAGGATAGTTAAGATCGATCAAGCTTGTAATCGCCAGCATAATGATCGAAGCAAGAATGGCATTAGGCAAATAATAGAAAACCGGAGTCAGAAAGAGTAGGGTAAGCGCAACCAAGCTTGCACTAATAAAAGCAGCAACTCCCGTTTTTGCACCTGCTTGAAAATTTACCGCAGTACGGCTAAAACCAGCGGTAGTAGGATAACATTGAAAGAAAGACCCCACGATATTACCTGTTCCCAAAGCTATAAGTTCTTGATTGGGATTGATCGTATTGGATTTTACCTTTTCTTCGAGTGCTTTACCAATAGATACGACTTCCATAAAAGCGATTAAGGACATTGCCAGTGCAAGGGTGAAAAGCTGACCAAGATCTTCCCAAGGAACCGATGGAACACCAAAACTCGGTAAGCCATCCGGTATTTTTCCCACGAGAATGAGTCCGTAATTGGTAAGTGGCGTAAAATAAGCTAGTGAAATACCAAAGATGACTACAACAATAGCAGCGGGAATTTGACTACTTATACGTTTGATCAATAACATAATTCCAATACCGGCAAGTCCTACCGCTACTGCAACAGGATTGATCTGATCAAGCTGCGCAAGGGTTTGTTTAATGATAGGCAGGGTTTTATTGCTGCTTACCGTGATACCTAATAAGTGTTTGAGTTGTGTGATACCTATTATTAAGGCGGCTGCAGAAGTGAAACCGCTAATCACAGGCTTGGATAAAAAATTGACTAAAAAGCCCATTTTTAAAAAACCCATCAATACTTGAATGATTCCAACAAACAACGCCAGAAAAATAGCCATCGAGATATATTCGTTGATACCGCTTAGCGACAGCGCTCCCAAACCTGATGCAATTATGAGCGAATCCATCGCTACCGGTCCAATTGCCAGTTGGCGCGATGTACCCATAATCGCATAAATTACCTGAGGTAAAAGAGCGGCGTAAAGTCCAAATACCGGAGGTAAACCGGCAATCATGGCATACGCCATTCCTTGCGGAATAAGCATAATACCCACAGTTATTCCAGCAGAAATATCACCGGCTAAGTAGCTTTTCCTGTAGTTTGGTAACCAGTCAAATATGGGAAAGAATTTCTTCAAGGATTCAAATTTATGGGCAAATATATACTGTGTGCATTGATATGCTCGTAACACATGTTACATAGGGTTTCGATTAAAAATACAATATTAAGCCCATCAAATTGAAAATTTCAAAAACCTAATGCGTTAAATACTTACTAAATAAACTACCTCAGGGCAAGCCTGTTTGACGACAAGGCAAGCCCAAGAGGCATTGGTTGAAAACGCATTTTCAATGTCGAGGCAAGCTTGCCTGCCGACTAAGGCAGGCCTTTGTGCATTAAACCCTTTGGCGGTGCCAATAAAGTTGGCATTTCATCTACAGGCTTACGCAGCTTAAATTGTATATTTACGGTTTTAGATTTTATAAAAGAGACAGCGCAAGAACGGCACTTGTTTTTATGATCAAAACATTTAAACTTCATATTGAATCCCATTTTAAAAAGCTACTGGATGCTCGTGTTTTACTAGCGGTAAGCGGCGGATTAGATAGTGTGGTTTTAGCACATTTGTTTTCGGAGTGTAAAATCGATTTTGAGATCGCACATTGTAATTTTAACCTTCGCGGAAAGGAGAGCGATGCAGATGCGGATTATGTTGAAAAGTTGGCCGAAAAACTTCAAGTGAAGTTTCACGTGCAAAACTTTGATACCGAAGCCTATGCTCAAGACCAAAAAGTGTCTATTCAAATGGCGGCGAGGGAATTGCGATATCACTGGTTTGAAGAACTTTGTCAACTTCACCATTTACCTTTTCTTGCTACAGCGCATCACGCAAAAGATGATCTGGAAACCTTTCTCATCAATTTGAGCAGAGGTTCAGGATTAAACGGACTTACCGGAATTACTGCCGAAAACGACCGACTCGTACGTCCGTTATTGCCTTTTAGCAGAGAAGAGATTTTAACCTATGCCGAAGCAAATACGCTAGCGTGGCGGGAGGACAGCAGCAATGCTTCAGACAAGTATTTGCGCAATCATTTAAGACATCACGCAATTCCAGCTTTAGAAGAAGCCGCTCCACAGTTTTTGACTCAGTTTCAAAAAAGTCAGCAGCATTTAAAAGAAACAGCACTTCTGTTAGAAGATTATACAGCGTTGTTATTTTCACAGATCGTGACCCAATCTTTTAAGGGCTATCAATTCAATATTCAGAAATTAAAAGAAACGCCAAATACCAAAGCCGTTCTTTACCAACTTTTAAAGGATTTTGAATTTACTGCTTGGGATGATATTTATGAGTTACTCGATGCGCAGGCGGGCAAATATGTGGCCACAGCAAAGCATCGGCTGATCAAGGACCGTGATTTTCTTTTGTTGACCGAACATCAAGCGGAAACTGAGGAAGTACTTTGGTACGTAGATATTGAGAAAGTCGATCTTAATGGTCTTACCCTGATGAAAGAAAATGTGGACCAATTGACCCAGTTAAACAAAACCGAAGCTATTTTTGATGCTGAACAGTTAAAGTTTCCTTTAAGACTTAGAAAGTGGGAGGAAGGCGATTGGTTTTATCCCTTTGGGCTTAAGGGAAAGAAAAAGCTCAGTAAGTTTTTTAAAGACTTAAAATTTTCAACACTAGATAAAGAGTCAGTTTGGCTGCTTTGTAACGACCAAGACATCATCTGGGTTGTAGGAGCACGCACTGATGATCGATATAAAGTAACCCCAAATACTTCACAATTTTTAAAATTTACCGCACACTATGATTAAATACTGCTCTATTCTTGTACTGCTTGTTTTTACCCTTACAGGAAATGCACAAGGTTTTGGGCCCGGCGCAGGGACTCAAAATCCAGTACAATGGGAAGCTTCTGTTGAAAAATCAGAGGCAACTTCTTATACTTTAAAATTAAATGCGAGCATCGAGCCTGAATGGCACGTGTATTCTCAGTTTACAGATCCGGGCGGTTCTTTACCGCTCGAATTAGAATTTCTTGAAGCTGGCGAGGCCTATACCTTAGAAGGTCCTACTGAAGAAAGCGAGACGACTACATCCTATAGCGATATTTTTGAAGTTGATGAGACCTTTTTTTCAGAAACGGCGCAACTTACCCAAAAGATAAAAGCTGAAGAAACCACAGAGTATGTTAAGCTAATCTTGAAATATCAGGTGTGTAAAGAGGTTTGCATCAATGAAGAAAAATATATTGTTTTTGATCTTTCTACCGAAAAAGGACAGGTGTTTCAAGACTTTAATGAATTTCAAGCCTACGGCAAAGTTCAAGAGAAAGTCGAAGAAATAGAACCGGTAAAAGAAGTTGTAAAGCAAGAGGAAAAGCAAGACTTATGGACCATCTTTTTCGTGGCTTTTGCATCAGGCTTTTTAGCATTGTTGACACCTTGTGTGTTCCCAATGATACCCATGACGGTGAGCTTTTTTACAAAGCAAAGTAAGAATCTGGCAACCGGTCGTAGAAATGCCATTTTATACGGAATTTTCATCGTAGTGATCTACGTACTTTTAGGTTCGATTGTAACGGGGATCTTTGGAGCAGATGCGTTGAACGCCTTATCTACCAACGTATGGTTCAACTTGGTATTCTTTTTACTTCTGGTTGTATTTGCCATATCATTCTTTGGAGCTTTTGAGATTATGCTGCCTAATTCTTGGGCAAATGCGGTGGATCGAAAAGCAGATCGCGGCGGAATTGTAGGCATCTTTTTTATGGCTTTGGCCTTGGCCATTGTAAGCTTCAGTTGTACAGGACCTATTGTAGGAACTTTATTGGTACAAGCGGCTTCAGAAGGTGGTATCGCTCCGGTATTAGGAATGCTTGGTTTTTCACTTGCCATCGCGATTCCGTTTGCTTTGTTTGCCTTGTTTCCTGGTTTGATGAATTCTTTACCAAAATCTGGAGGTTGGTTAAATTCAGTAAAAGTGGTTTTAGGGTTTTTAGAGCTTGCCTTAGCTTTTAAATTTTTATCCAATGCTGATTTGGTACTGCAAGCGCATATTTTAGAACGCGAAGTATTCTTAGCGATTTGGATCGCTATTTTTGGTGCAATGGCGTTTTATCTTTTCGGAAAAATCAGACTTTCACACGACAGTCCGTTGCCGCATATTTCTTCAGGAAGATTGATTTTAGGGCTTTTCGTCCTATCATTCACACTGTATTTAATTCCCGGCCTATGGGGCGCCCCGTTGAAGTTGATCAGCGGTTTTCCACCACCCTTAAATTATAGTGAATCGCCTTATGGTGTTGGTTATTCTAAAGGTAGTGTTGCAGGATTAACGGAAGGTGAGCTGCCTGAAGAAGCCGAACTTGGTCCCTATCAACTGGTGACCTTTACCGATTATGATGCAGGAATGGCGTATGCAAAAGCTGAAAATAAACCGGTACTTTTAGATTTTACAGGGAAGGCCTGTGTAAACTGCCGTAAGATGGAAGAACGCGTTTGGGGCGAACCTCAAATTTTAGGAAAACTACAAAATGACGTGGTGCTCATTTCGTTATTTGTAGATCTAAAAGAAGAGCTTCCGGAAGCAGAACAATATGTTAGTGAAGTTACCGGCAAACGCATTCAAACTGTTGGTAATAAATGGAGCGACTTTCAGATTGAAAAATATCAGATCAACGCGCAGCCGTATTATGTACTGCTCGATCATAACGATAACGAACTTAACACGCCGGTAGGCTACACACCAGATGTAGACGAATTTGAAGCCTGGCTTGAAGAAGGAATTTCTAAATTCAATGACTAATAAACACCCTTAAATGAAGAACATTAAAAATCTAATTACTGCAGTATTCTTACTTCTCGTAGTTGCTGCTCAAGCGCAAACCGAAGCATACGTTCGCGAGCATTACGACAAGAAAGAAGTAAAAATTAAAATGCGCGATGGTGTAATGTTACATACAACCATTTATTCGCCAAAAGATAAATCACAAGAGTATCCTATTTTAATGATGCGTACGCCGTATAGCTGTGCACCTTATGGAGAAGAAAACTTCAAAGGCAGAATAGGACCTAATCAATTTATGGTTGAAGAAGGTAACATTTTTGTGCAGCAAGATGTGCGTGGCCGTTGGAACAGTGAAGGCGTTTACGACAATATGCGTGCTTATATTCCGAATAAAAAAGGAAAACAAGTTGATGAGGCCAGCGATACCTATGATACGATCGATTGGCTTGTAAAGAACGTAGACAACAACAATGGAAATGTGGGAACTTGGGGAATTTCATATCCCGGTTTTTATGCCACCTATTCGTTGTTAAGTGAACATCCTGCGCTTAAAGCAGTTTCTCCACAAGCGTGTATTTCAGATTTCTTCTTTGATGATTTTCATCATAATGGGGCATTTTTAGAAAGCTACTGGAGAGCGATTTCGCTTTTCGGTTATATGAAAGACGAGCCGGTAACCAAGCCTTGGTACGCTTTTCCTGACCTTCCTTCACAAGATCAATATCAATTTTTCTTAGATGCAGGTCCGTTGACCAATTTAGATGCGTATTACAAAGAAGATAATGTATTCTGGCAGCAAATTAAAGACCATCCTAATTATGATGAGTTCTGGAGAAGCCGCGGAATCATTCAGCATTTAAATGATATCAAGCCTGCTGTTATGGTTGTAGGCGGTTTATTTGATGCCGAAGATCTTTATGGACCGTTCAATACCTACAGAAAGATCGAAGAAACCAGCGATAATTATAACATTTTGGTTTACGGGCCGTGGAGTCACGGAGACTGGGCGCGCTCAAGTGAGCGTCAGGCTATAGGAAACGTATATTTTGGAGATAATCTTTCAAGAGATTTTCAGCAAAACTATGAGACAGTGTTCTTCAACCATTTCTTAAAAAATGATGGAGAAGGAACCATTGATTTTCCTGAGGCTTCTATGTATGACAGTGGTTCGCGGGAGTGGGACAGCTATGCACAATGGCCACCAAAAGCTGCTGAAACCAAAAGCTTTTATTTAGGAGCAGATCAAAAACTTACCGAGAACGCTATAGCAGATTATGCAAATGCATTTGTAAGTGATCCTTCAAAACCGGTTCCGTATTCTGAAGATATTAAAATGGTGTTTACGCCAAGAAAGTATATGACCGATGATCAGCGTTTTGCAGCTCGAAGACCAGACGTATTGGTGTATGAGACTGAAGTTTTAGACGAAGATATGACGATTACCGGTGAAATTTTAGCCAAATTAAAAGTGGCAACCACAGGTACTGCGGCAGATTGGGTGGTAAAAGTGATTGACGTATATCCTAATGATGCCAAAGATTATCCTGAAACGCAGAAATACCTTAAAATGGGCAATTACCATATGATGGTGCGTAGCGAAGTGATGCGCGGCCGTTTTCGTGAGAGTTTCAGAGCCCCTAAAGCTTTTGAACCGAATCAAAAAACCGAAGTTGATTTGACCTTGCAAGGGGTAAACCATACCTTCCTAAAAGGGCACAAAGTGCAAATTCAAATTCAAAGTACGTGGTTTCCGTTAATCGATCGTAATCCACAGACTTTTGTGCCAAATATTTATAAAGCAAGTGCTGAAGATTTCCAGAAACAAACACATACCGTTTTTGGAGATTCTGAAATTCAGTTTAATGTGTTAAAATAAGATTTATGAGAGTTCAGTCAGTCATAGTTTTTTTTAGTATTGTGCTTTTTTACAATTCGTGTAAAAATCAAGAAGAAGCGCAGTACACCCAAGCTGAAATAACGGAAGCCAGCGCGTCGCTTAATTCTTGGTTTGATACCAAGTTTGACGAAGATGTCGCCCAATCGCCGCAGTGGCAAACCAGTTTAGGCTTAAAGACAAATTATGGTAAATGGGATGATATTTCATCAGACCAGATGGCTGAAGATCTTAAACAAGCTAAAGCGCGGCTGGATTACCTGGAATCAGAGGTTGATCTGGCCGCTTTAGATAGCGTTACTCAAATAAGTTATAAGCTTTACAAACTCAATCTGGAAAACGAGATCGAAGACTATGAGTATCGTTTTTATAATTATCCGGTCAATCAAATGTTTGGCTTACATGCGAGTGTTCCTGCATTTTTGATCAACAAACATCGCATTGATAGTGTTGCCGATGCTAAGGCATACATTTCAAGAATTAAAGGAGTTAAGCCTTTATTTACAGAGCTTCGCAATCAATTGGGCATTCGTGAAACCAATCAGATCGTTCCGCCTAAATTTGTATTAGATCGTGTGCTTGAAGACAGTCAAAATATTTTAAAAGGTCAGCCTTTTGACGAGTCGAGCACGCAGATGCCAATACTTGCCGATTTTCAATCTAAGGTAGAAGCGCTGGACATTGATACTGAAACAAAGGCAATACTTTTACAAGAAGCTAATCAAGCTTTAAAAGATAGTTTACAGCCGGCTTACGAAGAATTGATCACGTTCATAGAAAGTCAAAAAGTAAGAGCAACTACAGATGATGGCGCGTGGAAGTTTCCCAGAGGAGATAAATTTTATGCAATTGCGCTAAATCGAGCCACAACTACCGAAATGACGGCTGAAGAAATTCATCAATTAGGGTTGGATGAAGTAGAACGCATTCACACCGAAATGGAAGCCATAAAAGATCAAGTAGGTTTTGATGGAAGCTTGCAAGACTTTTTTGAGTTTATGCGTAACGATGAACAGTTTTACTACGAAGATTCAGATGCCGGAAGAGCCGCATATATGAAAGAAGCAAAACGCATTATAGATGCTATGCGTGCGCGTTTAGACGAACTATTCATCACCAAACCCAAAGCGGAAATTGTCGTTAAAAGGGTAGAGGCTTTTAGAGAGAAAAGTGCCGGTAAGGCGTTTTACAATTCGCCTGCTCCAGACGGATCAAGACCTGGAATTTATTATGCCAATTTATTTGATATTAAAGCGATGCCTAAATATCAAATGCAAGCTTTGGCCTATCACGAGGGAATCCCGGGACATCATATGCAACTGGCGATTGCTCAGGAATTAGAAGGAATCCCAAAGTTTAGGAAGTTTGGCGGTTATACGCCGTATGTAGAAGGTTGGGGATTGTATTGCGAGTATTTACCAAAAGAAATGGGAGCTTATGAAGATCCTTATGCCGATTTTGGACGTCTCGCTATGGAACTTTGGCGTGCGTGCCGTCTCGTTGTCGATACAGGTATTCACGACAAGAAATGGACGCGTGAAGAGGGGATCGCCTATTACAAAGACAATACACCCAATGCCGAAAGTGATTGCATCAAAATGGTAGAACGTCATATTGTGATGCCTGGACAAGCAACAGCTTACAAAGTAGGAATGAATAAAATTCTTGATCTTAGAGCAAAAGCAGAAAAAGCACTTGGGGAAACTTTTGATATCAGAGAATTCCACGAGGTAGTTTTAGGGCAAGGTGCAGTACCGCTTTCTATTCTGGAGGAAATGATTGACGATTTTATTGCAGAAAAGCAAAAAGCTTAAGCTTGGTTTATTTACGTATACTGTTTGTCCTATTGGTATTACTAGAGTTGCGCTACCGCAAATTCAAGTCTTCCAGAGAGCTTTGGTTTTGGTTGTTTTTGGTAGCCATTTTTAGTTGGCTAGGCTATATACTATTCCTGATTTTCAGAAAACGTATTCTGATAAGAAGAGACCGTTTCAATTATCAATTTCGAAAACGAGAAAAAAATAAACTAGAGTAATTTCAATTCAACCTTGACTTACAAGAAAAAAATTGAACATATTAAATTGCAGTAAATCTGTGTTTTATAAAAATTAAAGGGGGATGAAATAGGCCTAAAAAAGAAAAACACCTTGCTCGCGCAAAGTGCCTTTCACCCCTAAATTGTCAATGACATTGTAAATTTACAAAATATATTTCCAACTCTTTCTGTTAAAATTCCACTAAATCGTTTTATAATTTTTCGATTTATTACAAACCGTCTAAAAAAGAAAAACACCCTGCTCGCGCAGAGTGCCTTTCACCCCTAAATCATTAATACGTTTAAAATTTAATTCCCCTAATAATTAGATTATAAACGGTAATAATCTTTATTGATTAATACGAGATAAAAGTATTTATATTCTATCAGCAACAAAAGGGGGATTTTCCCCCTTTTTTGTTTTTACACCTATTTAAACGATTTAGCATTATGTTAAAATTTTAGGTTGATTGCATTCTTAAATTTGTAAACGCAGACTAGTATAGGATTACAGAGTATTATGTAATTTTCCGTCATGATTAAATACAGCTTTGTTAACTTGTTCCTACTTATTTTGATCTCTTGCGGTCAGAGTAATTCAATTCAAAAATCAGCTATGACGCCTATAAAGACCAACCAAAAAAAAGTTGTGTATCATGTTTTTACCCGACTTTTTGGGAATACCAACACCACAAATAAACCTTGGGGTACTATTGAAGAAAATGGAGTAGGAAAGTTTGTTGACTTTACTCCTAAAGCGTTGCAGGAGATCAAAGATCTTGGGGTTACACATATCTGGTATACCGGTGTACCACATCACGCGGTGATAACCGATTATACTCCATATGGGATTTCAAACGATGATCCCGATGTGGTCAAAGGTAGGGCGGGATCCCCTTATGCTGTAAAAGACTATTATCAAGTAGATCCTGATATGGCCGTAAACCCGGAAAACCGTCTTGAAGAATTTGATGCCCTCATCAACCGCACGCATGAAGCAGGATTAAAAGTGATAATAGATATCGTTCCCAATCACGTTGCCCGTAAATATGAAAGCCTGAATACGCCACAAGGCAGCATTGCCTTTGGTAAAAACGATGATACTTCTGTAGCTTACGCTAAACATAACAACTTCTATTATATTCCCGGTGAAGATTTTAAAGTCCCAGAATGGCAAAACGGATATCAGCCTTTGGGTGGTGAAGAAGTTAAAACCGCAGATCATAACTTTATAGAATCACCGGCAAAATGGACAGGTAATGGTTCGCGCGATGCACAGCCTGATCAGAACGATTGGTATGAGACCGTAAAAATCAACTATGGCGTGAGTCCTGATGGGCATAAGGATTTTGATGAATTGCCTGAGGATGCAGGACATTGGGATTATAAAAAGCACTTTGAATTTTGGGAAGGCAAAGAAGTACCGGCTTCGTGGAAACAGTTTAAAGACATCGCTTTATTTTGGATAGCTAAAGGTGTTGACGGCTTTCGTTATGATATGGCCGAGATGGTGCCTGTCGAGTTTTGGAGTTATATGAATGCCGCTATTAAAATGGAGCGTCCCAATGCGTTTCTTATGGCCGAAGTTTACAATCCGCAGCTGTATCGGGAATACATTTTTAAAGGTAAAATGGATTATTTATACGATAAAGTTGAGTTGTATGATACCATAAAACATGTGATGCAAGGTCACGGAAGCACAGATCATTTTGCACCCATTTTAAAATACCAGGAAGACATTGAAGTCAATATGCTACATTTTCTCGAGAACCACGATGAGCAACGCATCGCTAGTGATGCTTTTGCCGGAGCTGCAGACAAAGGAAAACCTGCGATGGTTGTTTCGGCATTGATCAGTAAGGCGCCTACAATGATCTATTTTGGTCAGGAATTGGGTGAGCCGGCTTTGGAAGATTTGGGTTTTGGTGATCCTACGCGTACCTCAATTTTTGACTACGGAAGCGTGCCCAGTGTGGTGCGTTGGGTTAATGATAAAAACTTTGATGGTGGAAAATCTACTTCAGAAGAACTAGCACTTAGAGATTTTTATAAACGTCTATTGAATTTCAGTCTTGAGAATTCGGCGATAATGGGAGAGTATGCAGATATTCACTGGCATAACCGTCAACATACCGAATGGTACAACGACCGTGTGCACTCTTTTGTACGCTGGTCTGAAACCGATAAACTCATCATCGTAACCAACTTTGATGCTAATGATACTTTTGGTTTTGAGCTTCAGCTTCCGCAGGATATCATCAAGCAATGGAAGCTCAATGACGGAACTTACAAAGCAATAGATCAGCTTTATGGCGAAGAAGAAGCAAGGCTAACTATAGAAGAGCAGTCAGCAAGGATGCGTGTAGATATTAAGCCGCTTCAGTCTTTTGTTTTTAGGGTAGAATAAGGCATATTTATGATAAGCTTAATACCTTATGGCTTAAGCTTAACGACTTCCTAAAGTGTTACGCCGTACCTTTATCGTTTCAACTTCATAATCCCAAAATCATTTCTGTGTCAAAAATGTTTAAAATTGGTATCGTAGGTGTGGGGCCACGTGGACTTGCAGCTCTCGAAAGTCTTTATGTTGCAAAGAAGAACTTAGATATTCAGCAACCGCTGCAAGTGCTTCTGTTTGAAGCTTCACCCTATCCCGGAGCCGGCCAAATATGGTCTCCCGATCAGGTGGCTACCAATTTGTCGAATATTCACGAGCGCAATTTGTCAAACAATTTGGCAGGCCGCAAAGCGCTTTCTTTTGACGAAGTTTATCTTCCGCAATTTCCGGGTTATCAGGAATGGTTGGAGCTGAACGAAGGAGAAGCAACAGGAGATCAGGATCACTTTCCTTCACGCTCCAAAATAGGAAGCTATTTAAACGAGCGCTTTGAAACGCTAAAGCAGGCGCTTATCGGAGCAGGATTATTGGAACTTTATCAACATGAAGTTGTACAGATCGAGCCGGAGGCCTCGGGGTGTACGATCGTGACCAAAGCAGGGGATCACTACAAAGTAGATGAAGTCGTACTCACGATTGGTCATCAGCCTACTTATGATTCTAAGCAATTATCTGAATGGGATGTACACGCCAAGAAACATAACTTAAAACTGTATAAAGATCCTTATCCTGTAGGAGCTTTAGAGACAGATGAGATTACGCCTAAAACGAAAATCGCGCTACGCGGTTTTGGATTGTCTATGGTGGATCAGGTTAGAGCTTTGAGCATAGGTTTTGGTGGTGAATTTGTTCCTATTTCTAATTCCATTGAATTTGAATATAAACCTTCAGCTGAGGCGCCGCGCGAGTTGGTAGCGTTTTCATTAAATGGCTTACCGCCCGTACCTAAACCCCTTTCTGAAGCAATTGACACTTGGTTTAAGCCTACTCCTGAAGAAAATGAATTACTCATCAAGGCGATAGAGACCGCAGAAGCTAACGCTTCTGAAATTAAAGATGCTTCGTTCTTAATTGAAGCTATAGCGCAGATCACGAGTAGTATTTATCAAAGATTGGAGACCAAAGCGAGAACTACTGATCTTTCTTTAGAGCAACTTTCAGCATTAACCTTACAACTCATAAAGAATCCGGGGCACGAGCATACCTTACTCGTAAGTCATAATACAGATCCGTTGGAGGCAATGGAGCTTTATCTTAATATGGCTTGCGGTAAAACCGATATTAGTTTGGATTACTGTCTGGGTCAGGTATGGCGTTTTGCTTTAAGTGTGTTGTATCACGATTATACCTATATGAATTTAGGGGATGACGCGATGGTAGATGTGGTAAAGTACATTGAAGCCAGTAAACGCTATTCTTACGGACCACCGGTTAAAAGTGTGCAGCAACTTATAGCTTTAGTAAAAGCAGAGGTACTGAATCTTGATTTTGTTAAGGATCCCGAAATACAGTTGATCGAAGAAGGTTGGCGCTTAACAAAAGGAGTGCAATCGGTAGACGTAGACGTAATGGTTAATTCGGTGATCGATGCGCCGCAACTTAAAGCAGTTAGTAGCCCTTTAGTGGAGCATCTCAGAGAAGATAAGCGCGTTGATGCCGTGAGTTATAAATTAGGTCTACATACTTTAGAAGACGGCCGTATCATCAGTCAAGGTGGAAACACCCATCAACATATCGCCCTATTAGGAAGGCTTGCCAAAGGCAGTGTTGTGGGGGTAGATGATTTGATCGAATGTTTTGGGAAACCTGCTCAAAAATGGGCTGAAGGAGTTCTTAAAAGGGTTTAAACCATTAAAAACCAGTAAACTAATTTCAAAAGTTGGAAATAATATTGTTTCTTTAGAAAACCAACTTAAAAATTATGCTTACAAAGGTTTATGGTTCAGCGGTTTTTGGCGTTGAGGCTTCTACAATTACGATCGAAGTAAATATTGATAAAGGTATTGGGTATCATTTGGTGGGATTGCCTGATAATGCCATCAGAGAAAGCAATTACCGCATTGCTGCTGCACTTCGGAATAATGGTTTTAAAATTCCCGGAAAGAAAATCACGCTGAATATGGCTCCCGCCGATCTACGCAAGGAGGGAAGCGCCTACGATCTTACTCTGGCAATTGGTATTCTGGTAGCAAGCGGACAAATAAAAGCGGAACATTTAGAGGAATATGTCATTATGGGCGAACTCTCGCTAGACGGAAGTCTGCAGCCCATTCGCGGTGCTTTGCCTATCGCGATCAAAGCCCAGGAAGAAAGATTCAAAAAGTTTTTGTTACCCAGTCAAAATGCAAAGGAAGCAGCTATAGTCAAAGATCTCGAAGTTTACGGGATAGATTCTATTGCGCAGGTGATCGAGCATTTTGATAATGATGCACCTTTAGAACGCACTATTGTTGACACGCGTAACGAATTTTTTCTTGCCTTAGAGCATCCCGAGTTTGACTTTAGTGATGTAAAAGGGCAGGAGTCGATTAAACGGTGTATGGAGATTGCCGCTGCAGGTGGGCATAATATTATTTTAATAGGTCCGCCGGGTGCGGGAAAAACGATGCTCGCAAAGCGTTTGCCTTCTATCTTACCGCCAATGACCTTACGTGAAGCGCTCGAAACGACAAAAATACACAGCGTCTCCGGCAGAATGCGTGAAAACCTAGGCTTGATGGCACAACGCCCTTTTAGAAGTCCGCACCATACGATTTCAGACGTAGCCCTGGTAGGCGGTGGGGCATATCCACAACCGGGAGAGATCTCTCTGGCGCACAATGGGGTTCTTTTTTTAGATGAATTACCCGAATTTAAACGTACGGTTCTTGAAGTGATGCGGCAACCGCTGGAAGATCGTGAAGTCACGATTTCCCGGGCTAAGTTTACGGTGACCTATCCCAGTAGTTTTATGCTGGTCGCCAGTATGAATCCCAGTCCGGGTGGTTATTTTAACGATCCCAGTGCGCCTGTGAGCAGCACACCTGCCGAAATGCAGCGCTACTTGAGTAAAGTTTCCGGACCTTTATTAGATCGTATTGATATTCATATCGAAGTGACTCCTGTGTCTTTTGATAAACTTTCTGAAGAACGCAAAGCGGAAAGCAGTGTGGAAATCAGAAAGCGAGTTACCGAAGCCCGCAAACTACAAACCAACCGATTTACCGAAATCGAAAGCATCAATTACAACGCGCAAATGGGTGTTAAACAAATCAGGCAGCACTGCGCTTTGGATGAGACTTCAAAAACCTTATTGAAAAACGCGATGGAGAAACTCAACCTTTCTGCACGGGCTTATGATCGTATTCTTAAGGTTTCGCGCACCATTGCCGATTTAGAAGCTTCAGAGCAGATACAAGCACATCATATTACTGAAGCTATTCAATACCGTAGCCTCGATCGAGATGGCTGGTTGGGGTAGCCTTTCTGATATTATTTAGAGTATGTCTTAATTATCTAAAATTATTTGATACTGTTAATTTTTTTAAGATACTTGTTGCCTAATCGTTAAACAACTATCAGAATGACCAGAGATGCGCAATTGGCTTTTTGCAAAAGATGCCTCAACCGAGAAATGAATATGAAAGAAGGTATTCTTTGTAAACTCACCAATGAAAAAGCTTCTTTTGAAAATACCTGTATAGATTTTAAAGAAGATACCGCGGTTAAAGTCGTTTCTCATCAAACCGAAGGCTTAGAGATGAGCCAGGTCAGAGAAAAGCTTTCTGAAGAAGATCTGGAATATGTAAAAAGTCAGGAAAATTTAATTCCCGCCGTGATCTGTGGTTTGATAGCCGGTTTAATAGGAGCTATTCTCTGGGGAACTATTACTGTTTTGACTGAGTTTCAGATCGGGTATATGGCAGTGGCGATAGGAGCCGGCGTAGGTTTTACCATTCGATTGATTGGAAAAGGAATCAGTCAGATCTTTGGGATCTGGGGAGGCGCCATTGCATTTGTCGCTGTATTTGTTGGGAACATATTCAGTATTTTTGGGTTGGTAGCCAATGCTCAAGATCTTACGCTTTTGGAGACTGCTTTATATTTTGACTACGCCTATTTGCCAGAACTGCTTTCTGAAACCTTCAGCCCAATGGATCTTCTATTCTACGGAATCGCCATCTATGAAGGCTATAAATTCTCCTTTAGAGTACTCACGCAAGAAGAGCTAGAAAAAATACGCGTAGAGAACGCCGCTGAATAATATGCATCAGTTTTTTGATTTCGTTAAATAAACCCTAATAGTTTTGTAACTTCGGCGCAATTATTGCGTCTTTTCTAACAGTTAGGAACGTATTTAACTTTTTATTAATCAAAAAACTAACATCTATGATCAAAACGAGATGGACACCAATGGCGCTTATGTTGTCATTGTTTGTGGCAACCTTTGTTTCTTGTGAAGACAAAGAAACCGATACGGGCGATGTCGCAGAAGCCAAATTATCAATCGACTACGAGAAGTACGAACTCGAGAACGGGTTAAACGTTGTGCTTCATCAAGACAAGAGTGACCCTATTGTATCTGTAGCCATTCAGTATGGCGTAGGATCTAACCGTGAGAAGAAAGGGCGTACGGGATTTGCACACTTATTTGAGCATATGCTTTTTCAGGAATCAGAAAACGTTCCGCAAGATCAATTCTTTAAAACCATTCAGGATGCCGGTGGTACTTTAAACGGGGGAACCTGGCAAGATGGTACCGTATATTACGAAGTAGTACCTAACAATGCATTAGAAACTGTGTTGTGGTTAGAGTCTGATCGTATGGGCTTTCTTATCAATACCGTAACAGAATCGGCTTTTGCAAACCAGCAAGAAGTGGTTCAGAATGAAAAACGTCAGCGTGTTGATAACAATCCTTACGGACATACCAGTTGGGTGATTGACAAGAATTTATTCCCTGATGGTCACCCGTACAGCTGGCAGGTGATTGGTGAACTTGAAGATCTTCAAAACGCTACTGTAGAGGATGTAAAAGAATTCTACGATAAATTCTACGGCCCTAACAATGCCACGCTTGTAATTGCCGGGGATTTTGAAGAAGGCAAGACTAAAGAATTGGTAGAAAAGTATTTTGGCGAAATTAAAAAGCGTCAGGAAGTAGAACCTTTACCGGTTCAAAATGTAACCTTAGACGAGACCAAGCGTTTGTATCACGAAGACAACTTTGCTACAGCACCCCAGCTGAATATGGTTTGGCCTACGGTAGAGCAGTATACAGACGATGCGTATGCTTTAGATTTCTTAGGCGAAATTTTATCAGACGGAAAGAAAGCGCCTTTATACCGCGTTCTAGTAGAAGATATGGAGCTGGCTTCACGTCCGTTTGCATTTAACAGCTCTGATCAAATTGCAGGGAAATTTAGAGTTTCGGTTACCGCTAACTCTGGTGTTGATCTGGATAGTGTAGAAACCGGAATTAATAAAGCATTTGCGCTTTTTGAAGAAGAAGGCGTGAAGGCTGAAGATATCGAACGTATTAAAGCAGGTCTGGAAACTGACTTTTATAACGGCATCAGCAGTGTGTTAGGAAAATCGTTCCAACTGGCACAATACGATGTATTTACCGGAGATCCCGGGTTTATCGAGGATGATATTGAAAATATTAAGGCGGTTACTGCTGAAGATGTAATGCGTGTTTATGAAAAATACGTAAAAGGGAAGCCTTATGTAATGACCAGTTTTGTACCAAAAGGACAAGTAGAGCTTATTGCTGAAAATTCAGAAAAAGCTGAGGTTGTTGAAGAAGAGATCACCGAAAATGTAGAGACCGAAATTGTTGATGCAGATGTTGAGATCGAGAAAACACCTTCTAAGTTTGACCGTTCGGTAGCACCTCCTATGGGAGAGACTCCAGAATTGAATATTCCGGAAAGCTGGACTGCTGAATTACCTAATGAAATGGAAGTGTATGGTATCGTTCAAGACGAACTTCCGCTAGTAAACTTCAGCCTTGTGATCGAAGGAGGTCATTTATTAGATGATCTAAACAAAAATGGAGTGGCTAACTTGATGAGCGACATTCTTATGGAAGGTACAGCGACTAAAACTCCGTTAGAATTAGAAGAAGCTATAGACCGTCTTGGAGCAAGCATCAATATGTATACCGGTGATGAGTCTATTGTTTTGAGAGGAAATACACTGGCGCGTAACTTTGATGCGACTATGGAATTAGTTCAGGAAATTCTTTTAGAGCCACGTTGGGACGAGAAGGAATTTGCGCGTATCAAAACAAGTACGATTAACGGGATCAAACGTTCTGACGCAAATCCTAACGTGATCGCAAACCGTGTGTACAGCAAGCGTCTCTATGGAGAGAACCATCCATTAGCCTATTCTACTTCAGGAACCGTGGAGTCTGTTGAGGCAATCACAATGCAAGATCTAAAAGACTACTACAACAACTATTTTTCTCCTAGCGTAAGTCGTTTCCACGTAGTGGGAGACATTAGTGAAAGTCAGGCTTTGGCTTCCTTAGAAGGTCTTAAAGAGAACTGGGAGGCTAAAGAAGTGACGATTCCGGAATTCCCGGTAGAGAACAACAGAGATAAAGCATCGCTTTATTTTGTTGATGTTCCTAACGCGAAGCAGTCGGTGATCAATATTGGTTACATTTCTATGCCACGTACCGATAAAGATTTCTATCCTGCAGAGGTGATGAATTACAAATTAGGAGGATCGTTCAGCGGTAACGTAAACCTGGTACTACGTGAAGAAAAAGGATATACCTATGGTGCGCGTTCCGGTTTTAGCGGAAGTAAAATTCCGGGAACTTTCACCGCGTCTTCTTCTGTACGAACCAACACCACCGGTGAATCCGTTTCGATCTTTAGAGATGAAATTCAGAAATATAAAGAAGGGATTTCTCCTGAAGATCTGGAGTTTACTAAAAACGCTTTGATCAAGTCTAATGCGCGTCGTTTTGAAACACAAGGTTCGCTTTTAGGAATGTTGCAAGAGCGTAGTGCTTACGATCTAGATCCTAATTATATCGAGCAGGAAGAAGCAACGATCAAGAATATGACCTTAGAGCAGCACAAAGCTTTAGCCAATAAATATCTTGATGAGTCAAAAATGGCGTATTTGGTTGTTGGAGATGCGGCAACGCAGTACCAGCAATTTAAAGATATGGGCTTTGACGAAGTAATGCTTCTTGATAAAGAGGGCAACGAAGTTAAGCTTGAAGAAATAAAGAAGTAAACCTTCAATAGTTACTTTAATTAGAACCCGCTAAGGTTAAGCTTTAGCGGGTTTTATTTTTGGCATCGCCAATAGGTTTAAAATCCTAGAACTTGCCATAAAAGCAAAAGCAATTACTCTCAAAGAATGCCACTTGATGGCGCTTTGCGTTCGTTTACTTTGTCTTGCATCAAGGCTTCTCCTTTTACCAACCAACTAAAACCAAAAGCTTCAACCGCCAGCGCTTCCATCCAGAAAGTGAGTTTTAGGCGATCATAGGTTTCGGTTGGAATTATATTAAAAAGCCCCAGTACAATGACCAATAGTGCCAGAAGCATCAAGATTCCGCAGGTGCGATATACCCGATTACGCAGCACTTTTTCTCTACAACGCTTGCCTTTTGGAGTGTCTGATTTTACAAATAAGAATAATGACATAAAAGCCAAAGCACTTAAGAATACCGCTGCTGCGATATAGTGAAAGAGCGAGCGCCAGCCTTCTTGCGACTCGTCAAAATACGTTACCGCATACGGCATTACCGCATCACAACAGCTTTGGGCCAAATTACTCGTAGGGAAAAAAGCCACACACAAAGCAGCCATACCGGCAAGGTTTGAAACCCAAAAATCAACAGGTTCTTCGCCGCTATAGACAATAAGAAAAATACCTATAAGACTCACAATGACCGTAAACAGGGTCGCTGCACGTGTGTAGTAATAATGACTGATGGATTCTAACGGACCCGGAAGTTCAAAAAAAGTAAGCGAAATCGCCAAAAGTAAAATAGGGAGCAGCATCCCGGCGGTTCCTACGATCTTACGAAGGGTTTTGCCCTGATGCAGCCAAACCCCATTATCTGAATTGTAGTTTAAGTTGAGGGCGGTATGTGCTTTCTTTTTGTTCTCTGCAGCCATAGTATTAAGGGTTTTAAGTGACTCTTAAAAGTACGTTTTTCACTTTAGCCTAAGGTTTTTGCCGAAATCAAAACAGATGTTTTTATATTTAGGATTTAACAACGTTTATGCGAAATCCTTTTAAGAACATTGGCCCGGGAGCCTTAGTGGCAGCGGCATTTATCGGTCCGGGGACGGTGACTGTTTGTACACTTGCGGGTATTCAGTTTGGTTTTAGCCTGTTGTGGGCGATGACCTTATCCATCATTGCGACCATTATTTTACAAGAAACCGCTTCCCGTATTGGTTTGGTTTCGCAAAAGGGACTATCACAAGTACTGCGTGATGAGTTGCCCGCAGGTATTCTGAGAAAATCGGTTTTAGGTCTTGTTTTAGCGGCTATCGTCGTGGGCAACGCAGCCTATGAAGGCGGTAATATAAGCGGAGGCGTTTTAGGGCTTCAGGCTTTAGGAAGCACAGGCATTCTTGAAGTTGCAGGATATGCTATAAACGGATACAGTTTGCTTATAGGAGCTATCGCTTTCATTTTACTGTATATCGGCAATTACAAAGTGCTAGAAAAAGTCTTTCTACTTCTGGTGATCTTAATGAGTTTGTCTTTTGTGATCACTGCGATACTCACAGGTCCTCAGCTGCTAATGGTGCTTAAAGGCGCTCTTATTCCACAATTTCCTGACGGAAGTATTCTAATGATCGTCGCTTTGGTGGGAACTACAGTAGTGCCGTACAATTTGTTTTTACACGCGTCTTTAGTCAATCAAAAATGGAAGGATAGATCTGAACTTTCCGCAGCAAAAAAAGATACCATTGTCGCGGTGATCTTAGGCGGACTCGTATCTATGAGTGTGATCATTGCTGCGGCTGCCATCACAGGACAAGAAGTGGATGGCGCCAGCGGACTCGCACAAAGCTTAGAGCCGCTCTATGGCAGCGCTGCGCGGTATTGTATAGGATTAGGACTCTTTGCCGCCGGAATTACTTCAGCGATCACAGCACCGCTTGCAGCGGCTTATGTAGCACAAGGATGCCTCAACCTCGGCGGTGATCTTAAATCACGAAATTTCAGATTGGTTTGGATGCTCGTTTTAGTATTGGGCGTGGGGGTGGCAACTTTTGGGATCAAACCTATTGAGATCATTCAGTTTGCGCAGGTGGCAAACGGTATTCTTTTACCGGTAATCGCAGGGATCTTGATCTGGCTGGCCAATCGCAGTACGCTTTTAGGAAATTATCAAAACTCCAAGCTGAAAAATATAATAAGTGTGTGCATCTTGATCGTAACTCTTATATTAGGAGCGCGTGCAATTCTAAGCGTTTTTGGACTTTTATGAGAACAAGTATCGATCTTAACTGTGATCTAGGCGAGGGCATCGGCAATGAAGTCGCATTGATGCCGCTTATCAGTTCGTGCAACCTGGCTTGTGGCGGTCACGCCGGAGATCTAGAAACTATAGATCAAGTGGTTCAGCTTGCAAAACAGTATAAGGTTGGAGTAGGAGCGCACCCTTCTTTTCCTGATCGGGAGCATTTTGGGCGGCGGGAAATGCAGCTTTCGTTCAAAGCACTTAAAGACTCCGTTTTAGAACAAATAGCCCGTGTGAATCAAGCATGTTTGAACCATCAAGTATCATTGCATCATATCAAAGCACACGGAGCCTTGTATAATCTATGTGCGCAAAAAAAGGAATATGCTGAATTTCTTACGGAAGTTTTGGCTGAAGCCTATCCTGAAATCCCGGTGTATGTACCTTTTGATTCTGAAATGAGCCGTGTGGCAACAGGAAAACTGAAGGTACTTTTTGAAGCTTTTGCTGACCGCAATTACGAACCTGACGGAAGCTTGGTCTCTCGTCAAAAAGACCACGCGGTGATCACCGATGAAAGTGCTTTGATCAAACACGTTTTGCGTATGGTGCAGCGCAACGAAATTAAGACCCTTGACGGTGGTGTTTTGAAGGTAAAAATTGATACCATTTGTGTGCACGGCGACACGCCAAAAGCAGTGGAATTGCTTCAGCTTTTAAATCAAAAATTAGACGAAAACCAGATTAAAAAAACTACTGTATCGTGCAAGTAAAACCCAGAATAAACAGACTTGGAGCACAGGCAATCCTCCTGCAATGGGACTTTGAAATTTCGCCTGAAAATTTAAAATTTCTGCTTGCAGTAAAAAAATACATTGCGCAAAATATAGTTAAACAAGAAGTTGAGATAATAAACACATATAATTCACTATTAGTTAATTACAATAAAACAATAGAATCTGTTTATAGTGATTTTGAACGCTTAAAAACACTTGATTTTCAAAATATTCCAGTGGAAGCAGTCGCTTCAAAATTGTATCACGTACCGGTATGTTATGATGCTGAATTTGGTCTCGACCTCGAGCTGTTGGCAAAGGAAAAATCCTTAACGATTGACGAACTCATCAGCCTGCATACCGCTCCGGAATACAGGCTTTATTTTACAGGCTTCTTACCCGGATTTTTATACCTCGGCGGAATGGACGAGCGCCTCAAAATGCCACGTAAATCAGAGCCACGTGCATCGGTTTTAAAAGGGGCTGTGGGCATCGCTGAAAACCAAACCGGCATCTACCCAAACAGCAGTCCGGCCGGATGGCAAATTATCGGGAATTGCCCGGTAGCGTTATTCGATCCTAAAAGCGAACCTCCGTGTCCGTTTACTCCGGGAGATCGCATTCAGTTTTATTCGGTCTCTAAAGCAAAGTATGACGAAATTCAACAGGAAGTTCAAGCAGGAACCTATCAATTAACTTCGACACATGGCTAATATACACGTACTACGACCAGGTTTTTACACAACGCTTCAAGATACCGGAAGACACGGCGTGGCGCAGTACGGTGTGCCGCAAAGCGGGGTGATGGATTCGTTCTCTGCCGAAAAAGCCAATTTATTACTGAATAATGATCCCAACGCTGCCGTGCTCGAAATGCTGATGACCGGTCCCGTATTGGAGTTTAGCAGTGAAACCTACATTGCGGTTTGCGGAGCACAATTTGATATTTTGCTCAACGACCAACCCATAAGTTTAGCCAAGCGCTATCGCGTACAAAAAGGTGACGTGCTCAAATTTGGCAGACTTCATAAAGGCTTACGTGCCTATCTTGCCGTTTCCGGAGGTTTTCAAACCGAAAGCGTATTGGGTAGCCGAAGTCAGTATCCCGGCATTACAGCGGCTCCTAAGCTTGAAAAAGGGGTGTCTTTGGCCATTACTGATGAAGTAGTAACCGCTAAAGCCTTATCTCGCGTAAATTTTGAAGATACCCAACTCTGGGATCCCGTAATAGAAGCCTATCCCGGGCCGGAGTTTGAGCTGTTGAGCACCGAGGAGCAACAGCAGCTTTTTGAGAGGTCATTTACGCTGAGTTCAAAGAGCAACCGGATGGCGATCCCGTTTGAAGAAATTTTTGATAATGTGCTAAAAGGCATCACTACCGGGCCGGTTTTACCGGGAACGGTGCAACTTACCCCAAGCGGAACCCTTATCGCGTTGATGCGCGACTGTCAGGTTTCCGGAGGCTATCCCAGGGTGTTGCAGTTGAGTACATTTGGTATTTGTCAACTTGCTCAAAAACGACCCGGCGAATCCATTTCGTTTAAGCGTAAAGCGCTTGATACAGGTGCTATTTCGCGTTAATCCAATGAAGCCTACGCACTTTAGAAAAAGTCTTACAGCGACAAGCTGTTGGTTTTATAAAGACTTGCGTTAATATCATTTTCGCTTAAAATCGCTTTAAAAGCAGATCGCTTCAGCTGCTTGGTCAACAGGATTTGAAAGGGGTTTTCTTGCAGCTTTAAGCATAGATCATCCGTTAATTAAGCATTGTTTGCCCATAAACACTGGGGTTTAATGGTAAAACAACGGATAAACTATGGATAAATAATGGTTTAAGCACGCAGGAATTGCGTATAAAACCCGGTGGTTGAACCTGTTTAACGCTGTGTTTTATGGCGTGTTTTAGCCAATAACAAAAAACACAAATCGACACTAAAAAGTGTTGATATCCCGACAGGGACTCTGATAATCAACTATATTTGTGTTGATATAACAAGTTGTAAGCAAGCTGAAAAAAGAGCCAACCGCACAAAACAAAGAGTGCCGAAAAAGGCACACATTGTTTTTTTGCCAACGCTCGGAATAACATTAAATTTGAGAAAAAACATAAAATATATATGAGCTTATTTCAGAACTCTGTTCTAAACAAATATTTAAAAGGATTGGAGTCCGAAAAAGTTAATGAAGCATACGAGCGATTTACAAGCCATTTTCATAATCCGACCATTCAAGAAAACATTCGTAACTCGAAAGAGGAACAATATCAAGGCGAATTTCTGATTGACCTTTTTGTGAATGTTTTGGGCTACACCAAAAACCCAACGCCTGACTTTAATCTGACCACAGAATTAAAAAACATAAAAGGCTCTAAAAAAACAGATGGAGCAATCCTAAAAGGCGAAAAAGCACTTGGAGTAATTGAACTGAAAGGAACAAACACAACCGATTTAAGCAAAGTAGAAACGCAAGCGTTTGGATATAAAAACAACCAACCAGGTTGTAATTATGTCATTACTTCCAACTTTGAAAAGTTGCGTTTTTACATTGACAACGCAGTTGACTTTGAGGAATTTAATTTATTTCAGCTTTCAAAAGAACGTTTCAACATTCTTTGGCTTTGCCTTTCATCAGAATATCTTTTAAAAGACATTCCGAAAAAGATTAAAGACGAATCTTTAACTCAAGAAGAAAATGTCACCAAAAAATTATACAAAGATTACGCTTCATTTAGAAACGAGATTTTTGATGCCATTCAAAAAGAAAATCCTGAATATGATAAATTAACATTATTCAAGAAAACGCAGAAATTACTTGACCGTTTTCTATTTATCTTTTTTGCAGAAGATAGATTGCTACTTCCACCAAATTCAATTCGTTCTATCGTAAACCAATGGACTGATTTACGAGATAAATATGACGAGTATTTTCCTTTGTACGACCGATTTAAAAAGTATTTCGGTTATATGAACACAGGACACAAAGGACAACAGCACGATATTTTTGCTTACAATGGTGGACTTTTTGCACCAGATGAGATTTTAGATAACATCAAAATCAATGACGATTTACTTTACAAACACACAGTTAATTTAAGCAACTACGATTTTGAAAGTGAAGTAAGCGTTAACATCCTCGGACACATCTTTGAACATTCGTTAAACGATATTGATGAAATACAAGCAGAGATTCAAGGAGTTGCATCTGAACAAAGTAAAACCAAACGTAAAAAAGATGGTGTTTTCTACACACCAAAATATATTACCAAATACATTGTAGATAATACGGTTGGCAAACTTTGCGAGGAAAAGAAAACCGAACTTGACATTCAAGAAGCTGAATACGAAAAAGAACGTAAAGGCCGACAAAAAGCGACCTTAAAAAAGTTATCTCAAAAATTAGAAGATTACAGAAAATGGTTGCTACAAATTACCATTTGCGACCCAGCTTGTGGAAGTGGAGCTTTTTTAAACCAAGCGTTAGAATTTCTAATTGCAGAACATCAATACATTGACGAATTACAAGCCAAATTGTTTGGAGATGCAATGGTATTGAGCGAAGTTGAAAATGCGATTTTAGAAAACAACATTTATGGAGTTGACATCAACGAAGAAAGTGTTGAAATTGCCAAACTTTCGCTTTGGTTACGAACTGCCCAAAAAGGCAGAAAACTGACTTCTTTAAACAACAATATAAAATGTGGTAACAGTTTAATTGACGACCCAACTGTTGCAGGAGATAAGGCTTTTAATTGGCAAAAAGAATTTCCAGAAGTTTTTGACGAAGGTGGTTTTGATGTAATTATTGGAAATCCACCTTATGTGAATGTCGAATTAATACCAAAACTTGAAAAAGACTTTTATAAGAACACCTTTGAAACTTTTTACAAAAGAAGTGATTTGTTTATTTTATTTCTTGATTTGGCCACAGATAGACTAACAAAAAATGGTATAGTTTCTTTCATTATTCCTTCCATTGTTTTAAATAATCTTTCTTACAAATTAATCAGAGAAAGGTTACTTAATAATAAATGGCTTTCCGAAGTATGTTATACAGGCGGTAAAGTTTTTGCAGATGCAACAGTTGATACAGTTATTCTAACAATTAATAAAAAAGGTGTAGAAAATATAAAGTTGACTGATGCTTTAGACTTTAATATTCATAAGTCAAGTATTGTAGAAACTGACTATTTTACCAAATATCAAAATGCAATAAGTATTAGTTCAAGCGGTAATGACGAGCTATTCAATAAACTATTCAATGAGAAATTTCATAAAGTAGAAGATTATTTCAAAGTGTTCCAAGGCATCGTAACCGGAAATAATAAATCCTACATCTTTGAAAATAAAGAAGATATAAAAAATGCAAATATTGAAGAAAGCTTATTGGTTCCAATCGTTTTAGGTAGAGATATAGGTAAATGGAAAATCAAGGATGATTCAAAAAGAATACTTTATATAGATGGAGATACTGATATTGATAATTATCCTTTAACCAAAAAATGGCTTGAACAATTTAAAGAAAAGTTAGAAAAAAGACGAGAATGTATTAGAGGTGTAATTCCTTGGTATTCTCTTCAATGGCCAAGAGAAAAAGCTGAATTAGACAAAAATCCAAAAATATTATTGCAAAGAACAAGAAATGAGAGCCTTAAAACAAGATTAGTAGCGACAATTGATGATTCAGGGATTTATGGTATGGAAAGCATAATTTTCTTGACACCTACATCTGAAAATATTAGTACATATTACTTTTTAGCTATTCTAAATTCTAAACTACTTAATTACCTTTTTGCAACAAAGTTTTTAAATCTTGCTGTTAAAGGAGATTACTTAAAACAAATAAGGTTTCCAATATCAAATGAGACAGAAGTTCTAAATGACTTGTCGATTAAAATGTTGCAAACAAATAGAACTTTTCTAAAACATATAAATTCCTTTAATAACTTACTTAAATCGAAATTTGATTTAATTAAATTATCAGGAAAATTGTCAAATTGGTATGAAAATCAATTTGGAGATTTTTTAAAGGAGTTAGAAAAAGCCCGTAAAAAGTCTGCTAAAGAAAACGAAACGGAATACAATAAAATCTCATTAAGTGAAGAAGCTGAATGGATGCAGTATTTTAAAGAACAGAAACAAAAGGCAGAGGAATTAAAAACAGAAATTGATAAAACGGACAAAGAAATAGACCAAATGGTTTATGAATTGTACGGATTGACAGAAGAAGAAATAAATATTGTGGAAGAAGCCAACGCATAAGCCATACACATTTGCAATTCGCTCAAGCCAACGCTACGCCAAAAATTGCAAAAGAGTATGTCTTGCCAACGCTGAAAACCAAGCTGAACTGAAAAAAAGCCAGCTTACAACAATGTATAAAAATAATAGCGGTTTGATCGCTAAAACGAAATGAATTAATAATAAAAAAGGTCTGTGTTAAAACGAAAAGTTAGTGCGTAAAAATCCGCTACTATTCTTATACTAGACCGTTATGCTACATTAAAAAAAACTCGCAACATCTTTTAAATTCGAAATTGAATAGTATTTGCTGAAAAATCACATTTAAATATGACAAAAAAATGTTATAATTGCGAAATTCCAATGCGAACATTGGAAAAAAAGCAAAGAACGAAAGAACACATTCCCGCAAAAGCGTTTTTTGTCGGATATCCAGAAGAATATAAAGACCAAAGAAAAACCGTTCCTGCTTGTTATTCCTGCAATCAAAAATATGCTAAAATTGATGATAAATTGAGAGATGTAATAGGAATTTTAAATGACGGAGAACTGCATAAATCTGAATTAACAAGAAGAGCAGTTAGCAATATACTGTCAAACAAAAAAGAGCTTAACAACAGACTTACTTTTGGAAACAATGGAGCGGAAATTTCATTTGATAGAATAATTTTAGATAAGCTACATAAAAAGAACTTTAAAGGAATCTATCATCTCGCAACTAATCAACCAATTACTAGTGAGTATTTATTAGATGTGTATTCAGATGGACACGATAAAAAAAAACTTGATTTAGGTTTTGAGTTTTTGACCGAAATAGAGAATATGGGACAATGGGAAAAATCTGGAAATGCCAATGTTTTTGAATATAAACTGACTTATTATAATTTCGAAAATGAAAAATTAGAAAAGCTTGACAAAAGCATTATAGAACCTCTATTTTTGGTTTGTGCTATGAAATATAACAATACAATAGTTTCATTGGTAGTTGCGACAAAACCTGAAATAAAAGACGTGATAAAAACGTAGCATAACAACGTATAACAACAATTGCGGCTTTGTGTCTTGCGGACACAACCGCGCAAGCATAAAAGTCGGGAATTTTAGCTATCTTAGTTTTCAAACAATCCGCAACTGATTGTTATACAAACCCGTTGTGTACAATAAAAACGAACATTAATGATTCCTGAATTTTTAAAGAAATTTGAATCTGACTTAAAAAAATACGAACGAGAATTTGTACGTATAAAAGCAAAACCAAGGAAAGAAAAACTTCTTGAGGACAATTTGGATTTAAAAGAAAGTAAATTCCTTGGAAAGCCATTCTTTCCAAAAGACAAAGAGTATCCAAAAGATGAAAATGGAAATTCAATGGTAATGGTTGCTCAACTCAATTTCGAACAAATTCCGGAATTAAAAGCATTTCCAAAAAATGGAATCCTTCAACTGTTTTTGTCGCCAACGGATTGGTATCAAGAAGACTTTGCTATAATTTATCATTCAATAGAGGAATTAAGTAAAGAACCAATTACTGATTTTTCATTTATCACTGAAAAAGATTACGATGAGATGCCAGTTTATAAACTTCATCAACTATCTTTTGAGAAAGGAATTGACAAAGGAGGTTCTGAAGATTCTCAATTCGATTATCTTTTTGACGGAGATGACTATTGGGATTTTACTGAAAACTTGAATGAAGAACAAGAGAAGGTATTTGGAGAATATTTTAATGCAATGGGACATAAAATTGGCGGATATGCGGAATTTACTCAATCTGACCCAAGAGATTATAATGCTGACCAAAGAGATGATATACAAGTTTTACAAATAGATGTCGATGACCATATAATGTTTGGAGATAGTGGACTTGGACATATTTTTATAAACGAAGAAAACCTAATTAAAAAGGACTTTTCAAAAGCATATTTTTATTGGGATTGCTGTTAAAAATTACTGTACACAACAAAGAACTGAGTTAAAATCCAAGAGTATTTAGTTCAATTTTGTCGCATAATTTGGGTCATAGGGCAAGCCGC